>JAIXPW010000261.1 GCA_027485995.1 Verrucomicrobiaceae bacterium
CCAACGGCGGCCTGGATGTCAGCGCCGACGTCACCAATGCGGGAACCCTGACCGTCAATGCCGCCGACTCGATCAGGACCTACACTCAGAATGCTTCCGGGCTTCTCAATGGTGGGGCAACTCTGACGGTCATCAACGGGGCCACCCTCAATGGCGGCACGGTTTCTGGAAATCTGTTAGGCGACACCACCAGCACCGGCAGCGTGTTGGTTTCAGGCACGATGGGTGGCGGGCTCCTCTCGGTTTCCAGCGGGACCATGACCCTGACTGGTACGTCCACAAACACTCCGGTGTCCATCGCTTCAACTGCCACCTTGTTGGACTCCACAGGCGGTCTTGATTCTTCCTCGCTCCTCACGAATGCCGGAATACTGACTGTCAGCACAGCGGATACGATTAAGATCTATACTCAGAACGGAAGTGGCACCCTCAACGGCACAGGAACCCTGAGCGCCAGCAATGGTGCCACCCTCAATGGAGGGACGGTGTCCGGAAACCTCCTAGGAGATTCAACGAGCACAGGCACCGTTCTGGTCTCAGGAAGCATTGGGGGAGGATCGCTTTCGGTGACGGGCGGCACGCTCACCCTCACCGGCACATCCACCAACAGCACGATTGGCATCTCTTCGGGAGCCGCGTTGATGGATTCCAACGGAGGCCTGTTCTCTGCCGCAGATCTCACGAACGCTGGCACCCTCACCGTCAATGCTGCAGAGGTCATCGCCACCTACACGCAGAACGGCAATGGCATTCTAGCTGGCACGAATGTCCTGACTGCCAACAGCGCAACTCTCAATGGTGGGACGGTTTCGGGTAATCTGTTCGGCAACACGACAAGCACCGGAACCGTGTTGGTCTCAGGAAGCCTTGGCGGAGGATCGCTTTCGGTGACAGGTGGCACGCTCACCCTCACTGGTCTTTCGACGAACAGTGCGGTCGGAGTTTCCTCGGGAGCGGTCCTGATCGATTCCAATGGCGGGCTCTCATTGTCTTCCATCGTGACCAACGCCGGAACGTTGACGGTGAATGCGGCTGAAACGATCGCCAGCTACAACCAGAATGGCAGTGGCGTTCTCGATGGATCTGCCTCACTCACCACGACCTCCGGAGCGACTCTCAACGGCGGAACCGTTTTCGGCAGCCTGCTCGGTAACACCAGCAGCACAAGCACCGTGCTGGTTTCCGGCTCGATCGGTGGCGGCTCGCTTTCGGTGACCGCTGGCACCCTGACCCTGAGTGGCATTTCGACGAACAGCCCGGTCTCCATATCCTCGGGAGCATCCCTGGTTGATTCCAATGGCGGGCTCTCGTCCTCTGCCATTCTCACCAACTCCGGAGAATTGACGGTGAATGCTGCCGACACGATCAATACTTATACTCAGAACGGTAGCGGGACTCTTTCCGGCACGGACACTCTCACCGCCACAAGTGCGACTCTCAATGGAGGAACGGTTTCCGGAAGCCTTTCAGGAAATACCACCAGCACTGGCACGGTGCTGGTCTCCGGCACCATCGGGGGAGGAAGTCTCTCCGTGACGGGTGGGGCGCTCACCTTGTCCGGTACATCCAACAATCTTTCGATCGGAATCTCCACAGGAGCCTCTTTGATCGATACAAAAGGTGGGCTTCACTCAGGTGCCACCTTGACTAACGCCGGATTACTCACGCTGACGGTCTCCGATCTGATCACCAGCTATGTATCAAATGCAGGCTCGTTGGCAGCGGCCCCGGGTGTGTTGACCACACTCGATGCGGATCTAAGGAATGGATCCTCAATCGCGGGCCATCTTGTTTCGGGGGATCTCATTTCAAGTGGCTCTGTGTCTGTTAGCGGATCCGCTTCGGCGGACTTGATCTCCATCCGTAGCGGCATCCTCACCAACACCGGCACACTGGGCGCCACTGCCACGCATCTCGATCTCGCCACGGGAGCCACCCTCGTTGCCAATGGAACGCAGAACTATGGATTGCTGACAACTTCTGGCCTTGGGTCAGGAACTTGGCGAGGAGATCTCACAAACTCCACCGTGATCGCACCCGGCGGCGACGGGAGCATTGGCTCGCTCCAGGTGACCGGAGACTTCTCCACGTCTCCGGCCGGCGTTCTCAAGCTTGATATTGGCTCACTTCAGCATGATCACGTCGCGGTGGGCGGATTGGCGACCTTTGGAGGGACGTTGGAGCTCAAAAAGCTTGGCACCTCAAGTCCCGCCACCTTTGTGCCGATCCAGGTTGTGACGGCGGATTCGTATGCCGGTGGAATCAGCTCGCTCGCCGAGGATCTGGACGGAGCGGTATTCTTCAATCCAGGAAGCGGTGAAATCACCCTTCTGGCCGCAACGAATACAGGTGGTGGAACTCTGTTCGGTAAGACTGACAATCAGGCTTCAACCTGGATTTCGCTCTATGACGACGTAACCGATCCGGGAGTTAGAAACATTTCCTACGTGTATGGAGCGTCGTCTGGCTACGATATCTCCAGTGGAATCGCAGATCCTGGAAATCCGGATCTGCTCTGGGCGCTTTCCGCGAGCTTCGTTCCGGGAGGACTTGACTCGCAACTCCTCAACCGTCTTTCGCCGGAGGTCTATCTCAGTTTCCAGGATTACTCCGTCCAATCGACCCGCAACCATCAGCGCAGTGCGCTTTCCGCCCCAGCACTGTCCAATCCGCCAGTGATTTCCAACTCCGCGAACGGAGTCGACAGCAAACAGCAGATCCCAAGCTCGCAGACCTCTCTAACCTGGGAGCTGATTGCGGCAGCGGATTTCTTCCATGGCAAGTCGAACACCTCCTTGAACTTCGCCGATGCGGCGATGGAGGGTTTCGGCCTCCTCTCTGGCGCAAGGGTTCGTCACGGCGATCAGTATGTGGTTGCCTGCTACCTCGCGGTCGATAGCGGTTCCGTTGAGGGAGGGCTGGCAGAGGCCAGTGTCACCGGTGTGGGCATCGGCGTTACCGGAGGCATGTTGCTTGATCAGAAAAGCCGGACTTTCCTGACCTCCGGTATGTCATATGGGAGCTATTCCTTCGATGGATATCGGGAAAGTGCGTCAGCAACCTCGGCTGGCTGGTCTCCAGGGCGCGTCCATTTTTCGGGAGTCGATGTCAGTGCCTTTGATTTCTTCGTTGGTCTGGAGAGCATCGCGCATCAGCAAGACCGATTCCGGATCATCTCGTCGGCAAGGCTGCGCTACGATTGGTCTTCGTCGGATCGATTCGGGGAGGTGACGGGTGCCGCCACGGGTTCACCGATCGCCTTGACGATCCACGATGCAAGCCATCAAGCATTGATCATCGAGCTGGCCTTGCTGGCGCAGGCAGAACTGACTGACCGACTCACGGTCTGGAGCCAGATTGGATTCAACGCGGGGGTCGGTGAAGATCCGATGGCGATCACCGCGAAGTTTGCGAAAGGGGCTCGACCCATGCGTGCGGAAGCGGACGGGCTTGGGAACGATCTCTTTTTCATCAGCCTCGGGGCCGGTTACAGTCTCAACAAAGCCATCAGCCTCGGCCTCGTTTTCCGCTCGGAATTTCATGATAGCGGAGTGCCAATCCAAAGCGTGAATCTTTCTTCTACCTTCTCCTTCTGAGCGGTTTGCGCCTGAAAACCTGAAGGGGTGGTTTCCCAATGCTTTTGGCTGAGGAGCTCCGCGATGGACCGGGGCTGACCCATTCCTGACCTTCCGATGCCTCGAACAGCGCGATCAGCCTTCGATGAGGAGCGCTTTTGGTCGTTGGAGAGGGTTGGCGTTAATGGCTCCGTCGGCCTGCATTTGAACGACTTCATGCGGCTCCGCTGCCATCCGATTCTTCCCCCAAGCAGGTCTTGTCCGGGTCACCTGATCGGGTGGGGCGTGGAGAAATCCTTGCAAGGGTCGGGCATCTCTTCGCGTTTTTGCTTCCGGCCCGGCTGGCGAACCTTCTAGCCTGTGGCCTCAACCCATTCTCAACCAACTCACCATGTCACGCCCTGTCACTCTCTTCACCGGCCAGTGGGCCGACCTTCCCTTGGAAAAGCTGGCCCCGCTCGCGAAGTCGATGGGCTATGATGGACTCGAACTCGCCTGCTGGGGCGACCATTTCGACGTCGATGCCGCCGCGTCCTCGAAGGCTTATCTGAAGGAAAAATGGGAGCTTCTGGCCGACAACGGACTGACTTCGTTCGCCATTTCCAGCCACCTCGTCGGCCAGGCGATCTGCGACAATATCGACGAACGCCACAAGTCGATCCTGCCCGCCGACGTGTGGGATGACGGTTCCCCGGAAGGCGTGCGCAAGCGCGCCGCGAAAAAGATGATCACGACTGGAAAGGCCGCCCGCGCCTTCTTCAATGCCAAGCCCGGCCGCAAGGGCGGAGATGACTTCCCGGCGGTCGTGAACGGTTTCACCGGTTCCTCGATCTGGCACTCGATCTATGCCTTCCCGCCGACCAACCAGGCCTATTATGAAAAGGGCTTCCAGGATTTTGCGAAGCGCTTCACCCCGATCCTCGACGCCTTCGACAAGGTGGATGTGAACTTCGCCCTTGAGGTGCACCCGACCGAAATCGCCTTCGACATCGCCTCCGCCCAGCGCGCGATCGATGCGGTGAAGGGCCACAAGCGTTTCGGTTTCAACTACGATCCCTCCCACCTCGGCTATCAGGGTGTGGACTACGTGAAGTTCATCCGCACCTTCGGCAGCCGCATTTTCCATGCCCACATGAAGGACGTGTGGTGGGGTCACGGGGATGGCACGGTCGGCGTCTTCGGAGGCCATACCGACTTCGGCGATGCCCGCCGGTTCTGGGACTTCCGCTCGCTGGGCCATGGCGACATCAAGTTCGAGGACATCATTGTCGCGCTGAACGACGTCGGCTACCGCGGACCGCTGTCGGTCGAGTGGGAGGACATCCGCATGGACCGCGTCCACGGCGGCACCGAAGCGGCGGCTTTCGTCCGCAAGGTCGATTTCACCCCCAGCACGCTGGCCTTCGATGCCGCGTTCGACAAAAAGAACCAGTAACTCTAACAGCCTTTCCAAATCATCATGTCCATCAAAGTCGGAGTCATCGGAGCAGGCGGCATGCTCCAGTATCATGCAGCCGGTTTCCGCCAGGCGGGTGCCGAGATCATCGCCGTCGCGGACGCCGCGGCCGGTGCGGCTGCCAAGGCCACGGAGAAGTGGGGAATCGCCAAGGCCTATGAGTCGGTCGAGGCCATGCTCGAGGGCAGCCCGGAGCTCGATGCGGTCAGCATCATCGTGCCGAACAAGTTCCACGCCCCGCTCGCCATCCAGTGCCTCAACGCGGGCAAGCACGTCTTCTGCGAAAAGCCGCCGGCGCTCAGTGCCGCGCAGGTCGCCGAGATGATCGCCGCCGCGGACAAGGCCGGGAAGAAGTTGATGTTCAACTTCAACAACCGCGCCAGGCCCGAGTCGCAGGCGATGAAGGCCTACATCGATGGTGGAGTGGTCGGCACGATCAACTCCGCGCAGGCGAAATGGATCCGCCGCACCGGAATTCCGGGCTTCGGCGGTTGGTTCACCACCAAGGCGCTTTCCGGCGGCGGTCCGGTGATCGACCTGCTGCACATGATCGACCTCGCGCTCTACTTCATGGGCTACCCCGAGCCGGCCCACGTGCTGGCCCGGACCTTCGACAGCTTCATCACCGACAAGGGTTTCAAGGGCCCCTGGGG
>JAIXPW010000104.1 GCA_027485995.1 Verrucomicrobiaceae bacterium
AAACGCATTAATGGGTTCATTCTTCGAGAAGAAGTCCCTCTTTCATCCGCGTTCATCCCGTTCATCTGTGGTTCCTTTTCTAAATTCTCAATGGATTACCCACTTTTAAGACAGCCTCTAAGCACGAAATTCGAAACGGAAGAGGTTCGATCCGACTGAGGGGTTGATCGAACCATCGGGCTTGTGATCAGGATCGACGGTTTCTTACCGAAAGGCACTGAGGGTGCGCCGAGCTTGATGAGGAATTCCTATCATGCAGGTTCAGCGACCTCATCTTTTCTCTGCGACTCTGCGGAGATTCTACCGCTCATCACGGTGGAGCAGGGGTTCTCAAGCGGCCTCTCAGACCACCGCGTAAACCAGCGCCAGCGTGTAGCCGATCTTGCAGACGACGTGGAGCATCTGGTCGATGTGGAAACCGGTCCAGCCCTCGCACTTGGCGAAGTCGATGAGCCAATGCAGGGCCAGCTCCACCAACGCCAGCAGCACGGAGGAGGTGATCAGCCACACCACCCCCGCATGCACCAGCGAGTGGGCCGTCAGCGCATGGATCCACAGGCCTCTCGGAGCCTTCTGCTCCCCGAACAACGCACCGGAATCCGAGTGACGGTCCTTGGCCCTCGCAAGGAAGGCCCCCTGCAGTGGATAGTCCGCCAGCGCATGCCCGATCAGCATCGCAAACAGGATTTTCGCCCCGAAGGCCCAGCCCGGAGCGGTGCCCGCAGCATCGATGAGAGTGGCGGAGAGCATGTGTCCACTCAGTGCCAGAATTCGTGGAAGTCCGCTTCCATCTCCTTCGCGGCGATCCGACCGATCATGGTCCGCAGGCGGCGGCTCATCAGGGTGATGATGCCGGCCATCAGCTGTGTTCCGGCCTGGGGATAGGCGGCCACGAAGGACTCGATGTCCGCTCTCGTGGTTTTCCAGATCTGGGTGAATTCCTGTGCCGTGACCGACGCGCTGGCCACACCAGGATCGAACAGGTTCACCTCTCCAAAGGCCTCTCCCGACTCGATCCGTCCAATCAGCACCCGGCGGTTGGAGGTGTCGGTGTGAACGTGCAGCACGCCTGAGATCACATAGAACAGCGAGTCCTGCTCGTGACCTTCGGCGATGACCGACTGCCCGGGCTGGAGCGGAAGGAACTCGCCGTAGTTGCTCAGCAGCGCGCGGTCCTCAGCGGCCAGGCCGGATACGATGCCCATGGCGGGCAATTCAGGGCGGGAAAAATCGGAACTCATAGGGGTAGGATGCCGCGCAGCCTGACAACGCGCCTTCCCGAGGGAAAGGGAAAACGTGGGCAGGCCCCGGGATCTTCCCCATGGCGGGCCGATTCCTTGCCGCTCCCCCTTCGGAGCCATTCGCCGGAGGCTGCGCCACAATCATGGGCGCAACGGCATCTTGTCCGGCATCTTGACTGTCCCTTAGTAGCAAGGCGGGGAGGAAGAGGAGGCAGGCTCTATCCACCACAGCAATTTCACTCCATGCGCCGGAAACTCGGAATCGCAGGAGATCTCAATGGTCTGGGGGGAGGGATCCGGGTCTGGGGCGTTGGGAAATGTGGGTATTTTCTGGATTCATGGCGGCAGGATCATGGGAAATGTTGGTATTTTTTGGATTCATGACGGCAGGATGACTCGAAATGGTGTTGGGATGGCGGATCATGGTGGAAATTTCTGGGTTCATGGCGCAGGGACGGGGAATCATGGTGGGAAGTTGCCAGGGAGGGTGGTGGAGACAGGCCAATGGGATACGGACAAGCGACTCAATGAAATCATTTCAGTTGAGAATGAAGGAGATGGAAGAGATGAGTGGAATGATGTGGATAAATTGGAATCCGATAGGTGGAAATTGGCCTTGATCGGGGCGCTTGGGATGAGGTAATCGGGGGTGTAATCCAAAACTCACAGACATGTCATTATCAGGACCATCCAGTTACATGCCAACGCTTGACGAATTCACCGCCCACTGGGCCTTGGTGAACACCGAGTTGGGGGCCTCCGGGCCGATGTTGTTGAAGGTCGGACCCGCGGCCGCACCGGAGAGTGTGACGCTGGCTGCTTGCCAGGCGTTGCGGGCCGAGTTGGCGCAGGCGCAGGGCGTCGTGCAGACCGTGTTGAATCATTTGGAGATCAAGAGCAGCCAGGTGAAGCTGGACAAGCGGATGCTGCTGGATGATGCGCAATCCTTCGGGCGGAAGGTGCGTGCCGAGTATCCGGGAGCCTCCCCCTATGTCATGGCCCTGCCGGAACTGCCGTCGGTTTCCGCCGGACAGGAGGCCTTTCTCAATCCGCTGCGGGATGTGAGGGACGTTTGGGAAAAGGTCGATGGGGCCGGCCCGGCGGTGGTGCTGCCCTCCGGGAAGGACTTTGGCGACTTCGTTGCGGAGCTGACGGCGCTGGAAGCGCTGTGGCAGGCGCTGAAGTCCGAGGAGGTCTCCTTGCGGGTGGCGCGGGAAAAGCGCAATGCCCTGCAAGTCCGGGCGGAGGCCGTGCTGGGTCGCTACCGCCCCACAGTGGAGGCCCTGCTGGCTCCGGAGAACCCACTGGTGACCACCATCCCCCGTCTCCGCCCGCTGGCCGGGCGCACGCCGGATCCGGTCGCGCTGACCGCCGTCTGGGACGCGGCGGAGGGAAAGGCCCGCCTCACGTGGACCGCCTCCAAGGATGAAGATCTGGAGGGCTACCAAATCCGGATGAGCCCGACGGAGGAGTATGATGCCGATGCCGAGTCCATCCTCGCCACCCTGGCTCCAGCCGCCCCCCGTGAATTCCTGACCACCGCCGGTCTGCCCACAGCCGGTGACTCCGCCAGCTACAAGGTCTACGTGATCGTCGGCAGCGGCAACGAGGCAGGGAGTCCGGCCGTGACCGTGACGCGCCCTTGAGTTCCTTCGATTGAATCGAAAGCCGGTGATCGCCCTGCCATGGGGGTCACCGGCTTTTTCATGCCGGGTCACGAGGTGCCAACTTCCTCTCCAAACTTGGAACTTCCCCCGCCGTAGGAATCGACCTTGCTTGGGCACCATTGGAAATGGTCGCTTCTGCCACAACTCCCGCCGTTCCCTCTCCTCGCCGTCGATTGACCGCGCGCCGGCCGATCCACCCTCGGTCCAACCCCGCGCCCCGCAGAGCTTCCAAGATCCTCCAGATTTTCAAGAAATCCGGCGTTTTCGGGGCAGTGAACCTATTTTTGTAGAACGATAGAGTGGAGGCAACCCTACCAGCGGGAGCGAGCGTCGATCACAGGGTTGAGGTTGTAAAAACGGAAAATCATCGGAACTGGGCGGCTGGTAGGGGTTGCTCTGTCGCGGCTTGTTCGCAATGTCGTTGCTCTTCTGGAGTCAGTTGGTTCTCCGTGCAACAGTGAACCACTCGAAATCGGGAGTCACTCTGCGGAACCAAATCGTGAGATCTTCTGTCTGCGCATCATATCTGGCACCTGCTGGAGGTGGAACAAAGTCGGCAAGAAAAGCAGAGCGATCAGCGGCATCAATGTCGATCCGGCCCAATTCGAGAGAGCCGAAACCTCCATCAATCCGCCGAGACTGGAATTCGGTGCATCGCCCTTTTAGGGTCTTCAGATCCGGAAAACTGATCTGAAAAGTCACCTCACCTTGGAGCAGGATCAACTCACTGGGATTCGGTGTGCCATCCACAGCGACCACATACTCACCTGCTGGAGAAAGATTGACCGTGACATCAAAGTCACGCTTGCGAGTCTTTTGGTACTCTGCCCAACGGCTGTAGTCCAAGTACATCTTGCATGGAAAGAATCCAAATGCCAGTGCGAGCAAAAGACCGGACACGGCAAGTCTTGGTCTTATTTGAAAAGCGAACGCAATGCTACCTGCAAGTGAGGCCGCCGAAATGGCAGCTAGAAAGACTAGGCCAATTAGGATAATGATACCGGATCCCCCGCCACCTCCTATGAATGCAAAAGTCATTTCACAGCCATCCCACAGGATGGGCGCGATGACACACCGGCCTTGATTTAGCGAGGCCTTGGAGGGTGTTTTCAGTGCATGGCGATTGCGACTTTTCGGGCGATGGTCGTGCTTTCCTTGGTATGACTGGCCGATGCTGTCCCATGATATCATCCGCCCGATTGCGCAAATCCCGGCAACCACGCGTCCTTGAACGATCCTCTCACCTTGAATCGCCCCGATGCTGTCCCATAGGATTTGAGTAGTGCCGCGAGGTCGAGCCGCTCCCACAGCGCCGAGCGTGTCACCGCAAAGAGCCGAGTGAAACTGTGACCCCATTCCGCGAGGTGCGCCTGGAAGCGCAGCAGCACATAGACCAGCAGTGCCGCATAAACCTGCCAGCGCACCGCGTTGGCGCTGTGGCCGAGGAAGCCCGAAAGCTTGAGGCTCTGTTTGACCTGCTTGAAGAACACTTCGATATCCCAGCGCCGACGGTAGAGATCGCATACGCTGCGCGGGCTCCACGCATGGTTGTTGGTGATGAAGACCATCAGCCGCCACGCACCTTCCACCTCGACCCAGGCCTCGACCCGCCGCAGATGGAGGCCCTTGTGCCTGCCCTGTAGCACGACGAGCTGGTCCTTGACGATGTTTTCGTGGCCCTTGGTGAGGTTCTTCACGGCACGAAATTTCATGTTGTCCTTGGCACGGGTGACCCACCACACGCCGCGGGCGTCGAGGTCGGAGAGATGAAGGAAGTCCACGTAGGCCTTGTCAAAGACCACCACCTCGCCCGCTGCGATGCCGGCGCAGACCTCACGGGCACGCTTGTTGTCGTGATGGCCTGCGGTGTCCACCACGGCGAAGGACGGCAGGAAGCTGTGGAGATCAAGCCGCAGGTGCATCTTGGCAGCGGCCTTGCGACGCCGGTGCTTGGCCCAGTCCATGCAGTTGGCCACCAACTGCATGACGGTGGAGTCCACGGCGTGGACCCTGATCTTGAAGCGCCGCAGGAGGCCCTTGCCTTTCCTGCCCGAGGCAAAGGAGGGGCTGGCGGTCTGCAAATGGCCGAGCACTGACCAAAACAGCTTCTCGATGAAGTCTGAGGAACGTTCCTTGTTGGCGTGGGAAAGTGTGTTGCGCGAGGGCGGGGTGATGCCGATGCGCATCAGCGCGGCGGCTTTGAGACGCAGGGAATCGCAGACGTCATTGAGTCCGACGGCATGGGAGAGCTGGGCGAAGAGCATCGCGAAGAGGTGGCTCATCACGCTGAAGGTGCGCGCCTTGGCCTCCACGCCGGACTCGCGGGCATGGCGGTTGACCAAGCTGCGAGGAATGAGATTGAGCAATTGCTTGAGAACGACAACATTGCTGCGGGTTGGTGTTTGTTTGTTCATTACACCCTGCCGAGTGGCAGGGATTTCAAATCAACACCAGCCCGCTTTCCTCCCTCCTTCAAAAAAACCGTGGGATGGCTGTG
>JAIXPW010000197.1 GCA_027485995.1 Verrucomicrobiaceae bacterium
GATCAAGGCCGCAGCGAGAGGCTTCAGGAAGTTCTCGAACTATCGCACCCGGATCCTCTTCTACTGCGGTCGCCTGGACCTGCGACCGGAGGCCACCCACTAAATCGCGGGAAGAACCTCATTTTCTTGCACGATCGTCGACTACTCCTACGCCTGACCCGGGGGCGAGGGTGGAACACGAGATTGAGATTGTTGTGATCATGACGGCTGGAACTTGAGGCAGGTCAGGCCTTAGGAGTTGCCCTCTCCCTTGATAACCACTCTGCCAGTAGAGTCGAAACCGATGGAGTAAAACCAGTTTGATCCGTTGACCCAAAGATAATACTCCACTGCTGGAGACTTCTTCGCCGCGTCAAAAAAATGCTCGAAACCGTGTCTCTGAGGCAGGTTGAACTCATCGCTCTTGGCGAGCGGCTCCCCGAGTGAATCAACGACCAGCTTCTTGCTCTCCCCCTCGGAAATTCTCTCGTATCTGGCTTGCATGCCTCGATCAAATCCACCCAGGAAGCCGCGAGGCCCAACAAAGATGTCTATCACTGCGACTCCCACCTGTGCTGCAGCGGCAAGCATCACTGCGATTGTGACTTTGCGCATGGTGGTCATTCAATCTACTTGGCCCCAAAGTTTATTTCTGTAGGATCTGGTGGTGTCCTATCGGCTGGGACCCAGCTGAATCTAGGATGACTGAGATCCTTGATCTGAAAACGATTTTCTTGGGGCAAGCTGTTGCGATCAGGGCCTTCGGGTCGCGGTCCGCCCCGACGACCTGCCGGGGCTGATATCAGGAAGAATTGGGGATTCCGGATCTCGGATTTTGTTCCGGAGGGACTTTCAGGAGCGCATGAAAGAAGTGTTGCTGCTGGCGGAGGGGGCTTGCGGAGTCTCGCGGACTCGATTCAGCAGCCTGTTGAGCCATTCTCGAAGAAAGGGTTCAGCATGATTGACGCTGTTCCCCCAAGCCATGCCAGGCCTTGTTGGGATCCCACCTTTCTGGATTTCATGTTCAATCCCAAGAACGAGCCGGCCAGTGCGCTGGGGCGCGGTGGGTCGCTGAAGTGCAGCCACTCAACCCCGAGGCTCTTATCGATCTTGTGAAGGGCTGTTCGGAATCGAGGCTCTGGTCATCGCGGGGAGGGCGATGCTCCGGCAGGGAGAGAGACGTCAGAACCTTAAGCGGTGAGAAAGCCTGGGCTAACAGATCCTGACCACTCGACTCTCAGAGATCTCTGGCCATCAGCAGGAAGACGCGAGATCGAGGTGGGCCAACAAGGCAGGCCAGTGCCGCTCCTTCGAAAACCATCTCGGAAATCGACCCTGCTGGCCGTGGGTGGGCCAACGCGTATCTCGATCAGATTGGAAATCCAACATGGATCGAGGGTGGCCCATCCAAGCGCCGCTTGACTGGCTTCCCCAGGATCAGGCGTTCGCACATGGGCGGCGACGGACCAAAACGCCGGCACCCATGGCGAACAGTCCCAGGATCGCCGTGCTCGGTTCCGGCACTGGGACGAGCGGGCTGATCGGGCTCGGTGGCGTGTAGTCGAGCGACTTTCCAGTAATCTCGAACTTCGCGCCTTCCTTGGAGTTGCCTGTTGAAGTAATCTTCACATCCGCGCTGAACGTCCAGGCAACGTTGGAAAGGTCGCCTTTCGTGCCGTCGCTGTTGAAGTAAGCCAGATAGCTGTCCACCACCGGAGTGGTGTTGTTCGCCTCGCCCGAAGTGGCGAATGCACCCTCCAGAATGATGGTCGGATCGGAGACGGTGAACAATACATTGGAGAAGGCGACCTTGCTTCCAGCAAAGGTGGCCTGCGAGAAGAGATGAATCGCGTTGTATGGCAAGGTCTGCGGGGCGTAACCACCGAGCTTCGCGGAGTTCAGTGCCACATTGGCCGGACCAGCCGGGCTTCCCCAGCTGATGATGCGGTCAACTCCAATCGTAGCGGCTGAATCCAACCTGAACACGATTCCTTGCCCGAGGACATTCGAGACCGTGTAGGTGAATTGCTGGGCCGAGAGCGACGCTTGGTTGCCGACATTCGTGGTGATAATGTTGGTATAATCTACGGCAACGCCATTGCCCAACATCATGTCCCAGTTCGTGTTATCAATCTTGTATCGCGTCTGGACACCCGCTGGGCTAGCAGATGACACCTTGGACGGATCAATTCCCACATAAATGGTGGAAACAGCGGCAGCAGGGCGACTCAATAGGAATGGCGCGAACGCCACCAACGACAGCTTCAAGAATGGACGCGGAATCATGTATATCAATCTCGAGGTGGGGGGGACCTCCGGGGGGGAGATGGAGGAGAGGGGTAGCTCTCCGGGGGGGGAGGGCGCGGAAGCTCTGAGATGCCACATCGATTGGCAAGCACTATTTTGCCTCGTCGGGAAAATTGTTTCAGGCAAGCAGGTATCAAACGCACCTGCCCTCGGATTGGGACCTTGGCGAGGATTCTCATTCGTGTGCATCAGGCTCGCCACGACCTTGCTCCGGCAGCTCTTCGTTCGGTTGATGGGCCGCTCCAACCTGTGCGCTCAAGGGATGAGGCCTTGGCCGGAGCTTCTCTGCGTGATTCCGGTCACCAAGTTGACCGAGCGGCGGATCGATCCAAACAACGCGACCGAGTGTCTGATCGTCGTCCAGGCTGGCTCCAACTGGCAGGCCGGTCGATGACCGCCCAGCCCTGACCGAAGAGCTGCGAGGAGCAATTGCAGCGATTCCGATGGTGCTTGGGCGGCACTGTTTGGGTTTGGGCTTTGCAAGAGCGCTTCAAGATGTTCGAGGCAATGTTGATGAGGGTGGTGAGAAGGCATTCTTGCGTTCAGGGCATGTTTTGAGAATGGGAGGTTGAATCCGGTTCCTGTGGGTGCAGATCACGATTGGATCGTCCGTGTTCTCAAGATCAATGGATCCGCCCTCTGATTTGCTGGATGATAAGGCATGATGTGTGGTTGAGTTTGATGGAAGCTGATCATTCTCATTTTTCAAAGCTGGACTGATAGGCAAAAGGAAATCCTTGGTTGTCGTTGTTTTTGCCGCATAAGGTTTAGCAGTGCTGCATGGGCCCTTTCACCTGATCCTGTTTCCCAAGCAACTCGTGATCGTTGGCGTGGCGATATGCATCAGGGGGCATCAAGCAGGGGACTGAAAGCAGGGGCTTTTCGCTGGCCGAGCTCGGGCGCCGCCTGATTGAGTTGGACCCCGCAGGCCTTGCCGGGCCATGGTGGGATTCACCCTTCTGCTTTTCATGTCTTATCCCAGGAACGAGCCAGCCAGCCCCTGGGGCGCGATGGGGCTCTGAAGTCGATCCATTCCACCCTCCAGGACTTCGCTCTGATGGCCCTGATCGCGGGGCTTCATCTGGCTCATGAAGTTCTTGCGTGGCTGGCGATGTCGCTGCTGCCGGTCCTTGCTCCTGATCCCGGTGTCGGAGAATGGGCCGAAATGCGTGTGTGAGACATGGGCATCCTTGACGACACCGCCTGAAGTCGCGAAACCTTGACGATCCTCGCTGACATCGACGCAACCACCCAACGCATGAATCCTCACGCACTTTTTCGCCTCGTCTGTTGGATGTTTGCGCTGCATGCGGCTTCAGGGCCATTGCCCGCCACAGCGTTGTCACTGCCAAACGAAACGGCTGCTTCCGGCGCTTTGGCACGGCCGACGAAATCGCAGCTTGAGCTGCAGGAAATGGCGTTCGGGTTGTTTGTCCATTGGAGCCCGAGCGTTTACCAGGGTTCGGAAAACGACAATGGCAACACGCCGGCCGTGAGCATCAATCCCGACCGCTTCGACGCAGGGCAGATTGTGCGGGCCGCCCAATCGTGCGGGGCGGGGTATGTCGTGTTTGTGGCGAAACACGTCGGCGGGTATTGTGCATGGCAGACCAAGACCACCGACTACTCGCTCAAGACCTCACCCTGGAAAGACGGCAAGGGCGACATGGTGGGGGACCTGGCGGCTGCCTGCTCCAAGGCCGGGCTGAAGTTTGGTGTCTATCTTTGTCCACGCGACGATCATGCCAGGATCGCCAACGGAGGAAAGGCAGGCCCGCGACAGGCCGAGGCGAACGCCTACTATCGCGAACAGCTCACCGAACTTCTCACCAACTACGGGCCCCTCTTCGAGGTCTGGTTCGATGGTGGCCTCGCCACTCCGGTCAACGATCTGTTCGACAAGCACGCCCCGGACGCGATCACTTTTCTGGGACGCCGCAAAGGCTCCACCCGCTGGGTGGGCTCGGAGTATGGCACGACGGCTTATCCGTGCTGGAGCACCGTGAATGGAAAGGAAAGCGATCTGCCCGCAAAGGGCGCAGGTGTGCCCGATGGCAACCTCTGGGCTCCGGCGGAATGCGATGTCTCGATTCTCTTCCCAAAGTGGTTCTGGACTCCCGGCTGCGATGCGCGCGTCCTGAGTCTGAATCGCCTGATGGACATCTATTACCAATCTGTGGGACGCAGTTCCATCCTGCTGCTGAACATCACGCCGGATGACCACGGTGCGGTGCCAGAGATTCAGATGAAACGGCTCGCGGAGTTTGGTCAGGAAATCCGCACGCGCTTCGGGTCGCCGCTGAAATTCACATCTGCCGTCATGACCGAAACCACGGGAGATGTGCTGCTGCCGCTCGGGGAAAACGTGACAGTGGATCATGTGCGGCTTCGCGAGGACATCCGGGGGGGCGAGCGCGTGCGCCAGTTCAAAGTCGAAGCCAGGACGGGAGCGGATAGCTGGATCACGCTCGTTGCCGGAACTCATATCGGCTCGCGCCAGATCATTCCTTTCCCCGCCATCAAGACCACCGAGTTAAGGCTGCAGATCGTCCAAGCGGCCGGACCGCCCGCGATTTCGGAGTTCGCAGCCTTCAATGTCGGACGCCCAGTGCCCAAGGCGGCGATGCGTCCCATTGAAACGAAGCTTCCCAAGTGATCCGATGAAACGCCTCAACTGCTTTCCCATTCACGCATGGCTTGTTGCCTCAGCCTTGTGCGTTTCACTCCAGGCTGATCCCCCTGTCGCACCCTCGACGCCTCCGGCTGCGCCAGCGACCAAGCCGGACGCCGATACGCTCTATCAGAAGCTTTTCAGCCTCGTGGATCTGACCAGGCCGGGCATGGAGCCTGTCCGACAGAAAGTGGAATCGGGCGATTTCAATGCGGCCATGATTGAATACCGGGCAGTGCTGGCCAACCGCGTGGGCAAGCTCCCGAGGAACGGGCGCTTCGGCTACAGTCTCTGGCAGCCGGCCAGCGCCGACGAACTGCTGGCGGGCGATGCCACGACCATCCGCTACGGCGACTTCAATACCAAGCACACCGTCCACATCGGCAAGCCGGGCGAAATCAACTTCTTTGCCGCCCTGCCGGAGTATCGCGATGTCGGCCGCGACATTTCCAACCTGGAATGGGTCAACAAATACGCCGAGGCCTATGGCAAGACCCGCGACCCGAAGTATCTCGCCGGTTGGTGCGCGACGTGGGTGGATTTCAGCGAGCACTGGCCAGCCCAATGGGATGCGATCCAGAAAAGCAACCCGGAGAGGATACCCTCGCTGGGGTGGATCAAGGGTCCGCTGATGATTGGAATGCGCCTTTACGCCATGCAGGTCGGCTTCGTCAGCGTGCTGCAAACAGCCGCCGATGCGGGTCATCTGGATCAACTGGATCCTCGGGCGCTGGCCGGGATCATGGTGCGCATGGGCACCGCTGAGATGGGGGCCGCCTTGCCCTGGCTCAAGAAAGCAGGAGGCAATCAGCTCCGCAGTCTCGCCTCTGCCGTGTTGGAGTGGGGGATCCTTTTGCCCGAGATGAAAAGCGCCCAGCGTTGGCGTGATGAGGCGATCCCGGCCAACATTTCGACCTGTCTGCCGGACGGGTCCGACAAGGAGCAGTCGCTGAACTATTTCAACAACGGCATCGGTCCGCTCCTGAACCTCGTTCGCAAGCGCATTCCCATCGAAGACCAAACTCCCGCACTGATGGCAAAACTCGAGAGGTTGAATGAGTTTCGCGGACGGGTCATTCCCTCGCTGGTGCGGCCCGATGGTTTCATTCCCGGCACCGGCACCGATCCTGTCTGGGACAAATACGGCAAAACCGCGAAACTCAGCCCGCCCTCCACGGCCTTCACCTCCATCGTCCTGCCCTTCGGAGGCTACGCCGTGCAGCGCGACGGATGGAGGCCCGACAGCCTCTATCTTTTCATGAAACAGACGCGTCCCAATTGGGGGCACTGGCGAGCAATCGACGGGGCGCTGCAACTCAGTGCCTACGGACGAAACCTCCTCGTCAGCCCCATGGGACAGATTTACGACAAACGTGACAGCACCGGCGGATGGACAACTTACTGGGGTTCCGCCGTGAGCCAGAATGCCATCGTGGTGGACGGAATGTCATCTGCGGAGATAAGCGGTGACTTCACCAAGCTCAACACCTGGCGTTGGCATTCCTCATCGCGCTTTGACTTCATGGAAACGGAGGTGACCGGCCCCTACAAGGGCAGCGACTTTCGAACGGATGGTCTTTCCCTGGGTGAGCGAAAACTGCGCAAGGATTGGCAGCCAAAGCCCCCGGTTACCGATGTGACCCATCGGCGTCAGGTGCATTTCCTGCGGGATGCCGGTTGCTGGGTGGTGACGGACCGGGTCCACTCCAAGCAGCCTCACGACTTCACCCAGTCATGGTGCGTCGGCCCCGAGTTTACCGAGAACGAGGTGATGATCGATTCTGCTAATAAGACGATCTCCACACAACAGTCTGCCGGTCCAAATCTGAGCCTGAATCAGTTCGGCGTCCCTGACCTGGCTTATGAACGCTACTTCGGCGTGCGAGACGACCATCGCATTCTTGGCTGGGTGGGCATCATGACCGACCGGGAAAAGTGGATGTACACTCCCGCCGTAGCCGTCCATGCAAACTGGCGCAGTCAGGGGGATCGAGTTCTGGTGACCTTGATGGTGCCGCGCCCAGGCGCACTGGAGCGGGTGCGCGATGTGACCGACAAGTCAGGCGCAGGCGTGAGCGGCTTCGACGCCGTTCTTCCCGATGGTCGGCCCGTGTCCTATCGGGCCGCGACGGATCACCTCGTTCTTGAAGCCCTCGGCCTCAAAGCCGACGCCAGCAGCTTGCTTGTGGTCCGCAATCCCCATGGCCGGCTGAGTGGCGTCGCCCTGGGCGCACAGACCTTCAACGATCAGGCACCGGCCCAGCCCGACTTCGAGTTCGACGCGCCAAACCTCAAGCAACCGCCGGTCACCGCGCCCATTAGCGCTCCTAACGGTTTCCGCTGGACGGGCAGCGGGACGACTCTCATGCCGGAATACACCGCACCAGCAGATTGAGGACGCAAAGGCTGCTACGCCGATTGAGCGTTTCAAGGGCTTGGGCAGACCTTGTTTCGAAAGCCAACGAGCAGCGTCGGATGACATGAATGATCTTGAGCCGGGCGGACGCTTTCGATATCCGGTCAGGCCAACGGGTGATGCATGCCAATTTCAATCGTCTGGAGAAGGAAGAGAGTTCGGTGTGGGGCCTCATGGTCGCACATCGCGGATTTTCAGACAGCGGCTTCGAACTTCGCTTCTGACGACTTATTTGAAGCAATCTGAATCCGTGCAGACAACTTCATTGCAAGAGTCTTCACGAGCAGCATCCTCCGATGAGCGAATCAACCTAACAGACCCATGAAAGGCCCCAACCACTTGCCTCCCTTTCTTTTGCGCCTGATCATCCCGCTACTCTGCGGATGGCCTCTTATGACAGCGTTTGCCGCAGAGCCCGCCCCGACGAAGCAGGGAGCCGTCGACCTGGCGACCTTCGAGGGCCGGCGGCGTGCAGTGCTTGAAGCCAGTGCTCAAGATGGCAGCGATCGATTCATGAGGGCGGAGTGCCTGTTCGCTCTGGGGCGCAATGCGGAGGCCTTGATCGAGGTGAACAAGGGGCTGGACCCGCTGGTGCCCGGGAACAAGATCAACCGCTGGATGCATGGTGGAAACACGGGCTTCATCGCCTGGCCGGGAATCGATTGTTATATCCGGTTCGAGAAGCTGCTCGATGCGGCGACCAAGGAACGCTACCGCAAGATCTACACCGGCGGAGTCTTCTATGCGAAGCTCTCGACGAGCAATCACAAGATCATGGCCGCCATGACCCGTTATCTGGCGACCCAGGCCTGGGGAGCCGACTCCTTCCATGCCGACCCCTATTTCATGGAGAAGGATCCCTACATCATCGAGATGACCGGAAAATCCAAGTCCCTTCCACCCGGGCAAGTCTGGGGCACCCATTTCGGCGCGGGAGATCCCACCGGGGAGAAGTATCTTCAATATATCATCGCTGCCAGCGCGAAGGGAGGGCCGGGTGAATTCGCCTCGCGGCCCTATGGCGCGCAGAACGTCCTGCCGCTGCTCTCGCTGGCCGACTGCGCGAAGGATCCCGTCATGGCGGCGCAGGCACGGATCGCTTATGAAGCCTGCCTTGCCCAGTTGGCACCGGCCTGGTTGCGCGGGCATCTGGCCACCTTCGCGCCCCGCTCGTATCCGGACACTGAATCCCAGCAGCCATGGGGTCTAGCCACCCTGCCATGGCTCTACTTTGGCGGGGTGACTCCGGAGCTTTCCCATGCCAAAGCCGCCGCCGCGGCGGCTGTCAGTTCCTACAGGATTCCCGATGGGATTGTCGCCGCGGCCACCCAGCGTTCCAAACCCTACTTCTATCGGGCTCTCATCAATGGCTGGGCGCTCAACCACTATGTCAACCGAAGTTATGCGATGTTTTCCCGCTCGGCCAAGATCGGCGGAAAGCCATGGCAAGGTCAGAGTTATCCCTGTGGGGTGATGTGGGAGGAACCCGACGTCACCAAGGGCAGTCATCTCTGGATCACCAATCCCTCCGAGGATGAGCCTGGAAAAATGGGCAACCACACCCACGGGGTCCGTGCGACCGAGCAGGAGGTCCTCGGGCGCGACAGCCTGCTCTTTGTGTTCCAGATTGAACCCACGCACCAGTTCCCCTATGCCCTCGGATATGCTCCAGGTGGCTACCGCGCCATGATCAACGACAGCGCAGACTCGGGTCGGATCTATCTCCACTATGGCAGTGTGCTGATCGCCGTCACCGCCTCACAACCCTTTCAATGGGATCCAGCGGCCGGCATCCACGCCCCGGCCTCCAAGCCGCGTGAGGGCGATTCGGAATTCCGCGTGAAGGCTCCTTCCTGTGCACTCGCCATCGAGACCGCGCTGCCCGCCGATTTTCCCGGAGCCAGCCCCGCAGAGCAGTTGGCCAGGTTCCGAGGACTTCTGCTAACGAAAGCTTCCCTGAAAGTCACATCCGACAAGCCCACCTCGGCCATGTATCAAAGCCGTCACGGCGAAACTTTGGAATGCACCTTTGATGGAAGCGACCGGATCAATGGGGAAGCGGTCGATTACAAGGCATGGCCGACTTCCCAGAGTCCCTGGACCACCCAAAAGCGTCCCGAAGATCCACTTGAGATCAAGGATGGGAAAGCGGTGCGGATCTATGATTTCTCCACTTGGAAGATTCGCGAGCGCAGGGAGTGAGGCATGAAGGGTGAATGAACATGGGGGGGCGCAAGTGGCGGCCTGGGCGTCGCGGGACGGGCGATGTCCAGGAATTGAGGGAGTTGTGACGGACCCGTCCGTATTCGAGGTGTTGGCGATCGGGCGGCGAGCCGGCAACTGGAATCATGGCGTGGCAGCCGGGCGCACGAGGCCAAAAAATCCATCACTATCCGTGTCGTAGAAAGGCCTCAGCAGGTCTTCGGAAACCAGGTGGTCCATTCTCCAGCGATTTCGCATCACTGCGCGCGACAAACTCGATTGCCCGTCCCGGTCTTGATAGGTAACACCGATTACCCTTGGCGGCTTTGGAGCAAGTTCCTGTTGAAGGATGTCCATGCATTCCTGCTCGCTGGAGGCCGCATAGGAATATTGCATCACTGATCCTCCTCCTGGACCATCAGGAATGGATGTGTAAAGAAGCCGGTATTTCCCATCCGTCATGGAGTAGCTTCGAACCAGATCCTGAAACCTTTGGTCCACATATTGTCTCGATGCTGGATTTCTCTGTCGATCCAGGAACATCTGATAGGGCTTCAGCACTTTTGAAATTTCCTGCATCGAAGGCTGTTTGACTGCGTAGGCAATGGTGTGTTTTCCGTTCTTGGTTTCCTTGAAAATCAATTTGGCCCGTTCTTTTTCGCTGGCTTTGATCCGGCATTCGACTTCCACGTAGACGCTTAGATTCGCGAGCTCGAGGGGAACGGCAGCAAGTCGCTTCATGAATTCCTCGTCGGGGTCTGGTGCCTCAGTTTTCGGAGTGTCGACCGACTTGGGATGAGGTCGTGTTTCCTTGATAGGGGGTATTGCCGCAGTGCTGATGACTTCTCGCACCGGATCAGAGATTGGTGTGGGCCGGATGTCGAGTGAGGGGTTCTGGAGAGCGGGTGCCGTGATGGCCTGTTCTGGGAGGGCAGGTTTTGCAAACTTCAGCCGACTTACGAGGAAAACGACAAAAATACAGAACGCAGCTACCAGGATACGGTATAATTTTTGAGTATTCATCTGGAGTTGGAGCTTGGGTAAACTTTGTCAGCTGCTATCAAAACATAGCTGCTACAATGTTGGTGAAATCCGATCTCCATACAAGCACAAAATCGGGTTCGGAAATGGCCTCCGGAGTGGCGGAGGGAAACACCGTGCTCCAGTCTGGCGATGCGAGAGATTGTCAGAGCATTTCAATCTTTCATTTACGCCCGGTTGGCGCGCCACGACTTGTTGTGCCTATAGATCCCTGTCTCATACTCTAAACCTCGGGGTAGATGAGCTGCGTGAAATGAAAATCTCCTCATCAGCAAGTCGCCAGAAAGGATGGCCAGCAGCGCCCACCAATCGCCAAATGGCTCGGCGGAGTAGAATCCAGTGAACCCCGGAATCATCGGCCCCAATGGCCTGAATCGCCCGAGATCATTCATTGGCGCTTCCTGGCAATCAAGTATCTAACCAGATCCAATAGCCCGGAGTATCGGAACTCTCGGTCGGCATAGTGGTGCAGCACATAAAACGCAAAATAGTAGAATCCACGGGCGTCCGGTTGTAACTAGAACAAATCCAATTGGTTAGAATTCTGATTCATGAAACTTCTGGGGTCGGTTTCCGCAAGTAGCTCATTTAGAGGCACTTTCTCGAACGGATGAAC
>JAIXPW010000194.1 GCA_027485995.1 Verrucomicrobiaceae bacterium
GGGATGCTGGACTTCGGCGCGACCACGTTCTGGGAGGACTTCGATCTCGACTGGACGAAGAACGCAGGTCGCATCGACGAGATGGTTCCGGCTGGAAAGAAGGACCTGCACGGCGACTTCGGCGCGTTTTGCTACAAGGGTTTCCGTCACAGCTTCTGCCATGGCTGGGCCGGTGGTCCGACCGCGTGGCTGAGCCGCAATGTCCTCGGCGTCCAGCCGCTGGCTCCGGGTTGCGCGGAGGTCCGGATCGAGCCGCATCTTGGAGGCTTGAAATGGGTCGAGGGCACTTACCCGACCCCAAAAGGTCCGATCCATGTTCGCCACGACAAGCAGGCGGATGGCAGTGTCGTCAGCAAGATTGAGCTGCCCGAAGGAATCAGGCAGGTGAAGTGAAGGAGGGGAGTAATCGGAGTGGACATCTCATTCCATTCACCTCGATTTCATCCGGGAGTCATCCTGGATGCACAAACCGGGGTTTGAATTCATCCGCATGCAAACCAACCTCATGAACCTCACCAGGAAAACATTCGGCCTGCTTCTGATCGGCCTGCTTGGAGCCTGTAGTCCAAAGAAGGCGGCTGAATCCGCCGAGGAAGTCACCGGCACCCAGACGGAGCGGGTCGCGATCGTTTCCAAAATCCTCTCCAACCATTCTCTGCTGCCTGGTCCACTGGTCGACGGCAATTTCCTCCAGGAGAAAACCGGGGATGGAAACATGGGGCCTTCGGATATTGCCAGCTTCTGCGCCGTGAAGGTCGATCCCGCCAACCTCCCTGCCTGGCGGGCGGCCCTTAAGCCTCTGGAGTCCAACAACACTCCTCCAAAGCTCGTGATGCCAAAGAAGGCTCAATCCTGGTGGCTGACTGCGGCGGAGTTTGGCGGACTCGAGTTCTTCAGCTCCAAGGACCTGACCGGGCGCGTCAACGGCTGGCTCGGCGTCGCCCCCGACGGCAGGATCTTCATCTATTCCTTCACGATGTGAGCCGGCTTACGCCTGATCACGCTCGCGGGCCTCGATGACTTCGAGCGTGAACCAGTCCTCAACCCGCTGTCGCGCCCACGGGGTTTTCCGCAGGAAGGTCAGGCTGGACTTGATGCTCGGGTTGTTGAGGAAGCACTTGATCGGAATCCGATATCCCATCTCGGCCCAGCCGTGACGCTGTTGGAGCTGGGTCACGATGGTTTCCAGCGTGATGCCATGCAGCGGATCGTTGGGATGGGAGGAAGGCGACGACATCTGGCAGGGAAATACCTGAACCTCGCGGCGGCGGAAAGCAGGCTTTTCGGCGGAGGATGCCTCTCTATCCTGTCGACTGTGCCGCCGAAGAAAAAGCCCAACGCGAAGCCCCTTGCCGGTGCCGCCTTGATCAAGGAGGTCTGCCGCCGCATCCGTGTGGCGCGCAGCTATTGGGACGCCCACAACAACCGGGCCTGTCGCGGCGAACGGGAAAAGGCGATGGCACTTTATGAAACCCTCACACCCGAAGAGCGCGAGAAGGTCCCGCAGGTGCTGCGGGTTTGGCTGCGGTATCGCAGTGAGAAATACTTTGGGGAAGGCAGGACGCCGCCTGGGGGGTAAGTTCCAAGTGCCAAAGGCCAAGTTCCAAGGAAGAGGAAGAGATTACTCTTCATCGGGTGTGGGCTCGGCTTTGGGTTCGACGGCTTTTTTGGCGCGATGGCCGGGTTTTGCGAGGATCTCGATGTAGAGGGTTGGCCAGTTTTCGGAAGCGGCGGTGTCGATCGCGGCGTTGACGTCGGCGACATGCGTTGGCTTGGCCTCGTCGGCGGTGGTGCCGGTGCGGCAGTCGAAGTCCCAGAAGTCGATGCCTTCCGGACAGGCCTTGCGGCGCTCGCGTTTCAGGTATTTCCGGATGTCGTGCTTGATTGCCTCGACCACGCGCGGCGGCTTGAGGTTCGGGACTTCCATCGGAAACAGCTTCTTCATGCCCGCGCTTTTGGGCCTCAGGCGTCACTTTGTCTAGACGAGAACCACGCCGCGGCCCGAATCCGAAAGATCCAGCGCCCGCCGCCCGTCCTCTTTTCCTCACGATGAAAGCCCTCCTGCTAGCCTCCCTTTTCACCCTGCCGCTCGCCCTCGCGGAAGGGCCCTATCCGGTCGATCCCGCCTCGCAGCGTCACGACGGTGTCCCGAAGGGCACGGTGGAAAAGTTCTCCATGGACAACAGCCGGATTTATCCAGGCACAAAGCGCAGCTACTGGGTCTACACGCCTGCCCAGTACGATGCCACCAAGCCCGCCTGCCTGATGGTCTTTCTCGATGGCGGCGGCTATGTCAGTGAGAACGGCGCGAACAAGATCCCGATCGTCTTCGACAACCTGATCGCTGCGAAGGAAATGCCGGTGACCATCGGGGTCTTCGTGGATCCAGGAGTGGTCGATGCCCCGAACGACAAGTCCCAGCCGCGTTTCAACCGCAGCTTCGAGTATGACAGCTTCAGCGGCGACTACGCCAAGTTCCTGACCGACGAGCTGCTGCCATTGGTCGCGAAAACCCGCAACCTCAGCCCGGATCCCGATCATCACGCGATCTGCGGGGCTTCGTCTGGCGGAATCTGCGCCTTTGATGTCGCCTGGTATCGCCCGGATGCCTTCCGCCGGGTTTACTCGATGATCGGCACCTTCGTCGGCCTGCGCGGGGGGGATGAGTTTCCCACCTTCGTCCGCAAGACTGAGCCCAAGCCGCTGCGGGTCTTTCTGCAGGACGGCGAGAACGACAACAACATCTACTGCGGCGACTGGTGGATGGCCAATCAGTCGATGGAGCGCGCCCTGACCTTTTCCGGCTACGAGGTGAACCACGAGTGGGGCACCGGTCCGCATTCCCACCAACATGGCGGCGCGATCATGCCGAACGTCTTGCGCTGGCTGTGGAAGGACTTCCCGAAGCCCGTGGCGGTGAACTACGAGGCTTGTCGTAGCAGGGCCAAGGAGATGCTCGTTCCGGGAAAAGGCTGGGAGCTGGTCAGCGAGGGACACGGCTTCACGGAAGGACCGGTGCCGGGACCTGAGGGCGCGATCTTTTTCACCGATATCCCGAAAAACCAGATCCTCCGTGCAGGCGCCGATGGCAAAGTCGCGGTCTTTCTTGAAAACACCCAGGCCACCAATGGTCTCGCCTTCGGGCCCGATGGACGGCTCTACGGCTGCCGTGCCGGGAGCAAGGAAATCGTTTCCTGGGACCTCGCCACGAAGCAGGAAAAAGTCCACGCCAAGGACCTCAACGCCAACGATCTCGTCGTCGCGCATGATGGCACCATTTACGCCACCGAGCCCTCGAAGCACGCCGTTTGGATCATCCGCCCGGGCCAGGAAAAGGTCCTCGGCAGCGATGCCTTCCGCGGCGTCAACGGCGTGACCCTGACCCCCGACCAGTCGCGCCTCGACGTGGCCGACCCGGGCGGGCGTTATGTGTGGTCGGCCAACCGCACGGCCGATGGCTCGCTGGCAAACGTCCAGCCCTACCACCACCTCCACCTTCCTCCCGCCGATCCGGATCCCCGCAGCGGGGCCGACGGCATGACGATGACGAAAGACGGCTGGCTCCTCGTCGCCACCGCGATCGGCGTCCAGATCTGTGACCAGCCCGGTCGAGTGAACCTCATCCTCCCGATGCCCTCCGGCGTCCGCTCGCCCTCGAACCTCTGCTTCGGCGGCCCGGAACGCAAAACCCTCTACGCCACCGCCGGAGACAAGGTCTTCAAGCGCGAAACCCAGCTCACCGGTGTCCTGGCCTGGGAGGCACCGGTCTCTCCTCCAAAGCCGAAGCTTTGAGGACTTGAGGGGTCAGGATTCAGGGGCCAGGGATCAGACAGAGACTCCTGGAACCTAAAACTTCGTCATTCGGAAATTCCTCATTCGTCATTCCTTCCTGACCCCTGGCCACTCAAGCCCGACTCCAGAGTCCGGATTCCTTGAAACTGAACACTTGAACCTCAAAACTTCCCCCCCTAGTCTCCGCGCCCCACGATGAGCGCCAAACCGGTTTTCCTCTACGACACGACCCTGCGCGACGGCACGCAGGGCGAAGGCTTCCAGCTTTCCGGCCTCGAC
>JAIXPW010000075.1 GCA_027485995.1 Verrucomicrobiaceae bacterium
GCACATCCTGCAAGCTGACGCTCCGGGATTCAAATCCGTCACATCGATTTCCAAACCTAAGCCTCTCATCAGGAAAGCATTCTAAACTCTCAAATTCGATTCAACCGGACACCCGTGAGGGTGAGTAGCGGAGACTGGATCAGGGTTCATAGACCAGCATGTCATTGTTTCGATGGATTGGCATCTTCCGGCGGGACGAGTTTGAAGATGATTTCGACGGGCGTGCCGACCCCCGGGGTCGTCTCGCCATTCACATTCCACATCTGGTCATTGTCTTTGCCCTCGCGGGGATTGTTGGCCAAGGCGGTGGGACTCGTGACCAGCGCGACAAGATTGCCCTCGGACTGCGCGAGAAAGCGCCCTTCGTGAAATATCGAGCCATTGTAAATCCATGGGCCGTGCACGATCTCTTTTTTGGCCGACTCATTGAACAGCCAGTCCTCGACCGGTGCATTCTTATCCACGTCATTCTCCTTCCATTTCACGGAGATGAGAACAGAATCACCCATAAGCTTCGGTGCAGCGCGCAAGTAATCCGCGTCGAGTCGTTCCGGGGGTGCGACGGCGGTGACGCCCCCGCCTTTTGCACCGAGCAGCAGCATGGCGACGTGGATCTCGTTCGCCTCCACCTCGGTCACGAGGAGGCTTTCGTGGACGCTGCCTTTCGGATTCACTAGCAGGTATTCCAGCAGCCCCCTCTTCATCTTCAACACTCCGGGAAAGGAAATACTGCGCGCCTTTTGATCGAGTCGCACTTTGCCGACCTCGAAAACTCCAGGAGAAACCTCGCGCACCGCAGGCTTGGCGGGCGACGGCGCGGCCTCCACTTCCGCAGCGCGGATCGGAGCAGGCGTTGCCAAGATGGCTGCCACGGCAAGGATAAGGACTCCAGGCAGCTTCACACGAAGTTGAAGCCCGGGGAGAAGTGGCGTGAGGCCGAGAAGAACCCGACTGGAGAGAGAACACATGGATTTCGTGATTGCGGAGTGGAGACTTGGATCAACGATCAAGTGAAAAGAAACCCGATGGAACTTGAAAATCCAAGCACAAGGCGCTGCAAGCAATGGTGTTCCTTTGACGCGGGCATGGTGATGACCAGCGCGAGTACCGGTTGGAAAGGCAGTGACGCTGCATGGAGATCGTTCATGTGGAGTTATGCAAATCATCAAAATGCGGCATTTTTCAGAAGACGCTGCCGCCCTTGGTCAATTGGGGCATCGGCGCGCCAAAACCAATTTCGGGGTATTTAGGTAGTTTGACAACAATTCCGACCGGTATTGCCCTGGCCGGATTGCCTGCTTAGTCCGTCAGGGCATAGACGTCTTTTCCAAAGACTGCGGTTATTCCATCGTTGGCGTGCGGTTTTGTCCTGTTCCAGGCATCATCGAATTCAGCGACCTTGTATTTCTTTTTCCCGATGTAGCTTGAGATCGCGTCATTCGACAATTCAACCGAATCGCCCACGGCACCTGTGAGCACCAGGTTCCACTGGGTGTCGTCCATCTTGAACAATACGATCCTGCCGGAAATTGACAGTGGCAGTTCCTTGATCGGGGATGGCGAATCGCAGTAGAAGAATTCATCTGTCTTCACCCATGTGATCACCTTGCCATCCCGCAAAACTCGACGTTGTTGGAGGTTCGTGCCCGTGCAATAGAATCCATTTTTTGGCAATTGCTCGCCTTTGTATTCAAAAGGCTTCTCGCCAAAATTCACGACCGTTTCAGATCCGTTGGCAAAGGTGGTCTTCTGCACCTGAAGATCATCCGTCAGAAACTCATGCGACGTCATTTGAACTCCGAATTTATCGCGCATTGATGGCACCGTGAGATAATAGGTTTCCAGATGTTCCGCGCTGTCGTTTTTCCAATCGAATTTGACCTCGCTCCAAAGCAAGGGCATATCACCATAAAGCAATGTGATACGGTCTTTCATCGTCTTGATCTCAGGTGCGACTTTCCAGAACCAACCTGCGCTGTCTCCCCAATACCAGGTCGTCGCCACGCAGTCATGATAGACCAGCTCCCAGAACGGGATTCGCTGGGTCGGCAAGCCGTATTTCAAGAATTCGGGACTGAAATCATCCCGTGAAACCGGCGGCCGCAGATGCCCCGCATTCCAACCACTGGTGTTTTTCCCGGGGATCCACCAATTCGATCCGCTCAAGCCGCCCTCGGTATAGTCCACAAGATCTGCACCCCAATCGTTGCCGTGTTCCGTGCCGATGACCAAGCCTTTCTGCAGGTAGTATTGAAAAACGTCACGCTTGTTTTTGAGATCGGTTTTGCGGTCGAAGGTGTGTTTCGGGTGATGATCCTCCATGAGGCCGCCCGCCATCATCACATCGATGAAGTTACCGTTCCGATTCGCATCGACGATGCGGCTCTGGCTATAGGCCTTTGCCGCGTTGAGATACTTGGACGATGAACGCAGATAGTATTGTTTGACCAAATTCCCGTCAGGATCCTTCGTGGCCCACCCGGTCATCATTTCCCCGGTGGGCAGCATGAGACCGTTTTCCTGAATGTTATCCGACTGAAAACCAAGCGGGCCTTCGGAGATGTCTCCGTAACTGTCATAGCCGAGCGTGATGTATCCCATATCACCCCACTGCCGATTCTCGCCCCCCGGAAATTCAACGGCAAGAATCGCGCGTGTGAGGCCGAAATTGCGCCATTTCTTCAAGAACCCTGCATCACTTGCTTCCGCCCACAGGACCGCGCCACCCTTCAGGCGGTTGAGCACAGGCCGTTCTTTTGCCTTTTCGGTGAGCGTTTTGAGCATGCCGCGTTCCTTCTGATACCCGCGATAGAGTTCCGCCATTTTCACGTACCCGCCTTTGTCGATAAACCGGTAGGTCGCGCGGCGGGGATAGGCGAATTTCCCCATGCTGCACTGCCAGACAGGCTCGGGCCAGATCAGGCCTTCTTTGCGCGAAAGCCTGACGTTCGCGTCGAGCGGACTTTCGATCTGTAGCATCATGGCATCGCCCTTTTCCCGGTCGAACAATCCGATCAAGGGTATGTTCATGCAGTTCGTGTTTCCATAAACGATCAGCATGGTTTCATTGTACCCGACACCCGTGTCATCCTGCTTTTTGAGGACGCCACTGGAGCGATCACAAAAGGTCAGGTAGCCGGCCTTCATGTCAGTGGTGAACATTGGAGGCAACCCAAGCGCCGTGAAAGGCGCGTTCATGTTCTCTGAGAGGACCTCGAACGAAACATTGGGTCCGTCGAGAGTGACGATCATCGAGTAGATCTGGCCGGTCTGGGTCTCCTTGACGGAAATCTTTGCCTTCAGATCGTTCAGTCTTACGACCTCCGTGATGCTGTAAGGAGCGAACTTCGGCTGATCGATCGGCCCCCACTTGGTGACAACGGCATCACTGAGACAGTGGCCCAAATCGGAGGTCCAGGTTCGCCGGGTGCGGGAATCCCTGATGACCAGCGTGTTGGATTTGCCGTCGGCATCAAACGAAAGGTCACTGTTCCGGATGGACTGGCCGTTCAGAATGGACGGGACGAGCAGGAAACCAATGATGAATGACCTCATCCTGGATTTCATTTCAATGCTGTTCATGAGGTTGCTTTTTCTTGGAAACGAGACTGGCCCGAAAAACTCATTCATCAGTGCCACCCTTGGATTGCCTCACGCCAATACGCAAAGTGTTCCCGTATCGAGACGAGAATACTCCCGCTTCGGAACCCTTGTCATGTGACGCAGATGCGTCACATGACCGAGGTTCCTCTATCGATTGGCGCGAAGCGACCGTTCGTTTCCATCAACTCCCCGACTCGAGTTCACCCGCCGGGTCGCTGTGGGTACTACCAAAAGGGAGAGATGAATTCCTGATCCTCGGCTGCCATTTTGGTGAGTTTATCCCGCCACGAGCATACTACTTGGGGAATCGTCGCGCCGAAGCTCTTTGCTGGCCGTTGCCAACGGCGTCGCAGCATGCTGATTGCACCCAATCCACCGATCAAGGCCGCGACGTCGGCCTCGGGGACGGCCATGAGCGCGATGTCATTGCCACCGCTGAAGGTGTTTCCTGTTGAGTCAGCGGCGTAGCTGATCTGCCAGTCGAAGCCGCCGTATGAAGCGACCACGTCACCTTGTGCATAGCCTGTGTAGGAACCGGTGATGGCGTCCGTACCATCATTGAGCAGAATGAAGAGCTTGTCGCCCAAGGCATAGGAACCGGAGGAGAACAGCGCAACGAAACTTCCGCCGGTGATGTCCACGAAACCATTCACGCCGATTTGGTCATACTGCGAGCCAGCGGTGGTTCCAGTGACCTCCGCAGTGTATTGACCTGCCTGAGTGTAGTTTCCATTCACCGTTAGAATGCCAGGGCTGTTGCCAGGAGTCACAAAGGCACCGGAATTGACAGTCAGCGCTCCAACCGTGCCGCTGCCGCCGAGGGAGGCACCGGAGAATACGGTTGTAAGGACGCTGGTTGAAATGTTGCCGTTGACGACCAGCTTGCCTTGATTCACCGCAGTTGTGCCGGTGTAGTTGTTGGTGGCCGAGAGTGTCATGGAGCCGCTGCCGGACTTAATGAGGTCCCCATTACCGCCGCCAGCCCAAACAGAGTTCGAGAGGGCACCGGTCATGTTCAGCGTGCTGCCGGCACCCACAGCGAAGCCGCTGCCCATACCCAACATCACATGGGATGCGATGGTCGAAACTGCGGAGCCGCCGACGGTTACTGCTTGATTGTCATAAAGCATGATATTTCCCCAGAAGCTGGGGCTGGCGTCCCCGCGAGAGCTCACCGTGCCGCCATTGAGCGTCCAGCTCAGTGCCCGGCTGTTGCCATCGGACGTCGAAAAAGTGCCACCGTTGACCACAATATGATTACTTTCTTGCTGCCACGGACCGTCCGGCGCTTCTAGCGTACCGCTATTGACCGTAATGGAGCCAGTGTTACCAACGCCGTAAGAGGTAAGGGTGAGCGTGCCGGTACCGCTTTGGGTAATCGACCCAGGGCCCGCGATAACAGCCAACGTTTGATCCGCCGAACTGCTATGAACAAACGCCCCATAGTTGATGATGGAGCCGGCGTAGGAGCCGCCACCCAGTGTTCCGGCTCCGCCAAGCTCCAGCGTGCCCGCGTTGATGAAGGTATCCAGTGTATAGGTTGACGCTCCCTCAATCACCGCCGTGCCTGCACCATTTTTGGTAAGGCCGGTGTGAAGTCCAAACCAGCCTGATTCGGCAACACCGCCATTGGCCGTGAGCGTCCGACCTTCGCCGACGTTGAAAGTCATGTCGCCCCACCCCTGCTGAACCTGCGCATTGAGGGTAAGATTGGCCCCGGCGGAGGACATGTCAACCAGGCTGCCCCCCATGACGATCGGGCCGTTGTCGATCGTGATGTCATGCGTGAGGCCACTGGTCAGGGTAATGCTGCTGATCGCAACCCACCGGTTGAGGTTCACGGTGCCATCCACGACGCCGCTGCCGAAGACGAACGGGGACCAACTGGAACAGGTATCGCCCTAGCTCACCCAGCTACCCCAGTTGCCTGGGGTGGTCACGTTGTGGTCACCGGCACTGCCGATCCAGAGTTGGTTAGCCGCCTGCGCGCCGGTGTTGATCAGGGTGAAGCAGGCGAAGACTACGACCGCGCCGCTTAAGGCGGTGGAACGGAATGGGTTGATTTTGGATTTCAAGATTTGGGCTTTTGAATGGGTCATTGAGTGGAGATCGGATGGAAGATTGAGAATCTCAAACTCCGGAGTTTGGTCATGCGACGCAGTTGCGTCACATGACGGTTGGCCGATCACTGGGGATCTTGTTGCAAGACATCAGGGTGCGGGAGTCACCACAAGGCGGGCAAATTTCGTCGGGGCCGGACCCTTTGGAACGGTGAGGGTGACGGTATCAGTGCCGACGCTTGGTGTATCCTTTTGGATGGTAACCCCTGGATTGTTGACCTGCGCGCTGCCTGGAACGGTGTAGCTGTCAGGCCAGCTGCTCAGATCGGTGCCGACCTGGATGACCACCGCAGTCGTGCCGTCGACGGAGGCATTGTCGCGCTGAAAGGTGAAGACCAGGTTGCCGCCATTGAGGGAGATGGCAGGCAGTTTTGAGAGGTCGTTGGTGTCCTTGGTGCCACCGAGAACGTATTCGACTGCGTTGTTCACGCCATCGCCATCAAAGTCGTCTCCGGCGGTGCCGGTCGGAGCGTTGGTCAAGGCCCAGGAGGAGTATCCAGCGGTTCCTAACGTTAGGATGCCGGTGGTTTCATCGAAGGTGTAGATCTTCGTGCCGTTGACCTTCGTCCATCTATTGCTGCCGGCATCGGTGAAGCCGACGACACTGAATGACGCATCGTAAGCACCAGTGAGGGTCGACACGTTTTCCAGAGTCCATGAGCCGGTGCTCAGTGCATCCGCCGCAGTGGTGTCGATGACAAAGCTGCCCTTGAGGCTGACGGTGCCACTTCCGGTGATGCTGTTGTTTACACCGGTGCTGGCTCCGAGGACGAACGTGAGACTACCGGTACTGGTGAGTTCGAGTGTCCCGGCGTTGACCGTGGTGTTGCCGGTGTAGGCGTTGACACCGGAGAGAACCAGATTTCCGGTGCCAGCCTTGGTCAAACCGTAGGTGTTGCCGCCGTCGCCGATGGCTCCACTCAGGGTCAGTGATTTGCCGGCAACTGAAGCACCGATATTGACCGTTAATGTGCGGCTGCCGCCCGAGAGCGTGACCGGGCCGGTAAAGGACAACGTTTGTTCGCCGCCGGCATTCAGGAAGGTGGTGTCCGCCGCGAAGATGATGGCATTGCCGATGGTTACGGGACTGCCGGTGGTGCTGCGGGTGCTTGGCCCGTTCCAGGTGACGGGCCCCTTGCCAAATGGCCCGCTGGTGGGACTGCCAGCTGGCCCCAGCGAGCCGGTAAGGCAAATTACGCTCGAACTGGCGGGACCGGTTAGGGTTATCCCGCCACTGTGAGTGGACTGGGCATTAAGAGTGATGGCAGAGCTGGCAACCGGCGAATTCACAGACAAGGCACCCGTGCCGGAAATCAAGCCAACATAAGTCAGGGTGCCGCCGCCGGAATTGGTAATGGTGCCGCCGCCCGACCCGATCAAAATTCCTCGTTTGTCGCTGATGCTCAAGCTGGCCGCAGTCGTCTGCAAGGTGCCACCATTGAGCGTGATGTTGCCCGGTGTGGCGGAACCTGGAACTGCGCCCAACGCGCCATCCGCATTGATGGTCAGTGTGCTGTTGTTGACGACCGTGCCGCCGCTGTAGGTATTCGCCCCCGTAAGCGCCAGCGTGCCCAGGCCTGATTTGGTGAGGCCCGCTGTGCCGTCCACCACGGCACTGATCGTGGTCTTTCCCGCGCCCAGATCGTTCACTGTCACGGTGGGGGTGGCACCTGCCAGGATCAGCTTGTTTCCTGCCACTCCGTTGTTGGCCAGTGTCCAGCTTGCTCCTGAACTATCCAGATCGCCAAAAATCAGGCTGCCGATGGTGCGTGCCGAATTCAGATTGACCGTCGTATTGGCTGAGATGTTCACCGCATTGAAATCCGCCGTGTTGCCACTGCCGGTGCCCACAATGTTGTCCTGCCAGTTTTCAGAGGTATCCCAAGTTGCTGGAGTGGCGGTGGCCGTCCAGATCGCCAATGTCAGGATATCCGCTGTTAATCCAGGTTGCGTCAGACTGTAGCTAGACGCCTTGGTGCCGCCCAAGGCCACATTGACGCCGATTCCCGTGCCGGCGGAGGAACTGGCAAACGTTCCAGCCGAAGTGACGTTGATCTCCACCGTGGTATCGCCCGCCACTGGGTTGATCACCGTGCCGCCGGCGATCATGGCCGCAACGGTATTGTCAAACATCTTGCTGCTGGCAGATGCTCCCGAAACGGTGACGGACAGGGGCAGCACTGTCTGGGATAATGTGCCATTCCCGGTCGTGTAGAGACCATCACCCGAATACAGCGCATAGAGCGTGTGCGTGCCGGCGGTGAGTGCATTCAGAGCGCTGGGCGAGATGGTCACCGTGCCACCTGACAGCGTGCCATTGTTCAGCAGTGTCCCGGTCGGGCTGCCATCACGCAGTTCCACCGCTCCGGTGGGTGTAGCTCCGGCACCAGTGACACTCACATCGAACTGCAACGAGTCACCATAAGTGCTGTTGTCCGTCGTGGGACTGTGGCACGTCAAAACGACGGTAGGGGTAAGCGCATCCTGCACCGTCAATTCAATGTTGCCCGTGGTGCCATTGCGGGTGACCAAGGCATTCTTGCCGGCGACAATCCCCTGTCCGCCCACAACGCCGTTGAACGTTGGTGTGCCGGTGGTGCTGGCATTGGCAGCTTGGATGAGCACGTAGGTTCCGTTGCCCAGCGCCGTTCCGCTGAGGTTGCTGACAGTGATGACGCTGTTGATGTTCAAAACGCCGCTGGAAACAGAGAGCGCCGGATGGGTGGAGTCGCCGCTGAAACTGGTAGGCGTGAAATTCAACGTGACCGGACGCGTGCCAAGATCAATCCCGGTCGTGCCGGCACCCGCCTTGATTTCCGCCGCCGTGCTTCCCAAGGTCGTGCCAGTGCCATTGGCAATCAGGGATGCTCCGGAACCCCAGGTGTAAGTGGAGCTGGCCGAGACATCCAAGGTGGCTCCGGCAGTGAGGCTGACACTGGAAGCCGAGTCGAGGGTGATGCCGTCGCCCAAGGCGAGCGTCCCGGCGCTGATGGTGGTCAGGCCGGTGTAAGTCGGCGAGGTTCCCAGTGTCAGCGTGCCGGAACCCGCTTTGGTCAGGGCTCCTGTTTTGAGGGTGCCTACCATGAGGCCCGAGGCAAACGGAACAGTGTTGGCGCCCGTATCGATCGTCGCCGTGATGCCGTCTTCGATTTTGATCCGGCTGGAAAGATCCTGCGAATTGCCGCTGTCCCACCGCAGGGTGGTATTGGCGGTGAAGCCAATCGTTCCGCTCGCGCCCAGCGCGCCGCTCACAAAACCCAGGGTGCCGCCGCTTAGGGTCGTCCCGCCGGTGTAACCGCCAAAGGTGCCGGCAGTGCCGGTGGTGGCATCGCTATTGTGGGTGTTGGTCACATCCCAAGTGCCGGTGCCGCTTTTAATCAGGGATGTTTTGCTAGGCGTAGTGCTAAAGTCGGGAATGTTCAGAGCGAACGTATTGTTCCCCGCGTTATTCCCAGTGAGCGTCACACTACGGCCGGCGGTCGTGGCAGTATCCCAAAAATTGATGGGGGCTCCGCTCTGAGAAAAGGTGACGGTGTCCGACGGCGAGGCCCCCGAAGCATCAATGGTGGCCGTCTTATTATTCAGCACGCGGATATGGCGGTCGGTGGTCTGGGCTCCAGAACCGGTGTATTGCAGCGTGCCGCCGGTGAAGTGCAGGCCGACGCTTGAGACAGTATCCTGCGCCAAGGTGCGAGCCCCTAGAGGACTGCCGCTGGCACCACCGGCATAGGTGGCCAGACTGGCGACATTGATGATGCCCGCATTAAAGATGGTCTCACCGGTGTAGGTGTTTGCGACGGTGAGCTTCGCCGTGCCAGCTCCCTGCATGGTGAGGTTATTGGCAAGGACGCCGGAAACGCCGCCGCCCAAGGTCAATGTACGATTGGCGGCCACATTCCAGACGTTGGCAGCGCCCATCAGGAGCGGGCAACTCAATGTGAGATCGGCGGTGGCGGCGCTCAGATCAATATCCGTGGCGGCCGCGCCCAGGGTCAGGGTGTTGCCTGCATTGATGGTTACCAAGCCGCCTGGATTCCGCACGGCCATCCCTCCCCAAGTGGTATCCGCACCCAGCGAGTTGGTGGTATTGGCTACTGCCACGGTGTTGTTCCAGACAGGCGTATCACTCGTGCCCGGAACTACACCACCACTCCAACTGCCAGCTACGTTGAGCGCAGTCGTATTGTTGGCCTTGGACATGTTGCCCACCACATCCGCCCAAGTGGTGCCATAGAGAAACTCATCAATTTCAACCGTCCCGGTAGTCACGGCAATTTGAAACCGGTCCTGAGTTACAGCCGAGCCCCCGGTGACGCTTGCCGTCCAAGCAAGCCCGGTATCGCTTGTCGGGATGACATCTCCGGGAGCGTAGAGCTTCACAAAAGCTTGAGGACTTCCCGAAATCAATTTGGCCACGACCAAATAGGTGGTGCCACTTCCAAAGGCGGCGGCGGCGGTTGAACTGCCGGTTGCTCCGCCTGTGCACGTCACATTGCCAGCGGCCGTAACGGCTATTGGAACCCAACGAATCTGATTACTACCATTGTTCGCGCTTACCGCAAACGCCCCAGTGCTAGTCCTCCTAGCCAAAAAACTCACGTAGACAGTTCCGCTGCCACCAGTGGTGAATGTCGTAGAGATAACCCGCGTGGCGGTGCCAGACGCGGCTGAGATCCGTTGGCCAGACGTCGCAAATGCGCTGCCAGCGGGATAAATCAGGCTGGTCGAATCATTCGGCATGGCAACGATGTTGTTAGTCGCTCCAGTCCAGTTTCCAGTCCACCCCGAGCCCGAGCCAGCACCCGCCGCTGTTACTAGAAAGGTGCTCGAGAAGTTGAACGGTTCGCTTGCGCGCAACACTGCGCGGCTGGAACTGGTTGAGCTGAGTAAGGCGACCGCAGCCATCAAGGAGGCGGAGAGGGAGCAACGGAACCGGAAGGCCCGGAAGGGATTCATATTTTTAGGATATTGGAGAGGTTTTGACGGGCAATTGGGTCCGGTTTAAAATATACTCCGAAGAAGATATCAGAATCCCGATTTTCTGTCATGTGACGCAAATGCGTCACGTGAAAACTGACCGCGATCCAAGTGGAATGGCGCGGATTGCATGGATTGGGCGGCGCAACCCTTGGAGAAATTTTGATTTTGGATGGAAGAGTGCCTTTCTATCCGGTGCCATTCTCTCCATCCAAAATTCATGATTCCCCAACGGCTGCGATCGAAGTCAGCAATCCCCATTGGATCAAGCCCGAAAGGGGCAATTGGACCTTTGGATTTTACGGATCATCAAGAGCTGACGATTCGTGGATCATGAATCGAAGATTGAATCATTTCCATTCTCGAAAATCCGTAAAATCCCATCATTCGAGGTCATCCCAACTGACACCCTTGGCATCCAATCTCCAAGTTCGGGCCAAGTGGCCGGACTCGCCTTACGGCAGCAGCTGCACACGGAGCCGGGCGAAGATTTGTCCTTGGCCGTTGGGCAGAGTGTAGGAGATGGTGGAGGAGTTGTTTACCGACGGCGTGACGGGGGTCCACGTCTGCAGGTTTGTCGAGGTTTCGATCGCGTAGGTGAGGTCGGCAGCGAGCGGCTGACGCTTGCTGAAGCTGAGGGTGTTGCCGGTGAAGCTGCCGATGGCTCCGTTGGAAACCGTCGGGTCGAGACCGGCGATGGCGTATTCGATGAGGTTGTTCACGCCGTCTTGGTCCGGATCACTGCTCGCGCCCTGTTGGCCGCCCGGGACGGTCGCACCGTTGGCGAAGGTGCCGGTGATCCAGGTGGCGAAGCCAGCGGGTCCCGAGGTGACGTGAAGCGTACCACCGCCGGTGAAGGAACCGGACGCATGCGCGCTGGTGTAGTTACCAGCGGGCTGTTGTACACCGTTGATGTACAAAGAGTCGACCGAATCAGCGCCGGTGAACGCGAGATCGAGTTTTGCACCTGCGCTCGCAGCAATGGAGACCGTGGACGATTCATTGTTGGAATTGACCTGTCCGAGCGAGAGCGTACCGCCAGCGACCGTCGTGTCGCCGCTGTAGCTGTTAGCGCCGGAGAGCGTCTGAGTGGCGGTGCCGCTTTTCACCAACGCAATATCATCTCCGATTGTGCCGTTGATATCAGTTCCACCAATGGATGCGCCAGACGACTGGTTGGCGGTGGTGTTCAGGGTCAAGGTTACCACTGTGCCGCTGGTATTCACGACGCTGCGGGCACCCGCATCCAATCCCCCAAAGCCAATTGAGTCCGTGAGGCCCGCGATGGTCTGGTTGTTGCCATTCAAATCCAGAGCCCCAGGCATTCCAGAGGAGCCGTTGACAGAAACCAATGCCGTGGTGGGCAGTCGGTTGTCTCCGCCGCTGAGCGTCACCTGCGGGGAGCCATTCCAATTGACAATCGCGAGATTGCCGGAGAAATCGCACGCGGCGGAAAGGACCATGAAGTTCTTGGCACCCGATAACGCCGCGAACGTGAGTCCACCTGTCCCGTGCAAGGCATCGTCGAAGTTCAGGGTAGAATTGCCGCCTTCCGATACGATCAGAGCGTCCCCCGAAAGGTTGATGGGGCCGGTGAACGTGAGGTTGTTCGGAACGGCTACGGACATGTGCCAATCGTAGGCACCACCAATCACGTTGATCGGCGTACTGATGGTTCCGCCGTTCGTGCCGGAATCGAAACGAAGGTGGCCTCCGGATCCGAATGCGCCGTTGACAGTGATTCCGCTCGTGCTGCCGACCGCTGCGACGTTGCCAAATGCGAGGTAACCGCCGTTGACGGTCGTCGCGCCAGAATAGGTGTTGTTGCCGGAGAGGGTCAGCGTTCCAGAGTTCTGGGTAAGGGTGCCAGAGCCGCTGATGGCACCAGACAGCGTTTGCGCTGCCGAACTGCCATAGACCATCGCCGCATTGTTGGTGATGTTGTAACTGTAGTTGCCACCGTTCAGTCGTCCGGCGCCGCCAAACGCAAGCGTGCCCGCACTGATGGTGGTATCGCAGTCGTAATCACTGGCCGTATTGGAGAGCGTGAGCGTGCCGTCACCGGTCTTGAACAAACCCGTCCGAGCCTCAATCCAATTCCCAGTGAGCCGTCCGGTTACATTCAATGTGCTGCCGGAGCCGACCGAGAAGGTGCCGTTCCCCGAAAACCCTATCCACGTTGAGATGGTCGAAACCTCCGCGCCTCCGGCGGTCAATGTGGAATTCGGGACCAATGAAATGTTGGGCCAGCCCGAGTCATTGACCCCGCTTGAGCTGATCGTTCCGCCATTGAGCGTCAGACCAGCGGTGTATGCACTTGGATCGGCGGGTAGTTGAAGAGTGGCCCCCGTGTTGACCGTGATCGTAGAGTTGGCGATGCCGTTCAATTGCCATGGACCACTCGGCATGACCAGCGTGCCGCCGTTGACCGTGGTGGCGCCGCCGTAACCGAGGACGCCGGAGTTGGCAAGCTGCATCACGCCGCTGCCATTCTTGGTCAAACCGCCGCCCATGAAGGAGCCGGTGACATTCAGGTCCACCGCTCCGGCTCCGTCAGTGACATTGAATTGAGCACCTTGAAGATTGAAGTTTTGCGCACTGATCGTAGCCGGAGTGCCGTCACTGGCCGAGGTAAACGTACCCTGCGTCGACTGGTAGTAGAGGGTTCCCAGGCCCGGGTAGCCGCCGTCCACTGAGGCGATCGTCCCGCCGACGACGTTGAGCGCGTAGGGCATCGACACCACTTGTCCGGCATCAATGGTGAGCGAGCCACCCTGATTCACCGTCAGCAGATCGCCGGCATGAGTGCTCGCGTAGCCAAGAGCGTTAAAGCCGCTGCCCAGCAGGGTGGCGCCGGAGTTCACGGTGATGCTACTGCCGACGGGGAGCGTCCCAATACCGTCATTGCTGCCGCCGCCATAGGTAACGCTCAGCGTGCCCGCGTTGATGGTCGTAGCCAAAGTGTAGGATGACGCTGCGGTGATCACTGCGGTGCCTGCACCATTCTTGGTGAGGCCGGTGTGAAGACCAAACCAGCCGGCTTCGCCGACGCCGCCGGCGGCCGTGAGCGTCCGACCGGCTCCGACGTTGAAAGTCATATCGCCCCACCCCTGCTGAAACTGCGCGGAGGAGGTGAGATCAACCCCGTCGGCAGACAGGTCAACCAAGCTGCCTCCCATGATGATCGGTCCGCCGCCCGTGATCGCGATGGGCTGCGTGCAGCCGCTGTTTACGGTGATGCTACTGATCGCAACCCACCGGTCGAGATTCAAGGTGCCATTGGCGACAGCGCTGCCGAAGACGAACGGGGACCAGCTATCTACGGATGGGGCGCCGCCCACCCAGTTGCCTGAGGTGGTGACGTTCTGGTTCACACCGGAATCTCCAGTCCAGACTTGGTCTGCCGCCTTCGCACTGGGATTGAGCATGCTGAAGAAGGCTAGGACGACGGCGGCCCCGCTGATGGCGGGGGAACGGAACGGGTTGACTTTGGCTTTCATGGTTTTGGGTTTTTGAAGGCGGTTTGCGGCGGCTTTTTGAATCGGGACTGACGCCAGCATGTTGAAAATGCCTAGATTAGGAGGTTCTGTCATGTGACGCAAATGCGTCACATGACCGTTGACTCACGCTCAGAGAGATTTCATTTGTGCCTCCTAGGCCATGACGCATTCTTGGCTGTGAATCCGCACAGCCTGCTCTAGGAACAAAAATCTAAGACGATGACCTCGCTTCCCGGCAAGCCGCTCCGACTGCGAAAAGTGATCCTGCTTTGGCTGGTCTCATCCGTCATGGCTCCTGCAGATCAGCCTTCCGACTGGGGGAGTGACCTCGCCTCGAAATTCTCCGCGAATTGGCGCAAAAGCAAAGACCAAATAGCTTCGTTGGAGACCGAGTTACGTCGCCTACCTGTGATTCCGGTCAAGGATTTTGGCGGCCCCGCCGGTTTCCGCAATGATAGGAACACAGGGCCGAATCATCCGTTCTACAATGATCATTGGGTCCAGGTGAAGTGGGAAACACCGGAAGATGTGGACTTGGTCTGCCTGGTGCCGGCGCGGAAATTTGACGAACGAGGCCTCGATCCAAACTTCGAACTGCCGGAGGATTTTCGGGTCCTATTGGTGGACGCGCAGGGCAAGACGTTGAAACTCATCGCGGACGAACATAACACGCGCTCCGACCCCGTCCGCAAAGGGCATCCTTTCTGTTACCAAATCGATCCTCCCCTTCGTTGCTCCGGAGTCCGGATTGAAGCGACGCGGATGTTCGACGATCCGTCCAGACAGGATGGTCCATCCTTGATGTCCTGGGGAGAGATTTTCTGCTTTCGTGGAGAACGAAATCTCGCCTACGCGGCGGAGGTCACCGCCAACGACTCGATTTCATCGCCATGGCCGTGGCAGATGAAGTATGCGACGGATGAAATGACCGGGTTGGGATTGCCGGAGATCCCCGACTCCATGCATCCCGAAATCGGCTGGATTTCATGGGGAACCCGATCTCAAGAGGAGCCAATCTGGGCACAGGTGGATTTGGGCTCCGTCCGAAGCTGCGACGGCATCCGAACGTTCCCGCCAGAGTGGTCTCCCAACTTCCTTATTCCGGGCATCTTTCATCCGGCACGTTTCATCATCGAGGTTTCCATTACAGGAGAAGAAGGAAGCTATAGGACCGTCCATGGTCAGGATCGCGAGGACTTCGACAACGTCGGGCAGCACGCGGTGACCTGGCACTGGCCGGCCGTTGATGCCCGATATGTGCGGTTCCGATCGCTATCGCTGCGAAAATTCACCAATGCCTATCCCGTTTTCATGGGGTTCAGCGAGTTCCAGGTCCTCCATCTGAATGAAAACATCGCGCTTCATTGTGCCGTGGATGTCTCTGAACGCGAGAAGTCCGTTCCGGCCGACGGCAAGTTTATCTGGAGCAAGGAGTCTCTGACCGACGGACACACGTCACAAGGGGCGATTCTTACCAACCGGAGATGGATGGAGTTGCTTCACGAGCGCTATCAGATCGAAAGCGAGATTCTCCGGTTGGAGATTCAGTCCGACGAGATAGCCCGGGGCTACCGCAACACAACCATCGCAGCAGGGGGCACTCTCGGAGGCGGCATGCTGGCAGCCCTGATCGCCTTGCCGATCCTCCACCGCCGACGGGAAAATCGAACTCTGCGGGCCCTTCGCGCGCGGATCGCCGCAGACCTGCATGACGACATCGGCAGTTCCATGGGCAGCATCCAATTGCTCACGGAAGCCGCCCTCAGCAAGCCTGAGATCGCGCCGGACCGATTGAGGACGATCCGCCTGCTGAGCGCCGGAGCAGTTGCATCATTGCGTGACATCGTCTGGCTGCTGAGGCCAGGGTCGGCGTTTCAAAGTCCGGTTATTGCTCACTTTCGCGAGACCGCTTCGATCCTGTTGGATGATCTGAAGTGGGATTTTGAGAGCGATGCCGCCTCAAGGGAGTGCAAACTTGGAAGGGAAACCAACCGACATCTATTGTTATTCTTAAGGGAATCCCTTCATAACTCTTTGAGACACTCGTCGTGCAGCACGATCATGATCCGAACATCCCTCAAGAATCAGGTATTTGAACTTGAAGTGAGTGACGACGGTTGCGGTATCTGCGAAGAACGTCTCGCGTCCCCATTCTGCCTGCGGGCGCTCAAGGAAAGAGCCAATCATTTGAGGGGAACCATGAAAGCCATCACGTCGCCCAATCAAGGGACCACCATCCTCCTGCAGTTTCCCATCACCCGCAGAAACGCCACCAACCTTCCATGAAACCTGTTTCATTCATCCTCATCGAGGACCACACCTTGTTTCGAGACTCCGTCGCAGAAGCTCTTGAAGACAGCGGGCGATACCAATGCGTTGGCAGCTTTTCCACGATGGAGGAAACACTCCATCAGGTCGCGGATGGCCTCCAGACCAATCTCGTGCTCCTGGATCTGGGCCTGCCGGGTATGGGTGGATTGGAGGGGATCGGTCTGATCCGGGAAAAGCTTCCTCTTGCGCGGGTATTCATCCTCACCGCCTTCCATGATCGTGAAAAGGTGTTCGCTGCGCTAAAGGCAGGTGCCCATGGTTATCTCATCAAAACCGGTGGCGCGCTCAAGGTCCTGAGAACCCTTGACGACGTGGCGGAGGGCGGTGTGCCGCTCGATCCACAAATTGCCGGATTGGTTCTTCAAGCATTTCAACAGCTTCCGCAAAAGCGAGAGAGGATCGAGCTGTCCGAGCAGGAAACCGAAGTCCTGCGTCGCATCGCGAAAGGAATGACAAAAAAAGAGGCAGCACAGGACATGAGCTTGAGCTTGCACACGGTGGACAACTATCTCCGCCGGGCGTTTGAAAAGCTGCATGTCCAGAGTCTTCCAGCCGCAGTCGCGGCGGCAATCCGGAGCGGACTTCTGGATCTGGCCTGATTTTCTTGAAGACTTCAGACTCGATCCTTTCTTACACGTCAACTTACCCTGTGACGAGAGTGCGTGGCATGACAAACCCTGCCGGCAGCTTCCTGACTGCATCGGATCATGTGCTTCCCTATCACCTGAAATTCTATTGGGCTATGGGCCACACGTGGGCAAGTCCTGCGGAATAGGTGACAGTCAGACCTGGACCTTTGGGACAAGGGCTCAGTCGAGTTGGCGTTTCGGCGGCGGCGGCGGCGGGTTCTCGGCAGGGGGCGGCGGCGGTGGTGGTTCCTCGAGGCGGTTGGTCTCGAGGTCGAGCGACGTCATAATCGTGGTGCTTCCGTTGATTTCCCAGCCGCAGGGAATGCGGTAGCGATCCGCGATCTCGCGGGCCTTCAGGTAGGTTGCGAAGCCGTCAGGATTCACTTCGAACATCAGTACCACCTTTGGGAATGAGCTGAGTTTGTAAGCGAGTGTGTGGAACCGGCCTTTCGGATTCTCCATGTCAGCCAGCGAGGCGTCGCCATTGCCTTTTGGCAGATCGATGCACATGACGAGGCCGGTCCAGGTCTTGTTCAATGGCACATAGATCTTCTGGCCCCGGACCTCCATCGGCTTGCCGGCGAAAAAGTTCACAACCTTCATTTGGTCATAAATGATGCGGTCCCTCGCTCTTGGAACCTTGATGCGCTGGTTGATCAGGTTGCGCTCCTCGCGCTTGAACTCGCCCATGACCCTCTCTTTCGCTGAGATGACATCGACAAAATACACCTGATCCGCTCGGACATAACAGTAGTAGATACTCGCGTCATTGGGAAGATCACGGCTGTTGGGAATGCGAACAAACGTCGATTCCTGAGCTTCCGGCACCGGGGTGGTATCGAGCAGGGCTTTGAGCCGGTCGCACTCGGTGATCAGGGCAGAGAGTTCCCCCTCGTTCTTGGAACGCTCGTCGGATTTGGCACTCAGCTCCTTGCCAAGCACGGCCAGGTCGAACAGTTTGATGTCCTTCTCCTTGACTTGGGCTTCAAGACGGATGAGTTCGGCTTCGATATCGCCCTTGTTTGGGAGACTGGATAGAGAGGCCAGAATTTGCTCGTTGGCCGCCATTTCGGCCTTGGTCTTGTCGATTGAAGCCTGGGCCTCCGCCACCTGGGCAGCGGTCGCAGGGGGGAGATCGGTCAGGATCTTCTTCACGGAATGGGCGATGCTGATGCCCATCATCACGAGCACAATGGTGAGGACACCGACGACGTTCGTCATCGTGTCCATCAGCGCCACGAACGGAAGCTCGGCTTCCTGGCCATGTCTGCGTTTCGCCATATCATTGGAAGTTCATGTCAATTCTTGTAGAACATTCTCAGGTCCACCTCACCCGCTCCAGGACCTGGTAGCTTCACGAACTCCATCGTGGTGTAGGCGGGATTGACCCTGTCCGGAGCGGGCTTGAAGGGCAGCAGGATCAGATACCAGATCGCGAGCAGACCGAGTCCGAGTCCGAGGCTGACGAGCATGTTCGGGTTGGTCGGATCGGTTTCCTTCCAGCCATGGCGGGCGGTGGTGCGGTTGACGGCACCCGGCTTGGTGAGGGTGGAGTCCGGCATGTTGGCCGGGATTTGAAGGCGGGAGTTGCAGCTCGGGCAGCGAACAACCTGACCGGCCGGCTCGGGCTCGGCCTTCAATTGCATCTGGCAGCTGGGACAAAGGAATTCCATGGGTTTCGATTGCTTGAATGAGGAGGTTTATCAAATGCTGAAATGCAGCGCATCAGGGTGTTCTCCTATCGAGTGTTGGCACGGGCTATTCTCACCGAAGGGCAGTCGGAGATATCTCAGGCCAGTGCGTTCTGGATCACTGTCCCATGGACGTCCGTGAGCCGGTAGTCGCGGCCTTGGTTGCGGACGATCAGGCGGGTGTGGTCGATACCCAGCAGGTGGAGCGCGGTGGCATTGAGATCATGGATATGCACCGGATCCTTGATGATGTTGTAGGAAAAGTCATCCGTCTCGCCGATGACCGTGCCGCGCTTCACTCCGCCGCCGGTGAGCCAGAGCGAGAAGCAGCGCGGGTGGTGATCCCGCCCGTAATTGGTCGCGGTGAGCTGGCCTTGCGAATACACACTGCGGCCGAATTCGCCTCCCCAGATGACCAGGGTGTCTTCCAGCAGGCCGCGTTCCTTCAATTCCTCGACAAGGGCGGCGCTCGGCTGGTCGGTGTCATAACATTGGGTGCGGATGTCACGGGGCAGATCGCCGTGCTGATCCCAGCCGCGGTGATAGAGCTGGATGAAACGGACGCCGCGCTCGGCAAGGCGGCGGGCGAGGATGCAGTTCGCCGCATAGGTGCCGGGCTTGCGCGATTCCGGACCGTAGCGCTCGAAGACGGACACGGGTTCTTTTGATAGATCAGCAAGCTCCGGGACGGATGACTGCATGCGGAAAGCCATCTCGTATTGATCGATCCGCGCCTGGATTTCAGGATCCTGATAGGAATCAAGCCTGATCTTGTTCAGGCCTGCGACGTCATCCAGCATCGCACGGCGGCGGTCGTTGGTGATGCCGGGAGGATTCGTTAGAAACAAAACCGGATCCTTGCCGGGACTGAACCGAACCCCCTGATATCGGGACGAAAGAAATCCCGAACCCCACATGCGCTCGTGGAGAGGCTGCGCGTTGCCCTTTCCGCTTGGCCGGGAGATCATGACCACGAACGCCGGCAGATCGGCGTTGCCCGAACCGAGGCCATAAGACATCCAGGAGCCGAAAGAAGGCCGACCGGCGACCTGACTGCCGGTTTGCAACATCGTCATCGCTGGATCATGATTGATGGCCTCGGTGTTCATCGAGCGGATGATACACAGGTCGTCGGCGAGGCGTGCGGTATGGGGCAGCAACTCGCTCAACCAATGGCCGGCCTGGCCATATTGTTTGAAGGTGAAAATCGAAGGTGCGATGGGGAAGCGCGCCTGGCCCGAAGTCATCCCCGTGACACGTTGACCATTGCGGACCGAATCAGGCAGATCCTTGTCATACTGATCCCGCAGCCCCGGCTTGTAATCAAACAGATCGAGCTGTGAAGGAGCGCCGGCCTGGGTAAGCCAGATCACGCGTTTCGCTTTCGGCGCGAAATGGGGAATGCCCGCACTGCCTTGCGCCGCGAACAACTGCGGGTTCAGCAAGGAAGCCAGCGCCGCTACGCCTATGCCGCTGCCCGCACGGCCAAGGAATTGGCGGCGGGTCATATCGAGGAATGGATTCGGATTCATGACGGGCTATTCCTTTGTGACGGTCTCGTCGAGATTTAACAACGTGCTTGCCAAGATGGTGTATGCGGCCAGTGATGCCATATCCAGCTTGGCATCGGTGGTGGCTTCGCCGACTTTCAGTAAACCTTCGGCACCTGCCGGGTCGGCCTGAAATTCACGCAGAGTGCGCTCTAACGATGATTTCAGGATCGTCATCTCCGCAGGGTTCGGAATACGCGCCGTGACCAGACGAAATCCATGGGTGAGCCGCGATTCGATGGATTCTCCCCCTTCGACCAACATCCGCTTTGCCAAGAGCCGAGAGGCTTCCACATAGGTCGGATCATTGAGGAGATTGAGCGCTTGAAGCGGCGTGTTTGTGCGCGGTCGTCGCAGAGTGCACGTCTCGCGGAAAGGCGCGTCGAAGAGCAGCATGGCGGGGTTAGGCACCGAGCGTTTCCAATAGGTGTAGAGGCTGCGGCGATGGAGGGCTTCGCCATGATCCTGAGTGTAGGTGGCCTCAGGATTGTCCTTCTGATTGACCACTTGCTCATAGAGCCCGGGCGGGTGATAGGGTTTCACCGAGGGACCACCGATCTTCTCCACCAACAAGCCGCTGGCGGCGAGTGCCTGGTCACGAACGAATTCACCCAGCAAGCGGAAGCGTGGGCCACGGGCGAGCAAGCGGTTGTCCGGGTCCCGCTCGTGGGCTGCTGGCGTGAGCTTCGAGTTTTGCCGATAGGTCGCACTAGTGACCAGCAAGCGGATCATGGCTTTCATATCCCAACCACTTGAAATGAACTCCGACGCCAGCCAGTCGATCAGTTCCGGATGACTCGGTGGCTCGCCTTGTGATCCGAAATCCTCTGCCGTGCGCACCAGACCGATGCCGAACAACATCTGCCAGAAACGATTGACTGTCACGCGGGCAGGTAGCGGATTGGCGGGGTCGACCAGCCAGCGCGCGAGTCCGAGGCGGTTGCGAGGAAGATCATCGCGCATTGGAGGCAGTACGAGCGGCGTGGCGGCGGTGACTTTCTCACCGGGCTTGTCAAATACGCCGCGCAGCAAAATGAAAGTGTCGCGCGGCGTGGCGTCGTCCATCACCAGAGTGACGGGAATGGCGGCTTCGGTTTCAGCAAGGGACTTCGTGAGCGCCGCGAGCCGATCTATCGCCGCCGGACTCTGATCCAGCTTGGTTGTCTCGATTCCCGCTTTGATCGCCGCAATCCGCGCCATGTCTTCCTGGGTTGGCAATGCGAGGACGGGCGGACTGCTCACGTTTGCGGGTCCGTTGTAATCTCCAACACCCTTCTCCGAGACGTTGTGAAAGAAGGCCTTCAGGCTATAGAAATCGCGCTGAGTCAAGGGATCAAACTTATGGTCATGGCAACGGGTGCAGTTGAAAGTCTGGGCAAGCCATACCGTCGCCGTCGTTTCCACGCGGTTCGCGGTGTATTCGGCCAGGAACTCTTCTGGAGTCACACCGCCCTCCTCGTTGGTCATGTTGTTGCGATTGAAACCGGTGGCGATCCGTTGATCGAGAGTCGCATTCGGAAGCAGATCGCCGGCGATTTGTTCGATGGTGAACTGATCGAAGCGTTTGTTCTCGTTGAACGCCCGGATCACCCAGTCGCGCCAGGCATACGGCGTGCGATCGCGATCCACCTGATAGCCGTTGGTATCGGCATATCGGGCTGCATCCAGCCAGTCCACGGCCATGCGCTCGCCATAATGCGGCGAGGCCAGCAAGCGGTCCACCACCCGTTCATAGGCTCCGGGCGCGGCATCATTGACAAAGGCATCCACCTCGGCCGGGGTGGGTGGCAGTCCGATCAGATCCAGCGTCACGCGGCGGATCAGCGTGACCTTGTCCGCCTCCTCGGCCGCTTGCAGATTTTCCGAGGCCAAACGTTGGCGAATGAATGCGTCCACCGGATGAGGAGCCAGCGTAGGAACAGGTGGCCTTTGGATCGGTAGATATGCCCAATGCATCTGATACTCCGCACCTTGGGCGATCCAGTTTCTAATAACTACTTTCTGCGCAGCGGTCAGCACCTTGTGCGCCTTGGGTGGAGGCATCTGCTCATCCGTGTCGTCCGTGAGGATTCTCCGGACGAGATCGCTTAACTCTGGTTTACCCGGAACAATCGGGCGCTCGCCCAATTTGGACTCCTTCAAGGCCTCATCGCGAAGATCAAGCCGGAGACCTGACTCGCGAGTGTTCTTGTCCGGGCCGTGGCAGTGAAAGCAGGCGTCTGAAAGAATCGGACGGATGTCTCGATTGAACTCGATCTTTGGTCCTCGCGCTGATTCGTCGGCATGAGCTCCAAGAACCGTAATGGTGAGTCCAACAAGGAGAAAAATCGGCAAGGAAGCTTTCAATTACTTCGCAGGGTTGGGATTTCAGGAGGGTGCTGCTGCCTTTCAAAACTTCCAGTCGGGCGCGCTTTACTCGCAAGGTGCGCTGCAGCAAATGGCTCAATGCCGCCAAGGGATTTACGCCGGCTCAATGGATGTTTCATACAGGATTTCGAATCATTGAATGCGGGGACGCATTCAGGGTTCGGTAAAACGGTAGTTGAAACGCGCATTGGGAGCCACGTCTCCATCTGCATAAAAAGCCATTACATCTGAGGATGGATTAATGTTATCTACCCATTTGAAATCAAACTTCAATTTTCCAGCTGCCGCGCCGACGCCTAAGATTTGCCTTGGTATCGATATGGCGAGTTGATTTCCCGACCATCGCAAAGGCACCATGGCGACCTTTGTCCAAGTCTTGGACTCCGCCATATGACGCTCGAGAGAGCAAGTATTTCCCTCACGGCTGCGGTTGACGAGGAAGTCGTAGCCATTCCATCCGGTGGCAGGGTTGGCATCGGCATCAAGGTAAAGCATCACCCAGTTTTCATCGGTGGCTGGTGTGAGGTTGGTAGCGGTCTGGACATGAAAGAACAGGGATTCTTCATCACGGGCCACCTGGGCAAGTACGAGGTCATTGCGCGAGCTTTCGTCCGCGTATCGGATTCCCGGCACGGTGGCCTCGCAGGCTCGATTCGCGACATCCCCCTTGGCGTCACTGAAAACAGGGGTCACAGCAGCCCATGCGGAGGGTTGTTCCAGGTCGATGGATTTGGGTGGCGATGGCGCGGGTGGTGGAGCCATTCCTTTGTAGCGCCGCATGTTGGACACAAACTGCCAATAGTAGTTGTCACGGTAGCCACCGCTCATCGGTTCGATGTCCCGGTTGAATTCCATGTTGAACTGATCGACCATGTGTCCTTGGCCCGCGACCGTTTTGCGATTCATGAAGACCACGTCGGGGGTCTCCCAAACGGCCGCAGTCCACTCATTCCAGCCGGTGACCATCAACATCGGCGCGCCGACTTGATTCGCCACTTTCCATTGTTCCTCGAAGAAAAGACCCTGGGGTGCGTCTTTGGAAATCCATTGGTCGTTATAGACCGGCTCATATCCTGGTACACAGCTCACGCTGGCGGTTTTCATGTTGGTCCAGAGCGGAGCCCCCAACGATTTCGAGACACACAGCTGCTCGACCTTGCCGTCCGGTCCCAGTGCCGGGTGTTGCGGATGGGAATCCATGAAGCGCCACATTGTGGGTGCATTCTTGCTATCGAAAAATGCCCAAGTCGGGCGCCATGTGAAATATCCTTGGACCGCGGGTAGCAGCGAGGGTTCCTTGAGTTTTGCTCCATCGGCGGGCATCGGTGATAGAATCAGCGGCTTTCCCTCCCACCGGAACCACATGCTCTCGTGTTTGCCTGGTTGATACCAATTCTTGTAGAGAGCCTCGGCTTTCCACTCGGACTCATGATTGAGGAAAAAGGAGAACAAGGGAACCTTCACTCCTTTCGCCTGCAGTTCCTCCGCAATCTCGAGCAACTGGGTGAGCTCCTCGTCGTAGAGTTGGGCGTTCGTCGTGTCGAATATCAGGTAGTCCACGCCGGCATCGGCAAGCAGGACGAGGTGTTTGCGGATGACCCATGGATCGGCGGAACGGTAGTATCCGAAGAGTGGTTCTGCCCAATAAAACTCCGGATAATCTGGACCACCGGGTGGGTGCGCGGTGAAGTCCATGAAGCCCGGGCGGGTTTTGAGGAACTCCGTCATGTTGAAGTTTCCCGGCATGTGCCTCAGGTTTTTATGCCAAAGGGAGTAAAAAAGGCCCACGTAGCGACCACCCTTCGGAGGGCCGGTTTCCTCAAAGCTCGGAAGTTTGCGTCCAAGGTCGTCCGAGCCGGACCAGTTGGAATTCTCAATGATCCCTTGTTTGGTGGATTCGGCGACCAGCGGCATCGGTGCGACCCAAGCAAATACAAGGACCACTTTGAACATCCATGGGAAGAGTCGGATCTCGGGACGGTCGCGTCTGGACTTTCGGGCACTTAGGAAGAAAGTGACACACAAGAAGGACCGCAGAAAGTGTTGGGGCATGAATTGACTCTGCAAGAAAATAGTGGTCTTTGAAGGATCTGTCATGTGACGCAAATGCGTCACGCACCGATTGCGCAGGTGCTGTTCTGACGTCCGCTGCTCAGGTCAGTCAGTTTTTTGAGTAACGACCTGCATTGTGGCGTTTGAGGATTTCTGGATCATTGCTCTGTCCGAAACTAAAAAGTAGGTTCTTGATCGTTGCGCTTCGAAGCTCAACTTCGCAAGACTCCATCCAACTCTCGGTTGCCCGCTCAAGTGTCACACTTTCTTGTTCCTTCTCCAAAGCATCAACCAAGTCGTTGGCGGCCTCCACTATGGACTTCCCCGATGGTTCAAGGCTGCTCGCTGCTTTGGTTGCCTGCTCTGCCAACGTGGGTGCAACGGTCTTCGACTGGACACCGAACTCGCCTCGCTTCTTCCACAAATTCCCGGCAGCTTCCAGAATGGCATCTTTGGTCTTGTAGAAATGTCGCTCCCGTCTTCCACTTACTGAATCTTTGAGTAGGATGTTCAAGCGCCATTCTTCGGATGTATTGTGTGGGGTGGATTTGGCGCGTCTAGCCATGCGCATTCTCTCCTCATGCCGCCTCTAAAAGTCGAAAACTTCCGGAATAGCGTGACACCAAGTTTTCTTCGAAAACTGAGATTGTGTGGGTTACAAAAATATGGTCCGTCTAAAGATCTAATAGGCCAACCTGTGGGGGTCGAGTGCCCCCTCGAGCGCTTCTTTTGATCAAGGCTCCGAGGAATCGGGGGCTTTTTTGTTGGTTTCGGTGCAGCCCGCACCTGACCGCGACGACTGAATGCAGCGGGCAAGAGGTCGAGGCCTTGCATTTCCCCGAAGTTTCCCTATCTGCGGAAGCGACTTGTTTCGCCCCCGTTCCCATGATCGCTCAACTTCTCCGTTCCGCCGCCCTGCTGTTTCTTTCCGGCATTCCTGGAATCTCATTTGCCGCCGACGCGGTGATTGTGAGCAAGGATGGAGCCATCGATGCGAGGTTCACCGGTCAGGCCTGGGAGCGATCGGCCACTGGGTTCTCGGCAGAGGGCACGGGAAAACTCCTGCATGCGAAAGCGATGCTGGGTGCCGGGGATTTCCGTGTGCGGGCGACTCTGCAACTGGAGAGACTCGACGGAAGTGCCGCGTCGTTCGAAATCGGCGACAGCCGGTTCGGATTCGATGGCAAGGGTGGCTCGCTTTTTGTCGAAGGTCCGCTCTTCGCCGGAGCGGACGTCCTGTGGCCCAAGTCCTCCACCCTGCTCAAACCCTCGGTGCCCTTCACGTTCGAAATCGTGCGGACCACGGGCCTGACCCGATTCCTTCTGGACGGGGCCGAGGTCCATCGCAAGTCGGACTGGGATAGCGCTCCGGGCAGGATCGGACTCAGGCCCTGGCGCAACCGGATGACTGTGAGCGATTTCACCGTCGAGGGAAATCTCGTCGCGCCGCCGCCCGTTCCGTCACCGACCTTTCTCAGCGGCTTCGCGGGTGGAACGGATGGCTATCATACCTTCCGCATCCCCGCGCTGGCCGTGACGACCAAGGGCTCCGTGCTGGCCTTCTGCGAGGGACGAAAGAACTCCTGGGGTGACTCGAGCGACATCGACCTGGTGCTCAAGCGATCCTCCGACCACGGCAAGACCTGGAGCGCGATTTCGGTGCTTTGGGATGATGGCCAAAACACTTGTGGCAATCCCTGCGTGGTGGTCGATCGGCAAACCGGAGCGATCTTTCTCTTCAGCACCTGGAACCGAGGCGACGACCATGAAGGTGGCATCATCGCCGGAACCAGCAAGGACACGCGGCACGTCTTTGTCCTCCGCTCGGACGATGACGGACTCACGTGGAGCAAGCCGCTGGAGATCACCAGTGACGTCAAGAAGCCCGACTGGACCTGGTACGCCACAGGCCCCGGCAGCGGCATCCAGATCGAGCATGGCCCCCACAAGGGACGATTGGTGATTCCCTGCGACCACATCGAGAAGGACACGAAGCAGTACTTTTCCCATGTCATCTTTTCCGACGACCATGGAAAGACCTGGCAACTGGGTGGCCGCACGCCGGACCATCAGGTCAACGAGTGTGAAGTGGTGGAACTCACGGGCGGAAAACTCATGCTCAACATGCGGAGTTATGCCGACTCGAAACGCATGCGACAGACCGCTTTGAGTGACGACGGTGGCCTGACGTGGAAGGACCAAAGATCTGATCCCAATCTGATCGAACCCATCTGCCAGGCAGGCATCGAGCGCTACCGCTGGCCAGATGGGGACAAGCCGGGTGTCGTCCTTTTCAGCAATCCGGCGAGCACCAGAGGCCGGGTCAACGTCACCCTCCGTGCGAGCCTGGATGACGGGAAAACCTGGTCGCGTTCCAAGCTGCTTTACGAAGGTCCCGGAGCCTACTCCGATCTCGATGTGATGCCCGACGGCCGCATTGCCTGCCTCTACGAAGCCGGTGCGGACAATATCGCGGAGTCGATCGTGTTCACCCTAGTCGGACTGGACGAACTCCAACCGACTGGCCCAAAGCCTTGATCTATTGGAACTGCGCTACCCTCATTCGAAATGAAGCACCACGGTCGTCCGTGGCCCGACCTTAAGCAACTCGTCAGTCCTTGCTCCCTTCGCATCCACCAGGTTGCGGACCTTTCCCTTGTGGGCAGGGACCTTGAGATCGAAGGTCTTTTCCGCACTCATATTCATCGCGATCAGATAGGGACCATAACGGAGTTGATAGAAGTCACCACGACCTGCGTGGACATTTTCCTGACCCGGCTTGAATGCGATCCCCTCGGGGATGCGGGCGATCGGCAGTTTCTCGCCCTTGTGGGCGGAGATGAAGGTTTCCGGATAGCGCAGTCCACCGTTGGCGAATCCGAAGTTGGTCCAGTCAGGACGGGTGTATTCGAGATTTGATGGAGTGAACTCAATCTCCTCCTTCACCGTTGCGATGCGGTCGAAGGCCGGGGTGATGAAATGCACGCGACCGAGGAAGTTAATGGCATATCTGGCACGCCAGTAGAGGGATGCGTAGAGGATCTCCTTGCCGTTCTTGATGGCCACGACTCCATCCTCCTCATCCGAGAACACGAAGTCCGGCTGGTCCCAGGACAGCGGCAAACGTTTCCCGGTCGGCGGCACCGCCTTCAACTCCTCAAGGCAGCGCGGCACCGATAGCAGCCCGGCGGTGACGCGAAAGCCCTTGTTGGACATGTGCTCCGCCATCGATTGGTAGAACTGGTTGTCAGCTTCCATCTGCTGCACCCCGCCCACCAGCACCGGATCAAGGGTGGCCGCCGCCACCTCGACGGGCGTCCCATCCCAGGAAGGACGCTGGGTGTAGGTCACGTCACCGGGGAAATGGACATCCCTCCAGCCGACGATCGTTTCCTGGACCATCGCGCGATGGCCATCGGCATCCAGCATCGGATAGCGGAAAGGAGCACGGGCGCGGGCAATCTTCACCAACTGCGCCTTGATCCGCAGATCGCCGGGCTTATCGGGTGAGGGACGTGTGGCCTCGTGGATCTGCGTCACCCAGTCGATCACCTCGCCATAGTTTCCCACGAATCCGAGCTCCTTCGTGAGTCCCTTTCGGGTGAGCTGGAAGTACGAGTCTCCTAGTGGTTTGAGCGGCTTCCCATCCTTCTCGCTTCCAAGCCACGGCTCAAGTCCCACCGATTCGTAAAGATATCGCAACGCCCGCTCTTCCGGAAGGGCATCCGACGGAGAGACGGCGGCCACCCCGCGATTCGCGAGATAGATGCCGTAGAGATCATTGATCATCGTCTGGTTGGTGTAGAGCCGCCGGTGCTCGCGGTGCCAATCCCGGCAGGCCACCAGCATGTCGCGGTAGGCATCGCGACGCTTCACTTGGGCGCCCATGCCATTGTCGATCATCTCATCGAACGCGGGTGAGAGTTTCGGAGCGAGCAGGTCAAGCACCCATCCCGAGGGCCCGAGTCCGAACCAGTCAGGATTGTAGGTCGAAGGCTCGGCCTCGGCGAGTTTGGGATTCTTCACGTAGGCCTGATAGAGGGCATCGAGGCTCACCTGGATTTTCGCCAGCGCTTCAGGCCGGTCATGAGCACGAGTCCAGTTTTCGAAAGTGGCCTTCGTCAGAAACAGCGTCTGCATCTGGTTGGCGGGCCGTTTCGGATCCTTCAGCAGACCGTCGATCTGTCCGTTGACCCGGGCCTTCAGCGCCTCCATCACCTCGGGGCCCGGAGAGGGTCGTGGCCCGGGATTTTCTGGCGAAGTTCCCTGCTTTTCATCCGATGGCGGCGTGAAGCAACCGTCGGTGTGGCTGTAAACCCGATAGATCCCGCGGGTGGCTTCAACCATCGGCTTCTGATATTGCTCGAACTTGGTGCCATAGCCCCAGATCGGCCCAGTGGCGCGTATCTCTAGCGCCACCTCCTGCCGCCCTTTCGTCAGCGAAAGCGGCAACGGGTTCGTTCGATACATGAAGCGTCCGGGATAGGCCGGGGCGTCGGTGCCCACGTCGAGCGCCTCGATGTCACCCAAGTGGCGATAGCCGATCTGCCGACCATCGAGATGGAGGGTCAGTTGATTGTGGCTCACCTCGTCTCCTGAAAGTCGGATCGTAAAGTAGTTCTGCGCCTCGGGATCGACCTTGAGTGAGAACTTCAATGTGCCTCCCTGCCAGGGCTGGGCTCCACCGGGAAGAAGCCGGCGTGCTTTCTCGCCCAGCAGGCCGGACTGGATCTCAGAGCGGTCGACCTGCAGCTGATGCCCGGACTCGGAGACCTCGTCACCCAGCACCAATGTGTCGAGAACTTCACAAAAGGCAGTTTCAGCCCCGAGCAGAATACTGAGAGCCAGGACGGGGATTCGGGAAAGCGGCAGCATGGCAGGTCAATCAGTCGATGGAACAGGCCCGAGGCTACCACGACAAGCCCTGAAGCCTTTCAGATCGAGGCTCCCCTTTTCTGAGGAGACGAGCGCCGGAGACGCTCCTCCTGCATGAGTCGTCCGCAGGGAGCCATTCTCCAAACGACGGTCGCACTCCGAAAGAGTGGAGATTTCGTTTCATAAGATCCTCTGCCACATTGGCAAAATGCAGAGTTCCCAGTCAATTCCGCCTTCACCCCTTCTTGACCCGTCCTGGATCAAGCGACCTGTCCGCTGGCAGTGTCGAAAAAGCTCACGGCCCCATCCGTCGACTCTATCCGGCCTTTGAAATCGAATGGAATCCGAAAGGCGGTGAGCCAGCCGCCAAGCAACTTGACTCTGTCACGAATTCGTCACGAAGAGCCACTTCTTGATGCAGAGCGACATTCTAGTTTTCCCCACCGCTCTGGATTGTCCGCAGCGGTCAGCCCAGTCATGGCTTCATTTTCCAACAAAACCGCTTCAATCCCAGGCCTTGAGACGATCTCGACGGCTGGAACCAGGTTGAGTCCTCAATCGAGGATCACCGCAGTGTGGCTGATTCTCGTGATGGCACTCCAGCCCTACAGATTAGGCGCGTCGATCAATCCTGCCAACATGGCCCGCCAGAAGGCCTTCGAATGGCAGGCATCCTCGCCTCGGAACAACCCCGATTCCTGGAAAAAGCCAGTCAACACCTGGCGCTCAAACGATCTCTATCAAGCCTGGCTCGACCATTCCTACCACCCCTCTCTGGTAGTCCTCCCGCAGTCCCCACCGGTGGACGATGACCAACGCCCACTGTTGCCCCCCGATGGCATCCCCTTGGCAACTCCAGGAGGAATTCCGGCAGCCCCCATCCCTGCTGGAGAATGTGAGCTGGTCGGTGAAATCTCAGATGCCGCCTCGCTGGACCCCATCGCTGGAGCGATCATCGACGCGATCGGAACCGGCAAAACCACGGAAACCGATGCCAAGGGCCGCTTCAAACTCACCGGACTGCCTCCGGGCACCTATACCCTCGAAGCCAGCAAACTCGGTTACTTTTCCGAGTCCGGCTCCGTCACGACGGTTCCCGGCCAGGTCGCAGAACTGAGGGTCGGACTTCGAATCAAACCCGCCGACGACGGATCCCAGGAATACACCCTCGAAGAGGAAACCCTCATCGGCGAGTATCAGGGAGAAACCGCCGCTGCACTCGGACTGGGGATTGATCTAGGCAATACGGTATCCTCCGGCATCTCAAAGGAGGACTTCACCAAAACCGGAGTCAGCGATGCCGCCAGCGCGGTTGGGAAAATCTCTGGTGCCAACATCGTGGGCGGAAAATTCGCCGTCGTCCGCGGCCTTGCGGACCGTTATGTGACCACCTTGTTCAACGGAGCCGCCATTTCCTCCGCCGATCCCTCCCGAAAGGCTGTCCAACTCGACATCTTTCCCACCTCCGCGATCCAGGGTGTTGATATCAGCAAAACCTATTTCCCCAACCTGCCCGGCGACTTCGGAGGAGGAACGATCAAGATCAAGTCCCTCAGCATACCCAAGGAGCAGATCGCCGAGGTGAAATACAAGATCACCTGGAACTCGAACCTCAAGGACCGGATGCTCGTCCATCCCAATCGCGAACTGGGATACTGGGGAGATGTGGACAAGCGCATCCCTGATGCTTACCTCTGGAATCTTGATGCCAACGGCAATCCCACCAGCTTCAATCCTGGAGGCAACCGGGTCATTCCAAACAACAACAACAACAACCCCAACCAACGGGCCGCCCAGGTTGCAGCAGGCCAGACCCAGCAGGCACTCGCGGATGCAGCCAAGGCCAAGGTGCTTGCCTTTCATAACTCCCAGTCGTTCCTCCCGAAGGTGGTCAAACCGGAAGCCGCAGAGTCTCACTCAATGGTTTATGGAGATCGCTTCAAATTCGAGAATGGCTCGGAAGCCGGCTTCGTCGCCGCCTTTCAGCATGCCACAAGTGACGAGGTCAATGCACTCAGTCCGGAGAACCGGCTGATCTCACCAGCTAGATCGTGGGATCAGGAACGTTACTCCAGGCAGGTCGATTGGTCGGTCTATCTGAGTGGTGGGGTGAAGCTGAATGAGAACCATGAGTTCAATGCCACTTATTTCAAGAAGCGCATCGCCTCCGACGACATCACGCACGGGTCCGATTTTACCATTTCCGGCTCGGACATCTACGGAGCCTTTGCCAAGAACGATGTTGCCATCCAGCGCTATGGAGCCTCCGCCGTTTATAAGAAGGAGTTCTGGACCATCGACCCAATCATCCGTGACACCGAGATCATGCAGCTCAGTGGAAGTCACAAGAATGACTTCGGAACCAAGTTGGATTGGTCGATCACCCGATCGAGCGCCTTGGAATCCCGCCCGCACTCCAGCACCTTTCAGAACGGCATCCTGGATTTCACCGATCCATCGATCAGGGACGCCGCAGCCACCAACCCGGATTTCGTCTTCAATCCTAATCTAGGCAAGATCTCCACCATCGAGTATCAAACCTTTGTCAACGACGGCAACGGCACCCAGGACTCGTCGAGGGAAACCCAGTTCATCGAGGAGGAGACACTTCAGCCCTCCCTTGACCTATCTCAGTCCATCTTCTTCACGGATGACGAGGAGAAGGGACCGCGTCTGGACCTTTCCGTTGGCGGCAGCAGGATCACGAAGGACCGGACCCAATCAGGCCGCGTCTATCTCCTCAGAACCGCCAGCTGGGAACGCTGGGTGAACCGGAATCCCCCAAGCTGGTGGCCCTCGTCGATCACGCCCTTCTCTCCAGGCTCGCCGCTCAGTGCCACCACCATGGCCGACGGCAGCCCACTCCCCGCCGGGTTCAACACGCTCGGCGAGTACCTCGCCAGCAACCCTGATCTGCTGCGCGAGTATTTCAACGGTTACGGAGGAGAAAATGTCGGTCGAATCCCCGGCACAGGCACCGGCAGCACCAGCGCCATCTATGTCCAGCCGGACGCTCCCTACTACGTCAACGGCTCCGGCCTCGAAGTGCGGAATGTGGACAGTAACCTCAGCCTCACCAGTCTGTATGGCTCGGGCACTTTCCATACGGAAAACTGGCGTGTTGGCGGAGGCCTCCGCTGGGAAGAGGAGGTGAAGAGCTACGAAGTCGCCGCAGATCCACTCACCAGCCTCAGACCCACCGACCCAGCGCGCCGTGGTGACCTCACCACCGATGCCCTGATCCCTTCGATCGTCGCGGGACTCGACATCATACCGGAGAAATCCTGGATCAACCTCGCCTGGTCGAAGACTGTCGCCAGACCAACCTTCCACGAATTCCTGCCGATCGAATCGATTGCCCAGGACACCGGCATCGTCCGCCGAGGAAATCCGAATCTCGATGAAACCGCTATCGAGAATCTCGATGCGTCGGTCGATTTCGTTTTCAACGAGAGTATGCGCGGAACTTTCTCCGTCTTCCACAAGGACCTGACCGACCCTATCGTGGTTGTGCAAGCCGTGGACCAGGGAGTGAACAGCAACACCTACATCAACGGAGACTCCGGTGTGATCAGTGGATTCGAGCTTGAAGGTTCTTGGAAAGGGGCGGGACCATTTTCCGTCACCGCGAACTACACCTTCATCGACTCAACCCTCAATTACGAGGTCAATCAAGGCATCAGCAAGGTCCAACTCGAGACCCGCTTTCCCTTCCAGCCCGGACAGATCCTGAACCTCACCTTGGGATGGGAACCCCAGGAAAGCCCGTGGAGCGCCTTCCTCACCACCAACTTCACCGACGAATATCCCACCATTCTGAGAAGCGATCCCGTGGGCTATGATGTTTGGCTGAAGCCCCTGCTGACTCTTGATCTGATTGTCGCAAGGAAGTTCAAGACTGAGTACCTCGAAGGAGCCCTCACGCTCGGATTCAGGAATCTCCTCGATCTCCAAAGGCAGTTCGAATACCGCGGAGGCCCCACCAACGGAGCAGCCAGCGAGGACGGAACAATCTTTTCCCAGGATAGTCCAGGGCGCTCCTATTCGATCGAACTCAAACTGAAGTTCTAGCAGCTATTGCGTCGAAATCGACACAATAATCTGCTACGTCGGGAATGGTGATCGGGAACATCACTTTGCCGCTCGGGGCAACCGGGTAATGGAAGCGCGACAGCGCTGCCAACTGAACGCAAACCACACCTATGAAACCAATTCAGACCTCTAAGCTCAGCTTGCTGGCACTCGCTTCACTCATGCCTTGCGTGATGCAGGCGGCGCAGATCAACGTCACTGCCACCCAGACCGTAACGACCACTGCCTTCGGAACCAACGTCAAGGCCATCACGGCCAACACCACCTGGACGAAGGACAACGTCTACATTCTTCGCGACAAGGTGTTCGTCACCAACGGCGCTACCCTCACCATCGAGCCGGGCACGAAAATCTATTCGACCCTCAAGCTCAACGGAGCAGGCACCAACGACGACGAGCTTGGTGCGATCGTGATCACCCGCGGAGCCAAGATCAATGCCATTGGCACGGCTGATGAGCCCATCATCATGACCACCAGCGATGAGCTTGAGGCTGAGACCCAAACCGACATTGACGGCGACACACTCATTGCCGATGCCCCCACTGTCACGACCGCCGGTCGCTGGGGTGGCCTTGTCATCCTTGGAAACGCCCCGATCGCCAACTACTCCGGTGCCACCAACATCGGTGAGGACCGCATCGAAGGCTTCCAGCCTGCCGC
>JAIXPW010000263.1 GCA_027485995.1 Verrucomicrobiaceae bacterium
CGCCCTGCTGCCCGCCAACTGGCGTCCCGACACCACAGCCCGAGCCCAGAAACTCGCGGCCTCGTGAAGCCTGATCAACAAGCAAAGCCCGGCACCGGGTGCTCCGTGGAGCGCTTACGAATGGTTGAGCATGATGTATCCACGACTCAAGTTGGCGAGGAATCTACTCAGAAATGATGGGGTAATTTTCATCTCAATAGATGACGGCGAGGTCGCCAACTTACGACGAGTTTGTGACGAGATCTTCGGAGAATCCAATTTCGTTGCTGAGATAGTCTGGGAGGGTGCTAACAAGAATACTGCCCAGCAAGTGGGCGTATCTCATGAGTATGTGGTTGTTTATGCCAAATCTAAAGAAACCCTAGAACGGAATTGGTCTATCAAGAAAGACGACGTTTCGTCCGTGCTTCGTGAAGTTGAAAGACTCAAGAAACTTCACGGCGATGATTTCGACGCAGCGTCAGACGATCTCGCTGGTTGGTATCGAGCCATGAAAGGCAAGCCTGCATTCGCTCATAGGCGTTTCCGCTACATTGACGGTAGAGGGGTTTACAAGGAAGACGATCCAACGGCACCAGGGGGACGCAAGTTTCAACTTGTGGATCCACGTAACGGAAATTTTATCCCTCTCAGAAAAAACAGGGGGTGGAGTTTCGATCAATCTGAGTTCAATCGGCTCGTGAGTGAGGATAGAATCTCGTTTATCACCGAATCAACAATCATGGTCCGTCGCTATCTGCACGAAACTGATCGAATCACCCCGCCCAGCGTCTTTTACCAACCAGCAAGGTCAGCCTCTGAAAGGCTTGCTAGCCTCCTCGAAAGCTCAATTTTTCCATTTCCTAAAGATGAGCTTGTTCTCAAGAGCTTAGTAGAAATGGCAGGTGGCGAAACTTGCGGCGACTCGATCATTGTCGACTTCTTCTCCGGCAGTGCCACTACCGCCCACGCCGTCATGCAGCTCAACGCCGAGGACGGCGGGAAGCGGCGGCACATCATGGTGCAGCTCCCGGAGCCCTGCGGTGAGAAGAGCGAGGCATTCAAGGCCGGTTTCAAGACCATCGCCGAGATCGGCAAAGAGCGCATCCGCCGCGCTGGGAAGAAGATCCTGGAAGAGTGGCAGGCCAAACAAGCCAAGGAGAAGTCCAAGCCAGGCGACCTTCTTCATCCACCATCCACGATCTCCGATTCAACATCTCCCCCGGACATCGGCTTCCGCGTCCTCAAGATCGACAGCTCGAACATGGCCGACGTCTATTACCAGCCGGACGAGCTGACGCAGGACGACCTGGCACTGCAAGTGGACAACCTCAAACCTGGGCGCAAGCCAGAGGATCTGTTGTTCCAAGTCCTGCTCGATTGGGGCGTGGATCTCGCCCTGCCCATCAACGAGGAGACCATCCTCAAGCGGCGCATCTTCTTCGTCGCCGACAACGCGCTCGCCGCCTGCTTCGATACCGGTCTGGACGAGGACTTCGTCAAGGAACTCGCCAAGCGCCAGCCCCTCCGCGCCGTCTTCCGGGATTCCGGCTACGCCAGTGACGCCGTGAAGATCAACTTCGAGCAAATCTTCAAGGCCCTCAGCCCGCACACGGAACTGAAAACCCTCTGAGAATGGCCGAGCTGAGACAAGACAGCCGTGTATGGAAGGTTGGCTCCCGCTGGAGCCATGACGGAAACGTGGGCAGCTGTATCCTGGATCTCTTCCGCCAGCATCACATCGTTTTCGTCGGGCACGAACATGGGCACTTCAGTCGCATCAGGGAGGGCGATTTGGTGATCATTTCAAGCGGCACCCGGGTCGTAGCCCTTGGCAGGGCGATGGAGGCTGCAAAGCCCTTCGACGAAACCGGAGTCCGCTTCACACCCGAAGAATGGCCGAATGTACATCCAGAGGACATCGGCCAAGCCTGCCGGCTCAGCTATCAGGATCTCAAGGAAGAAGACTTCGTGGATTACCGCATCGGAGCGTTCCACGAAGTGCATGAGAAAGCGGAGCACTACCGAAAACTTTACGGATCCTATCAATCCGCCAGGCAGCACGACGAGTTCTCGATCAAAGCCCGGAGCTGCACGTTAGAGCGCAATGCATCATCACCGGACGATGTCTTGCTTGGTCCGGCCTGTCGCTACCACATACCGATTTTTCAGCGTCCTTATTCATGGGGTGCTCCGGAAGTCCGCCGCCTCCTGATGGACCTCCTGAACGCCTTTGAAGGTCGCTTGGGCCGCGCCAAGAGGGAACCGATGTTCATCGGCACCATGCAGGTTTCCGCAGCCAAGATCGTGGAAGAGGGACGATTCACCCGGTGCTACGACATCATCGACGGTCAGCAGCGCATGACCACGATAGCCCTGACCCTGCGGGCAATCCAGATCCTCGGCGGCACCGCGTCCGCCGGGAACATTGACTGGCTCAGCACTTCCATCGGCGGGAACACGCAGCAGGGCTATCTTGACCAAGCTCTCAATCACCCAGCTCCCAAGGAAACCTCAGACTCGCAGAACCACTACCTGGAGAATCTCAAGCGGATCATTTCCCATCTCGAAGAAGACGACGCTCTGGCAAGCCCCGCAGACTTCACAGCATTCAAGGACTACCTGACGAGTCGGGTATTCTTTGTCGTCATCGAGACCCGCGCCGGCCTGTCCAAGACCCTGCAGATCTTCGATTCGATCAACACCTCAGGAATGGACCTGAACGGCGGTGACGTTTTCAAAATCCGCTACTTCGAGTATCTCCGGGAGCACGAAGGCCATGAGGAGTCCATCTTCGAGACCATCTCGGGCCTCTACACGAAGATCGATCAACGGAACAAGGAGCTGGGCGAGCAGAAGATCCGGATGGAAGGAATCCTGGACTGTGCCAAGTGGATCGTGTGCGAACGACTGGGTCTCCTATATCCAGCTCGCGAGCTGACCGGAACGACCTTCTTCGACCGGCTGTTCGACACCGTGCTCAAGATCGAGAGTTGGGATAACTTCCCCTACGACAAGTGCATGGAGGTCAAGCTGCCTACCAGCTTGTTCGATGAGGTGATCGAAGCCGCCACGGAGTGGCACCGCGCTTGGCCGGCTCTCAGCCCGGAAGCAATGGCGATGGACACCTTCATGTGGTGGAGCCGCTATGGAAACTACCATGATCCTCTCACGATCCTCTTCAGGTGGCGCTTCCGGCCGAGTCATGAGGAAATCGAGGATTTCCTCATCACCAGCGGCAAGCTGCTCTTGATCTACAGCCTTCGCTTCCAGAAGAAGACTTACGATGGGCGTGGCGTCATGCACAAGGTGCTCGGAGGAGTCTGTGCGAAGAGTGCGACCATGGCTGACCTGCGCTTGATGATTCTGGAATCCTGTCACGAAAACTCGGCTGCTGTGGTTGATCTCTTGATGCGCGATTGGCTGGCACACCTCCCGAAGAGCAAGAACCTAGTTTGCCGGCTTGTGGCCCTGCTCGACGAACTTGAAGTGACCCCGGGCTGCGGTCGCTCCCTTTGCGACCTCCTCTTTTGGAAGGAGGAAATCGACATCGAGCACATCGAGGCAGCCAACCACAAGGACGGCAGCATCCGCACGGAGATTCAGACGCTCTGGGGTCAAGACCTTCACGGTCTGGGTAATCTCATCGTTCTGGAACGCGGCAAGAATCGAGGTGGAGAGGTGTCCAATCACGCATATTCCATCAAAAGGGAAGCTTACCTGAAGAGCGCCTTCGCGACTGTCAAAATGTTTGCCGAGGAACATGAAGAGTGGACCCTCAAAAAGGCCCAAGACCGCAAGAAGGCCCTTGCCAAACGAATTACCGATTACTTATGCGGCCCTGAAGCCGTTTCACACATTGATTCTCAAGCATGAAGATCCAGTTCAAGCACAAGGAATACCAGGAAGCCGCCGTCGCGGATGTGGCCGATTGCTTCGCTGGCCAGCCGAAGGTGGAGGGTATGACCTACCGCCTGGACCCGGGCAAGTTGCCCGCGTCTGCCAGCCAGGCTGAACTGGACTACGGCATTGACGCCTTCCGTAACGCGCCAATCGCCCTAGAAAAGGCGCAGCTGCTCGAAAACATCCAGAAGGTCCAACGCCGCCGCAACCTGCCGCAGTCCAAGGCGCTGGTCCCCACCAAGAACTGCGAGTTCAACCTGGACGTGGAGATGGAGACTGGCACGGGCAAGACCTATGTCTATATCCGCACCATGCTGGAGCTGAACCGCCGCTATGGCTGGAGCAAGTTCATTATCGTGGTGCCCAGCATCGCCATCCGCGAGGGCGTGCAGAAGTCGCTGGAGATCACCGCCGAGCACTTCCTGCAGGACTACGGCAAGCGCCCACGCTTCTTCACCTATGACTCCAAGTCTCCCCACAAGCTGGAGAGCTTCGCTTCCGATGGTGGCGTCAACGTGATGATCATCAACGTGCAGGCCTTCGCCGCCCGCCGGGGAGATGATCTCCCTGCGGGCAAGGACGCCCGACGGATCTACGAGGAACTCGACGAGTTCCAGTCCCGTCGCCCCATCGATGTACTCAAGGCCACTCGCCCGATCCTGATCCTCGACGAGCCGCAGAAGATGGAAGGCCCGGCGACGACGAAGTCGCTGGCCGAATTCAACCCTCTCTTCGTCCTGCGCTACTCAGCCACCCACAAGACGGAGCACAACAAGGTCCACCGCCTCGACGCGCTCGATGCTTACAACCAGAAGCTGGTCAAAAAGATTCGCGTCCATGGTATCGCCCAGAAAGGCCTCAGCGGTACCACCCGCTACCTTTACCTGGAGTCGATCATCGTTTCCAAGAAAGCCCCGATCGGCCGTTTGGAGTTCGAGGTGAAAGATCAGAGCGGCACCATTCGCCGGGTGCTCCGCAAGGTGGGTGTGGGGGACAATCTCAAGACTCTCTCAAATGATCTCGCTGGTTACGACGGCTACGTCGTCTCGGAGGTCGACGCGCTGCGCAACACCATTAGCTTCACCAACGGCGTCGTGCTGCAGGCCGGTACGGTCTCCGGCGATGTGAACGAAACCACCCTGCGACGCATCCAGATACGCGAGACCATCCGTGCCCACTTCGACAACGAGCGGCGCTTGTTCGCAGAGGGCATCAAGGTCCTCAGCCTGTTCTTCATCGACGAGGTGGCGAAGTATCGCCAATACGACGACGCTGGCGAGCAGCCCGGCGAATACGCCCGGATCTTCGAGGAAGAGTATGCCCTGCAACTCAACGAGGAACTCGAACTGGAGGACACCCCTTACCAGCGGTTCCTCAAGGACATCCCGCCCGCCAATACCCACAACGGCTACTTCTCCATCGACAAGAAGAGCAAGCGGCTCGTGGATCCCACTGTCGCCGCACGCGGCGAGGATGCTGGCAACGCTACCGACGTGGACGCCTACGACCTGATCCTCCGGGACAAGGAGACCCTACTGTCCTTTCCCGACCCGAAGGACGACTCCGACACGCGGCTCCGCAAACAGGTGCGCTTCATCTTCTCCCACTCCGCCCTGCGCGAGGGCTGGGACAACCCGAACGTCTTCGTCATCTGCACGCTCAAGCACAGTGACAGCACGATCTCCCGCCGCCAGGAAGTCGGCCGTGGCATGCGCCTCTGCGTGAACCACTACGGTGAGCGCATGGACAACCCCGCCACCGCCCACGACATCAACGTGCTTACGGTCGTGGCGAACGAGTCCTACGAGGACTTCGTGAAGGGCCTGCAATCGGACATTCAGGACAGCCTGTCCGCACGCCCCCGGGAGGCGAACGAAGCCTACTTCACCGGCAAGGTGCTGGCCGCTGCCGGACCGGATGGTGCGGACCTGACCGTGACGCCCAACATGGCACGTGGCATTTACGACTACCTGGTTGAAAACCGCTACAAAGATCGCGCCAACCATATCACGGACACCTACCATCAGGCGAAGAAGGACGGTGCGCTGGCAGAGCTACCCGAAGACCTGAAACCGCACGCGGCTCAGATCTTCGGACTGATCGACTCCGTCTTCTCCGAAGGCGCGCTTCCCAATTACGAGGACAGTCGCGGAACCAAGCAGAACGTCCTGAACGACAACTTCCACAAGAAGGAGTTCCAGGATCTCTGGCGCAAAATCAACCGCAGGGCAGCCTATACCGTCGCCTTCGACTCAGACGAGCTGATCACAAAGGCCGTGAAGACGCTCAACGCGGACCTTCGGGTCGAGAAGCTCAAATTCGTCATCAAGAAGGGCGAGATGGATAGCGCGCTCACATCCGACGACCTCGCCGGGAGGCGCGCCTTCAACGTGCAGGAACAGACGACGGAGTCCGCCCGGGGCAGCATTCGCGCCTCCGTCAGCTACGATCTTATCGGGTCCATCGCGGAGAACACCCAGCTAACCCGCCGCACCGTGGCCTCCATCCTCTCGTGGCTTGAGCTGCCCGTTTTCAATCAATTCAAGGCCAACCCAGAGGCATTCATCGCCCGGGCCTCCACCCTGATCAAGGAGCAGAAGGCGACGATGATCATCGAGCACCTCGCCTATGATCCCATCGAGGGCAACTACGATGCCGAGATCACGGCTGTGGCAAAGACCCCCTTGGACTTCTCCAAGGCCTTCAAGGCGAAGAACCACATCTACGACTACGTCTTCACCGACTCCAAGATAGAACGCGAGTTCGCGGAGGAACTGGACGCCAGCACCGAAGTGAAGGTGTACGCCAAGTTGCCCAAAGGCTTCGCCATTCCCACACCGGTCGGCGACTACAACCCGGACTGGGCCGTCGCATTTGACGCCGGCAAGGTGCGCCACATCTACTTCATCGCAGAGACCAAAGGCAGCATGTCCTCGCTCGAACTCCGTGAGATCGAAGCCGCCCGAATCGACTGTGCCCGCAAGTTCTTCGCCAGGATCACCTCCAACGAGGTCAAATACGACGTGGTCAACAGCTACGAGAAACTGATGGAACTGGTGAAGTAGAGTGCCAGCTAGCTCAGAAAGCGACGTCCGTAATGTGGAGCTTCACCGGCGGCTGGGACATTTACTTGTTTCGAGCGTGCCTGAGACACTCAAGGAGCAGTCTGCAATCTGCCAGCGCCCGGTGAGCTCCATTGTCGTCGAGGCCGAGTGCATCGACCAGTTTCGGCAGGCCGTAGCTCTTGTGCCCAGGCAGCAGGCGCTTGAATACCGGGATCGAGCATTCGAGCTGAAAGTTGGCTTGTAAGCCTGACCGCCGCGCAGAGGCATTCAGGAAGCTCTGATCGAACTTCGCATTGTGAGCGAATGTGGTGTGGGCATGGGTGAAGCGATGGATTTCTCGGAGAGACTCCGCCAGTCCGCGGCCTTTGGATCGAAGTAACCCATCTGTGATTCCAGTGAGCCTTGTGATGTGGTAGGGGACCGGGTTTTCGATGCGGATGAGGAAGTTCGTTTCTTCGAGGATCTCAAGCCTCTCACTGACACGGATGGCCGCGATCTCAGTGATTTCATGGCTGTCTGCGGAAAAGCCGGTGGTCTCGATGTCCAGCAGGCAGAAGGGTGCGCGCCCGATCAGGGTTTCAGTTTGATTCATGCGTCGTAGGTGCTTCTTAGTCGGTTCAGCTCCTCGCAGATCAATTCACGTAGCTCGGTGGGAGTGATCACCGTGGCGGCACTGCCGAAGCTCAACACCCAGCTCTTCACTTCCACCAGCTCACAGACCTCCAGGTGGACTCGAACCCGATCAGGTGCGAGTTTCTCCAACCGCTGGCTGGGATGCCAGCAACGCTCCTGGGCAAGACGAGCCCAGGAGCCGGAAAGCTCGACGCAAACTTGGTAGAGAGATCCATCGCTGGAGTAGGGAGTCCAGATTCCGAAAGCGTGCTGATACCGATCTTCGAACTCTGGAACGACGAAGCCTTCCGGGGTCGGTTGAACGTTGACCTCAGAGATTCTTGGTAAGGCGTAAGTTCGCTGGTCCTCTGCTTTCAAATCCCAGGCGACGAGATACCAGCACTGATCCCGGCAGATCAAACGAAGCGGAAAAATCCGGCGAGTGAACTCATGATCATCCTCCAGCTTCCGGTAGCGGATATTCACGATCTGTTCGTGGAGAATGGCGAGGGTGAGCTTTCCATGGATATCGCAGTTCAGTGAACCGAGACCAGAGTGAGGGCGCTGCTCGATGACTTCGCCGAGGTCATCCCAACCGATCCCCCTCAAGGCCTCGGTCCTGCGACAAAGCCGGGACAGTTCGCTGCGAATCTCCAGAACCAACTTGGAGTCTCCCAGCAATCGAAGTGCTTCATGAGCCATAGCCAATGCCGCGACTTCCTGAGGGGCCGTGATACGGGCTTCAGCCAGCGAGGGCTCCCGCAGGAAATAGCCATCTTTCCCTGACTCGATCGGCCATCGCTCATGGTCCCTCAATTCGTTGACATAGCGCTGAATGGATTTCTCGCTGCACTCTAAGCGCTGGGCCAGCTCCACGGCCTTCCACCTACCGCGTTCATGGAAGGCGGATTTGACCAAATACAGACGGTGGGACTTGGACATGCGAGAGGCTGGGCGAATCGACAGCGGATTTCAATGGGTGTGAGATCGCTCAAAGGGCGGGCTGATGCTTCCCTTTGTTGGCACCATCTGGATGGCGCGAGCAGGAACTACCGGTGAGCGACGAGATCGACGAGCTGTGGGAGCCACAATACTTGCAGGTGTATCTGGACTTCTCGCCTCCTTCGTAGAGAGCGTGCTTGCCCCGATTGGGCCCATCGGGATGGCGAGAGCAGGAGCTGCCGGTGAGGCTTGAGACAGAAGAGGCTTTGTGCCCGCAGTATTTGCAATGGTAGTTCATGGAATTGGATCGTTCGCCGTGAGTGGGAGAGGTGGCGTGAAAGGGCAGACTGGCAGGGCATCACGGACAAAGGCTGTCCTACATGCGATTTTGTTGGATTCAGGAGACGATTTGATCGTCAGGTGCTTCGGCAGGCTGAGGCTTGTCCGCGTCGTAAGCGTCCCAGGCTTCTCGCAATTCGGCTTTCTCCAACGAGTAGGAGTCGAAGCGCGGGATTTCCTGGTGAAATGTCAGACTAACGATCCCGGTCTTGCCGCTGCGATTTCTCGCTAAGTGGAGTTCGGCGTTACCGGCTCTGCATCCCTTGTGGTGATCGCTGCGATGGAGGAGTCCGATCTGGTCGGCATACAGCTCGATCTGAGTGGCGTGGAGAAGTTCCGCGAGTAGGGGAGCACCAAACGGCTCGCCAGTTCGATGCGGCAGGCCGGTGCCGAGATTGCTGGTGACGAGAACCACGATTCCAAGCCCTCTAGCGAGACTTCGGAGGGAGCTAAGGACTTCACCAACCTCATCTTCTTTGCTGAATGCCGGATGTTTGAACGCCGTCGTGAGCAGGGCCACATCGTCAATCGCAACAAGCGAACGCCCGTTCTCTTCGTGGAATTGGCTGGCTACTTCGCAGATTTCGTCTATCGACTGTGAACGGTCGTCCACCTTGATCTTCGAGTTGGCCAGCGCGAGTGCGGCACGCTGGATGTTCAGCAGGTCTGCCTTTGAGGCGATGCCCGGTCCTGCCAGTCGTATCGAATCAACACGTGCATTTGAGAAGAGCAGGCGCTCGACCACCCTGGTGGAGTCCAATCCAAGTGAGAAGACCAACACAGGGAGAGAGAAATCCAAGCCGACACTTTCGACAACATTCAGCAAGAAGGTCGTCTTTCCCATCGCCGGCCGTGATGCCACAACGAAGAGGTTGCCGGGCTGAAAGCCACCGGCGAGAAGGTCGAGGTCGGGAAACCCGGACGGCGTCCCGCACGCAAAATCCTCGCCGGCCAGGGTTTTCTCCAGTCGTTCAATCACCTGACAAACGGCGCTCCGCATGCTTAAGCCGCCGCCGGAGGTAGCTTGTTCCGACGAGGGAGGTGTTGAATCCGAAACCGTGTGCATCGGTGTGATCTTAGCCGACGAACCCGGACAGAAGTTGTCCTGAAAGGTCATTTCACGCGCCTAATAGGCATGCCCTAAACATCATCAATAATCATGACGCTAATCCTAGGAATTTGCGTCGTCCCACTTCACCCTCGCGAGCTTACCGCTGCCTTTCCCAAGCTTCCTCCGGTCGATCATCTTCGCGTCAAAGGCCCAATCTTTTCCGATTCGCACCACCACCAACTTGTTGAAGTTTCCTGCTCTCTTGACCAAAACCTCGGTTTCCGACTTTTCGGGCGAGATGGTCTTCACCTCCACAAAATCGTTTCCAAGACGACCGTCCGACCCGGGAGCATGCGGCCGGTGCCTTTTGATCCCGTACTTGATTTCGGCATAGAACTCTCCCAACTCTCCCCAGATTTGGAGGTATCGCCCTGTCAGAGAGTGATACTCGGCCGCCGCGTTCACCAGTGCTTCGAAGGTCCGGACAACGGCGACAGTCGATTGAGGAAATGCTTCCCTGATTTCATAGTCTTCGCGCAGTTCGTTGATGAAATCCCAGCTAATCCAATCGCCGTCATCCCAAAAGCCGCTCGTCGGGTCGAATGTCTCTTCGCGCATGTCTGTGGTACGAGAATGAAGACCAGAGTAATTGATGACGAGATCAATAAACCTTACGTCTCGAATACGTCGGCTTCAAAATCGTCGATTCTACTCACTCGGCGACGACCTGATAGACCACCACCAGCTAAAACAAGCCAACAACCCGCCCGCCACCGCAGTGACGGGCGGGACACTGACTTTCAGGCCCGCCTTTCAGGTGCTCCACTTGGGGAATGAGCGACCGAAGCAGCAACCGCTGCACGGCTGGATGTCCAGGCGCGCAGCCGGGCGAGGTCTTCATCCAGTTCGTGGGCGATAGGACGAAGCTTCAGGATCGAGTCAATCAAGGCTCCTTCGTCGGGTGTCTGGCCAGCTTGCCGGAAGGCCCCATCGTAGGCCTCGTGGATCTCTCCAGGAGTGAACAACGAGGACACCTGTCCCAGACGAACGCTGTCGTGGAGGTGGTGGCCTTCGATCCGTGTAGAGAGAAGATCACTCCAGATCGCGATTCGCTGCTGCATGCTTGGAAGGTCCAGGTGCCAGATGTCGCAGAAGATCCTACGGGACGAGAATCCTACTGGAAGCCGATGAGGACGAACGGTGGTGCAGACCACGAACACCGGTTGCTCCCGGTCCAGGAGCCAGCGCATAAGGCCCACATGATCTTCGCCTGGGTTGTCGGTCCACAGCACACAGGGATCGACAGATCCGAGGAGTGTTAGGATCTCCGCCAATGCAAATGCATCGCATGCAGGATCGAGCCGATAGAGCGGACGCTGGAGGGCTCGTGCAATGGCCTTTGCCGTATTGCCTTTTCCGCTGCCAGGAAGGCCACAGAGAAGCGCGGCTTTTGGATTCGGAATCTCTGGCGAGGTGAACCAACCAAGGAGCCGGTCGATCCAGTCTTTGAGGCGGTCGTAGCAGATCGGGACTGTTGAGCTTCCCGGGTCAACGGGGTGAAGGAATGGATGTTCGAATTTCATGAGGTTCTTGGTGGAAATAGGAAGGCCGCCACGAATCGAATTCCGTGACGGCCATTCGGGGTGGATTGAATCAGGCGGGTTGAGGGTCAACCTTGAACTTGAGCTGCCCCACGACGCATTCCTCGCGGGGGATGTCCTCGCGAGGGCCGAGGTAGACGGGTTGAAAGAGACACCCGCTCTCCCTGAATGCATACAGGTAACGAATCTCTACAATCGCGCCGACCGGCGGGATATTGCAGTTGGGAGGGATCGTGGCGTTGCCCGCAAAGACCTCAACACCGTCATCCAGCAAAGCCAGTTTGACGGAACGCTTGCCGTTCAGACCGGCAACTAGGCATGAAGCCGTGGTGACGAACTTGAATTTCAATGCGGTTCCGCCAGAGGCAGGCCGCCCGATGGTGTAGGGCGCATCCCGGCGCTTGAAGACAATGCCCTCCCGGTTCTCGCCGCGAAGTGTCTCAAACATGGCTTCCTTCTCCCATCGCTGTGTGGCGGTCGGGATACGGCGGATGGCGTGGCGATCATGTTTGTGGAGCAACTTCTCAAGCACCGCGAGACGCTTGCTGAGGGGGAGCTGGCACAAGTCGCGGTCCTCGTGTTCTAGGATGTCGAAGGCGTGGAAGACATCGCCGACAGCCTCGCCATCCAAGAGGTAGGAACCCGGAATCGCCAAAGCAGACATCAAGATGGCGGACGGGACCGCCACCCGAAGGCCGTTGCGGTTGATGCCCTTCACGGTATTGCCGATCTTGGCGATCAGAAGTCGCCGGCCGTCGAACTTCTCCTGAGCGACCCAATCTGGCGACTGGATCATGCCTTCGAGGTCTTTTTCCTGGACGGCATTGAGAAGCTGAGGGCGGATACCGGTATCGTCGGGAATGACGTAGCCAGGCACCGGGGAAGCTTCAGAGTCTGAAGGCTTGTAGCCTTTCGCCAGCTTCGAGGCCACGAGCTTGTCGAAGAGTCGGTTGGCGGTTTCGAGCGGCACCGGCACATCGGTCTTGGTTCCAGTCGTGAGGGTGTTGCCGCGCCGGCCATAGGCAAAGTTGACGACGTAGCCATCACCATTTGCTTCGACTGCGGCCTGATAGATTTTGTCGGATCCGCCTTCGCGGAAATAGAGGGTGGTGGATTTCATGGTTGGGGTAGTGGTTGGGTAGAAACAAAAAGGCCGCTCGGAATTGGTCCGGGCGGCCTTGGGTTGTGGGATTGGGAGGGTGTGTCAGTATTCGGCCTCCGTGAGGGTCTTGCCGAGTGGCTTGGCGAGTTCGTAAATGGCATTGAGGTCCATGCTCACGGTTTCCCCCTTGTTGTTCACTGCGACGGTGTAGCCGATGAGATACCGGAGCTTTTCGTTTCCGATCTCCATGAGCACCGCTACCTCACCATCGGCGAGATGCAGCGACAGCTCTTCGTGGAGAGCGATACTTTCGTCCTCCTGCGTTTCCTCGTTGAAGCGGCTTCCTGGCCAGCCTCCGTGGTGGGAGTCGTCACTGGGAGTGATGGCGAACCTAGGAACCTCGTGAGGAATCCTTTCGGGATAATTTGGCGTCATCACTTCGAGGTAGTGACTCTCCGCCCATTGGCGGAACTTGGTTTCGTCTTTGACCGCGAAGTAGTTGCTGCGGGCGGTGGCGTAGTAGTTGGCCATGGTGTTGTTGGGTGTGGGATTCGATGGATTGCGGTTAAGCGATTGGGATCAACGCGTCCGCCCGGCTTCACGCATGTTCAGGAATCCTGAACATGCGTGCGCCCAGGCGGGGTTTCTGTTGCGTTTTGTCGGCAAATGTTTTTTATTGCCGACGTTTCGTGAAACGCGACTGGTCAAAGCTCCTAGGAAAACTCTATGGAGAAGCAACGCTGCTGCGGTCGATGGACCTGGAGCGGAAGGGGCTGTCGCGGACCCGAATCCGGGAAGCCGTGGAACTTGGCGTGCTGGAACGGATCAGCCGTGGGCTCTACGCGAGGCCTGACTCTGAGCTGACTGAGCACCACTCAATGGTGCAGGTGGCGCGGCTGGTGCCGGGGGCGGCGATCTGCCTGCTCAGCGCACTGCGCTTTCACGAACTCACGACACAAAATCCGCATGAGGTGTGGATTGCAATCGATCCTAAGGCGAGAAAGCCGGTCCTTACCTACCCTGCAATCAAGGTCCTGCGGTTCGGAGCCGAGCAGTTCAAGCTGGGTCTGGAATCCCATCGCGTGGAGGGCGTCAACCTCCGTGTCTATTCGGTGACGAGGACCGTGGTGGACCTTTTCCGCTACCGGAACAAGATCGGGCTGGAGGTAGCGCTTGAGGCACTCAAGGAAGGCTGGCAGTCGCGCCGCTTCACTCTCGTAGAGATCAATCGAATCGCCAAACATTGCCGAATGGAGCAGGTGATGAAACCCTACCTCGAATCCCTCACTGCATGAAATCCGAAGGTCTGGTCGAATCCATCCGCCATCGGCTCATGACTCTGTCACGGGCCAATGGTGAGGCGTTTGACTTCGTTCTGGCGAGGTATGGGGTGGAGCGCTTCCTGTATCGGCTGAGCCAGTCGTAGCATGCGGATCGCTTTATTCTCAAAGGGGCGATGCTGTTCCATGTCTGGAGCCGGAAAATGCACCGTCCGACTCGTGACCTCGATCTCCTCGGGTTCGGAGCTGACGATCTGGAAAGCGTTCGTCAGTCGATTCTCGATCTCCTGCGAACTGGATTCGCAGACGACGGTCTCTCATTTCGTGAGGAAACTCTGGTGGTGGAGCCCATTCGTGAAGATCTCGCCTATGGAGATGTGAGGGCGAAATTTCTCGCGAAGCTGGGAAACATCCGGATTCCGGTGCAGGTCGATGTGGGATTCGGTGACGCAATTACGCCGGGCCCTGAAACGAGGGAATTTCCCGCGTTGCTATCCGGATTCCCAACGGCGTCCCTCAGAGCTTATCCAGTGGCAACCGTGGTAGCTGAAAAGTTCGAGGCGCTGGTTCGGCTCGATGCACAGAACTCCCGAATGAAAGACTTCTTTGATTTGGATATCCTACTCGGGACGGTCGAGCTGGATCGGGAGCTGCTGTCGGAGGCAATCCACGCGACGTTCAAACGACGCGAAGCTTCAATTCCTGGCAAGGAGCCAACTGGATTGACCCTCTCATTTGCACACGACAAGCAGGTCATGTGGCAGGCTTTTCTTCGGAAGAATGGACTGACCGGTGAACGTGATGATTTCGCCGAGGTGATCTCCAGAATCCGCAGCGGTCTGTCCTGGATCTGGGGAAAATAAGCGATGAAGGTTTCGGCAGGTGGGCCTGCATGAAGAGGTGATCTCCATGCAGGCCCGGTGTTTCCCCGGTCACGCTGGTGGAGTGTCGTGCGACCGGGCTTGCCGCTGTCCGTGGCGTTGCCGAAAGGTGTGGATCAGTTTGCCTGGATGACGTGTCGGGTTCCTCTCGTTTGCCGCTCAGTCGCCTTGCCTGCTTCACGGGCGCGGCCTGTCGACCACTGCCGGAGTGCCTTGATCTGGGCATCCATCAGCTTGGCCAACGGAACGGTTCTGCTGGCGGCATCAAGGATGTCCTTCTCCGTGGGCTCACGAGATTCGGCAAAAGCCTCATGCAGGGCATCGACGAAGACCGCTTCGATCTCCGCGCCGGTGAAGTTTTCACAGGCTCGGGACAGAGCGACACAATCGAAGTCGGTGGACTTGCGACCATGCCGGGCGATGACGATGTCCCAGATCTGCGAGCGCTCCTGGGCGTCCGGAAGATCGACGAAGAACATCTCGTCGAACCTCCCCTTCCGCAGGAACTCCGGCGGGAGCTTCGATACATCATTGGCGGTAGCGACCACGAACACTGGCTTCTCCTTCTCTTGCATCCAGGAAAGGAAGCTGCCGAAGACTCGGGAGCTGGTGCCCCCATCAGTAGAGCCGCTGGACTTGCTTCCGGAGAATCCCTTCTCGATTTCGTCGATCCAGAGGACACAGGGCGCAATGGCTTCTGCGGTCTGGATGACAGAACGCAGGTTGGCTTCCGATTGTCCGACGATGCCACCGAACACACGGCCCATGTCGAGGCGCAGGAGTGGCAGTCCAAATGCCCCGGCGGTGGCCTTGGCAGTGAGGCTCTTCCCAGTGCCGGGGATGCCGACGATGAGCAGGCCTTTCGGCGCTGGGAGACCGTAGGCTTTCGCCGACGCACTGAATGCCCCTGCACGGCGCACCAGCCATTGCTTGAGCTGATCCAAGCCGCCGATGTCCGCGAGGCCTGTGGAGGCTTCCACAACCTCCACAAGCCCGCTGCGCTTCAAGGTGCGGGCTTTCTCGCGGGCGATGACTTTCGGGTCGATCTTCTTGGTTTCGACCACGGAGAGAGCGAAGACGTTTTCAGCCTCAGTCGTCGTGAGTCCGAGTGCGCCTTGCAGGGCACCTTCACGCGTCGCTGCGGAAAGTCGTTTGATGTCGGCGGACTGGAGGATGCCGTCCAGAACGAGACCAAGTTGGTTGGCATCCGGCAGATTGAAACCCACCTGGGCGAATTCGTGTTCGAGTTCCGGCGGGAGCTTCAATCTGCAACCCAGCAGGATCAACGCATGTCCTCCACTCTTCGCGACTCGAAGGATGTCCTTGAGGCGACGAATGAGAGGAGGATCGCTCTGGTCGAGATGAAGCTGGAAGTCACGGAGGAGGACGACCTGCTTCTCGCCTTCCGGCGGGAAGACATCTTCGACCAACTGGAGGGCATCCAGTGGATCCGGGCAGGGATTTACCCGGCGTTCTTTCGGGCAGATGAACCCTTCGCTTGATGACCAGGCATGGAGACGTCGGTTGAGGGAATCACAGACCGAGGCGATCTCCGCCTCAGCTCGTGCTTCTTCTGAGGTGATTACGACAAGACCGGGATACCCAGCCAGAAGGTAGGTGGTGAGATTCATGAACTTGGTGAAGGGGTTGAATTGTTTGCCTGAGGCTGGAGATTGTCATGCTCCCACCGCAGGCATTCGGATCGGGAGGCATGGGAGAAGAGCACCTCGCCGGTATCGGCATGGCACACGTCCCAAAGTTGAGTGGAGTCGTTGAAGCGAATGTCCGTGGCTCGGACGACGGTGAGTCGCCCGAGCTCACGGAGGTTGATCGCTTCGGTGTAGAGGCAGTCGATGCGACCGTCGGGTGTGAAGCGGAGGGTGGTCTTCATGACTCGCCTCCAAGGGGCTGCTGCTGTTGGTGACCCTGGATGAAGAAGTCGGACTTGCGAACACGGCGGACCTTCTTGCCGAGAGCTTCCTCAATGGCCCGAGTCGCGGCTTCGCAGCCCTCGCCCTTGAACCCGTAGGCTTCGACTCGGATCTCGCCGGTGGGCGAGACTCTGACGCGGATCTGGCGGCTCAAAGGCTACCCCCTTCCAATGTGAGTAGGATCGAGCCATCGGCTTCGACTCGCTTGGTGGTTCGCAAGCCACGACTGCGGGCTTCGCGGAGGGTGCGGTGGACGCCATAGCCCTGGAGCAGGCGGCTGTAACCGACTCCGACTTCCCGCGAGACGTGACCATCCCACCAGTCGGTGGTGAGGCCGTAGGTGCCATCGTTGTCAGGCGAGGGATCGACGGCGATGTCGTAGGGTCCCCGCAGCTTGATGACGTGGGGAGCCTTGCGGACCGCACCGGCGTAGCCCCGACAATGACTGTCGGAAACGACTTTCAAATCGAGGTCAGCGCACGCGTCGACCAGCGAGGGGATGTCACGAATCTGGGTCTGAATGGTGGTGTAGTGAGACATGATTGGAAATGGATTTGAATGTAGAGAAACGCAGAAAGGCGGCCCCTGGTAAGGAGCCGCCCTTCTTGCAATCGATCAGGTGGAGGTTCGTTGGCGGTTGAAGTGGCTTTGAGAGGAGTGGTTGGAAATTCAGGCGGGTGATGTGATTGCAGGCTTGTCGAGTGAGGGTAACGGCTAAGAGGGAAAGGGAATGCTTCCGGGCATCCACGACGGACACCCGGAAGCCGATCGTTAGCGATCGTTCAGCTCGCGGCGCTGAGCTTGCGTCCGCCCATCTGGCCGAAGCGCAGCAACACGTCGCGGGTATCAGCCCGGGCAAGTTGGACAGCATTCTCACGAAGGCGGTTGAGGCCTTCGGTGAGAGTTGCCATTGCTCCGGGCTGATTGCGGTAGTCCTCGGCACTGCGGCTGAGGAGATCCCGGCGGAAGCGCTCCAGCGTCTGTTCGAGTTGCTGATCTCCAGCGAAGTTCAGCGAGCGGAAGCTATCGATGAAGGAGCTGAGGCGATTCAACGTGCGCTGGTGGACGCCGTTCTCGCTACCGTCAATGGTGGCGAGAACCTCCGTCGCCAGGCGTGCCGTTTCCTCGCGTAGGGATGAGACGCATTCCCGGATGAAGCCATCCAGGTCGGCTTGCATACGACGCGAGGCGTCATCCGCAATCCTTCGACGGTCTTCCGCGATTTCGAGCTGCTCGACGCCTTCCACGACCTCCAACCGGATACTGTCCGGGGCGGCGATCTGGAAGAGACGGGTTTCGAAACCGAAGCGCTTGGTGATGTCGCCGGCCGGTGGGAATGACTGCTCGATGGTGGCAATGAGTCGTTCGGCGCTTCCGTTCATCTGATGGGCAGCTTGACGCCATTCGGCCATCGCACTCTCGCGCAGCGGACCGTAGCCCGCCACGAAGTCGAGTGTGGCTTCCCGGAACTCATCACGAAGTTTATCGATTCGATCAGTGAGATCTGCGAGCCGGGGATTCGGAACAAAGCGCCCAATACCCCCTAGGAATGGGAAGCTGGAACCTTCGACAAGTGCATGGGCACGGGATTCAATCAGTGCGAACGGAGCAAGTGCATCACGAGGGATGAGTCGCTTGTGCCCAAGCTGAATGAGTCGGTCGCTGACCTGGCTGGAATCAAGCCCGAGGTCTTCAGGGTTGAGACGTTTGCAGCCTCGCCAGTAGCGGACGGAGGTGGAAATGAGGACTCCCCGGCGGCAGACAGCGTCAAGGAGCCGCTGGTTCTGAGGATGGGTCGATGAGGTTGAGGACATGAGATTCTTGGTGGTTGGTTGTTGGAAACGAAAAGCCCGCCGGGGTCACAGGACCGGGGCGGGCTTTTGTCGATGGAGGTTGAATCAGTGCGGCGACACCAGGTTCGCAGTGATCACCACGACCAGGAGGAGTAGTAAAAGTCCTGAGATGAATGGGCCGAGCAGGCAGAAGGCAAATACACTAAGGCCGAGAAGTAGAGCCCACGGCCAGAGATCGAAGATACTGAAATCGTTATCGTTCATTTGAATTACAATGGGGTATTGGATTGGATTAAGGAGGACGATGCAGGCGCGTTTCACCGCTTCTCGGGCTTCCAGCGCATGCACTCGTTTCTGAATTGGCACCACGAGCAGTGCATGCCGGGTGAGGGATGGAACCTCTCTGCAACGATACCATCGACAGCCGTATTGAGCAGACCGACGACACGGTCCTTCCGGACCTTGCTGGCTGGCTTCAGCGACACTCGCTGAATCGATGGGGTCTTGGTCTTGACCAGATACACGAGGTCCAGCGACTTCGGAGTGATCCCGATGGCGGCTTCCAGTAGGAGTTGGTAACTGACCAACTGGATCTCGTGATCGAATGCCGCCTGGTCCGGGTTGGCCTTGGTGGCGGAACTCTTGTAATCGACTGGAGTGTAGTCGTGTTCAACGAGGTCCACTGCACCATTGAGCGGAACCGGAAGACCGGGGATCTTCTCGTTGAGTGGAACTTCCACAGCACGAGGTTTCTCCTTGGGCACCTCGTCGGAGTCGAGGTAGGCAGCCACGACACGAAGTCCTGACTGTCTGGATTCCAGACGCTCGGTTTCATCTTTAAACTTCACCGGGCCTTCCACCGTTTCGAGGCGGGTGAACGCCGTGTCGAACATCTCGGCCACGGCCACTGGTGAATCATCAGTCCCTCGCCAGCGGGCAAGGTGGAAGCCTTGCAATGCCTCGTGAACTGCTTTCCCAAGATGGAGCGCCACCGTGGTAGGCTTCTTGATGCAAGCAACGCGTTCGAAGTAGAAGCGCAGGCTGCATCCGAGGTAGCTCTTGGCGGCAGACGGACTGATGTAGGCCGGGAGGAAATCGGCTACTGGACTCCCAGTTGCGGGTTGATCGACAACTGAATGAATCACGACCGCATCCTCCTTCCATTGTCCCGCTGGTAAGCAGAACCGTTGGTCCGGGAAGCGTTCTGAACAATCCCACCATGAGCGGCGAGAAGCTCATTGATGAGCCCGCTAGCCTCGACCTTGTTCAGGAGCTTGACCCCCTTGCCGAAACGCTCGACAGCCAGAGCTTCGATGTCGTTGCGGTCGAGTTGGTGCTCATCAACGATACTGGTTATCAGCTGGCGCTGCTTATCAGTGCAGTTCCAGCCCTGGTTGGATGGCCTCGGCTTACCGTTGACGGAGGGAGGCTTGGAGCCGTTCCCGTTGGCATTCGGTGCATCAAGCATTCCGTAGTCCGCCGATGGGACGAAGCCAGTCGTCTGGATCTGTTCGTCAACATTGGACTGGAGGAGGTGGTAGAGGCGCTCCGCTTCACCGGCGATGTCACCAGTGGCGACGAGCTCGGTTTCGATAGAGACGCTGAATTGGTGCGAGCTGAATCCTGGAAGGCCCAGGCGCTTACAGTAAGTGGCATTCAATTTGATCGCCATGCTGGTTGTAGGTGGGGTTAAAGGCAGAACGCCCCGGCCCTCACAAAGGAAAGCCGGGGCATTCAAAATGAGGTGCCCAACCACTCGGTCGGACGGCAGGCAAAGCACCTACTTCCTCATAATTACTTAACGTGGATTCGGGTCGAATTGCAGTGATTCTTCATGAGTTTCCGACTTCGTTTGTGTTTGATTTTCAGAGCTCGTCAGGACAGGAATCAGTGCATGGACCTATCCCCCTACCAACAAGAAATGGTTGAGAAGGCTTTGGCGGATTACCGTTCGCTTTCGCCCGACAACCGCACTCGTCCTGCTGAAGCAGTCTTTGATCTTGTTGGCTCAAAACCCTACGTCGTAATCCATGCAAAGGGTCGGATTCTGGGAGTGTATGAAGTGTTTAAAGCAGGGCGGATGGGAATAGTCACAATCTGGCCCTCTGAATTCCGGGAAAAATACGAAACGAGCAGTCCCGACAAGCGGACTTCTTTCGGGTTTGGGCACGGTATTCGTAATAGCGACTCTTGAGACTTTCGGATCTATTCTACGGTGGGCTTTGATGGTCCGATATTGTCGATTTCGAATCGAGACCTGACGCAACGAACTGCACGGTCGATTGCAGGCCACAGGAAAGCAGTCGAGTCAGTAGAGTCATCGCGTTGTCGATTGGCAAACCTCCCGGAAGTGGAGCGATAAGCAGGGTTTGAGCATTCCAAAGCGGAAACATCCCTGGGGGCTGAGCACCGAGCTTTGAAACTAAGCTACCGAGTGATCCCTCCAGTTTGCCCGGTGTTGGCATCCTATGGAAGAGGTGAAGGTCGAATAGGGAATACTCATCCCCACAGTTCGGGACCTCAGCCAGGAATTCGCTTACCGAGATCGCCACGGCATCACCCTCCACAGCTCGAATCCGGGTCGCTCCGTGCTGGAGTTGAATGACACCTCTCCTCACCACGAGGACAAGAAACCGCTGATGAAGTTCGATTCTCAATGGATCAAACTCCGATCCCATCGGCACCCTCCAGAGCGTCGAGAACGACTTACGGCTGTCCTTCCAAACGTGGCGTTCGTGCTGAGGAATATCAGCAGGCCACATCGCGCAACGCTTCGATCTCGCGAACGGGGAGAAGACCTGAGCCAGTTTCATGAAGTTACCCGAGTGACTGACAAACTGACGGACTGACACTGACGAGTTCCAGCTTAGGACTCGAAAAACGGACCGTCTTACCTTCGCGTTCAATGAGACCGAGCTCGACCGCTCGATCGAGGATCGGCATAAGCTGAGTGTAGTCCTGTGCGGAGTAGCTTCGGAACAATGTCCTGGTGCTGCATGGTCCGATCCTTCTCACCTTCGACACCATTGTCGTAATGGGATCCGGAAGGTCCGGTTCGCTTCGTTCTCGATTGTGCTGCTGGCAACCTGTGACCGTCTCTTGGGACTGAAGCCAGGTTCTGCTCGTTGTCTCTAGGAGTTCCTTCCCCACCCACTCCGCAATCCGGATGTCCACTGCCTCCACCTGGGGTGCCCGAGGGTTCCGGAAGAGACAGACGCAAAGAGCAAGCTTGGCAACAAGAGTCGGACCACTCTCACTCCACAATCGGGAAGTCTGTTCATCCTGCTCTGCTTTGTTGAGGAGATCTTGCCGGACCCGGATGAACTCGTCCCTGGCTTCCGCTGTAATTACGGCGAAGCGAACATCACGATCCAGACGCAGGGCAAACAATCTGGAAACCAGCCTTGCCCATTCATCACCTGGATCAGCGCGATCCATCAATCGGAAGGACTTTGCACTGGGAGAGCATACAAACATGCCGTCCAGAGCTCCAGATCGAGCCATCACACGATCTTGAAGCGCATCCTGCAGTTCCCGCTTTTCAACCAGAAGCAGCGTGGAGATGGAGGAGCGACTGAAGTAACGACCTCCGGAGAATTCCAGCCGTCCACCGCACTCAGCGTTTCTCCGGAAAGCGGACAAGCGAGCGAGACTCCGCTCATTGAGCCACAGCATCCGATCGAAGTAGCCGGGTGATGTGGCGATTTCCAGAATGGATCGGTCAAATGAGCAGCGCTCCAGTTCATCGAGTTCCGAAGAGCCAAGCTCAGAGATCAGCACCATGGGTTTCATGCGAAATCGAAGGGCGCGGAGCTTGGAGCGCATCAGCTCAATCCCCTTACACAGGCGCTCATACTCTTGTCGCATCTGGACGTCCTGTTGCTTGCAGAAGGCATTCATCATCGCCTTGTCATCCTCCAGGGTCTTCTCAAGCACTTCGCGCTGGCTCAGCAATGGGCACAGGAGCGATTCCAACTTGCAAAGCTCCGTGCGCTGCGAACGAACGTCGCTGAGGTGCTCATAACACCTCAGGAGGTCTACGATAGCCATGTCGAAGCTGTCGGTGATTCGTTGGAGCCCACGATGAAGCGCCGGTGCCTTGTCACGGATAACTGCCAGCTGGAGATTCGGACCCAATTCTCCCACCAATGGCCCCCTCAGCTTGACGCTGTTCCCAGCTATTCCGCCGGCGAAGGTCAGGATTATCGCTGTTGCAGAAAGTGGGTCGATATCAACCGAGGATCCCCAGGTAGAAACGAGGTCCACTAGCAGAGGTGGCCATTCATCGGCAAGAATGGGACACCCGCCTACCCTTACTGCTGGAATGCTGTTCGTGTCAGCGGGCATGTCAGCACAATCCGGATCTCCTTCCGATTCGTTCATGCCCAATTCTGAACAGGATGGTGAGGTAGTACAAGATCGATCTCCTGAATTTGAATTACGTTTTCGAGAACCTGATTCTCAACTGATGGACAGTCGAAGTGGAAGCTAGCTGCCAACGTGGTTGGAACCTGATCCGAGATTTTCATCAGGCTATCGAACCATAAACCTTTCGAAGTAGGTATGCTGAACTTGCGCGTACTCGGCAGCCCGAACGGAATCGGAGCAAGTCGGATTCGAATTCCACGAACTAAGAAATGGGATCCTTTTCAGGGAGGAGAATGAAGCGAGCGTTCTTCCCTCGAACTGCCGGTTCGCGGCGAAGAATGACACCCATGTCTTCCAGACGCTTCAGACCTCTCGACAGGTCTTTCGGAGAGAGTTGCCACCCTTCCCGAATAACCTTCGTCACGTAGATCGAATCCACACACGGATTGATTCCCCGTTCCACTGCGCGGGATGCTGCATCACGGATGGCGAGAACGACGCGGTCAAAGCTCGAACCGTGTTGTTTCAGAATTCGATCTGACCATTTGAAAACCGGAGCTTTCGCTGATGCAGGCTTCCAACCTGAGCGTTGGGAGTCGGAGTATTTCCCCGAAATACTACCTTCCGAAATATAACCTCCAAAAGGGGAATGCCCGGAATTGGGAATTCTGGACCCTGTGGCATGACCATTTTCGGGCATTCTCGCTGGAGCTGAAGAAGTAGGCGGCAAGGAAGCCGAAGACTTCCTTGCCGCCACGATCATGTTCCTGACATCGTCACTCACGTTACCTCCAGACCGCTTTCACGGGAGTCGAGTTCAAGACCGAGCTTCGCGGCAATCTTCTCGAAAAAGGCGAATCCGTTTTCATCGAAGAAGTGAAGTGGATGGTCTGCACGATCCACTTCCACGCGAACCTTCAGCATGTCGTGGAGGCAGATCGAAGACGCCTCTTCCATCTTCTCCACCAGCAGTTTCTCGATGCGATCCGCATCAATGGTGTCGCACTCGACCATGATCGAGTCATGAACAGTAGCAACGATCTCTACCCCGGCCTCAACGAGAAGGACAACCGCCACTCGCAGCATGTCAGATGCAGTAGCCTGGAGGAGGAAGTTCTTCGCGGTCCGAGGCTTGTAGGACTCAGGAGCCGGGTTGTAGACGAGGCCGAAAACTGTTTCAAGATCACGACCAGCCCCACCATTATTCCCACACTTTTCGGTCCACTCCCAAAAATCGGGGAAGACCCGTTTGTGGAGGCGTAGAAGTCGTTCCCCGCCGGAGGTTCCCAGCTCTGTCTTCAGCCCAATCGAAACCGCGCCCATTCCCATCAGGACCGCAAGCGACACGACCTTGTAGGCATCCCGCTCCTTTGGGTGGCTGGATTTCGTGCCATCCGGGGGGATACTGCCACAGCGACGCCCGAGGTCCAGATACGGGTCACCAGTGAGGTAGGCATTTATCATCGCCCGGTCGCGGGACAAGGTTGCTGCGATCGCATACTCTTGGCTGCTCCAGTCGGCCGAGATGATCGTCCTTCCGGGTGGTGCCTGGATCAGCAGTCTCAACCACTTCGGCTTCGCCGGTAGGAAGGTCCGAGACCTGGGAGTGCAACGTCCTGTGATCGCTCCGAATGGGTGGAGGTCGCTGATGAGGCGGCCATCATCCCGCAACCGCAGACCATTCACCATGGCTTCCGTCAGATTCCGCTTCAAGCGGGCGATCTCGATCCAAGGTGAACCGTAATCCTCTCCCATCATTTTCAGCGTATTCTTGTCGGACTTCAATTTACCGGTCTGAGTTCGTGGCCAGTTGATTCCCGAGGTCGCCACAAGGGCGTTGAACGCCGGTGTCGACCATTTGCCTTCGGGGGCAATTCCATAGTCGTCAGAGAACTCTGAGATCAGCTCCCGCAACTGCATGTTGGATAAAGCCAGGAGTGGGCGTAGCCGGGTGAGATCCACCGGAATTCCCCGGTTGGTGATACGAGAACATTCCGCAGCAAACCGGCCCCGAAAGAGAGCCTGTTCCTCGTTGAAACGCTGGTCACAGACGATTTGCTCGAAAAGCCGGGCTGTCACCACAACATCCGATTCGCAGTAATCCAGGATGTTTTCACGGTCATCGTCCGAGTACGGGCCACCGCTCAGGATCAGATCTCGCATAAAGCTTTTCTCCTCCGCCCCGATCGTAGCCACACCCCGGCGAGCGCAGCATCCCAAGAGCTTGAAGCCGCCTTCCAGTTTCTCACCGCAAGCGAGAACCCGCTCCTCCACGTAGGTGCAAATCCACCCACCTGGTTCGGGCCACCCCAGTTGAGCCCAGCAAAGACCCTCCGCCGGAGCGATGGAGTGAGCTACCAGGATCGTATTTTCATCGCAAGGAAAGCCAGGGCTGGACGGCATGATGCCGTCCAACCACTGGCGATAAACCCGGCCGGATTCCAAATCCTGCGCCACGACGCAGACAGGAGAGAGCCGACCGGGGCGATCCTCGCGGTATTCAAAGTCAAGGATCAGAAATTTCCGATTCACAGCTTCTTGCCACGGAGTTCGTTGAGGACCGGATGATCCATGGATGTGATGAGTCGGGTCTTGAATGCCTTTTCAAGCAGACCCAGATCGTCCTCCTTGGGCCAGTCAGGCTCTCCCAGGTCGTCGCCCGAAGGCAGGAAGTCGTATTTCTGGTGACCTGCCTGAACTCGACCCCACGCGCTCTCCAGGCGCATGGCGATCTCCTGTGCGGACTCGTGCCATGAGGATTCAGAATCGCAGCGAACGGGCCACCAGGCATAAGAGCCCTTCGGGTCGATAATCAGAACCAGACGGTAGCTGTGGACAAACTTGGTGAAGTACTGATTCTCCTTCAACTCGCGGGCGAGCTCGTCCGATGCGATCAGGTAAAACGCCTCCGACATTCCGTCTCCACGCAATTGGAGAAGGTCGAAATACAACGGCTCCGCATCGGTCCGGGCACGCCAGAACAGATGCTTCGGCGGAGTTTTGTGAACCAGAACCTCGACGACTTCCTTCTTGGCGGTGAGGAGGGGCGTGACCTTGTCGGGGTCTTTACGTGCAGCCAGGATCAGGGCACGAATACCTCCAGGCGAGGCCATCGCTGCGGGCCCTGAAACTTCACCGCTATCGGGTGCGGCTGCTTCTGTCTTGCCCCCGGTGTCCTCGGGAGGCAAAATTATCTCGCACTGGTTGACTTCCGGCTGCGCTACGCCGTGTTCCGTTGTTTCAGCAACGGGCGCGGCCTTTTCATTTACGTTCGGCTCGTCTGAGCCGATTTCATTTTTCATGGTGTAGTGTGGTTTGCTTTCGGCGGGTGAATCCGCATTGTCTTCGGACTGGTTTTTCATGGGTTGGTCCCTCCCTCCAATGCGGCGGCAACGGCTGCTTCGCTGAAGCGGATGCATCGTCCGACGCGGATCGAGGGTATCTTTTTCGCAGCAGCCAGCAGCAGAACATGACGTTCCGAGACGGCGTATTTGCGGGCGATGAACCGGGCACCGACGAATCGGTTGGCGGGTTCCTTCATTTCGGTTGTGTGATCGTGTTTCGTCACACCGCATCCTTCCCACACGAAGGATTCCCATGCATTACATGCTGGACCACCTTAGTCGGGACTAAGGTGGTAAAATTTCTATTGACACAGTTTGGTGATTGTCTGGATACCCTTACGGAGAGCCCATTCTACTACATCTTTAGTAGGTATCAGACGCGAAGTATTCTCGCTGAATTTCCTCCTCTCGATACATGAATGCCACTCGATGCTATCCCATTCGCCTCCGCAATGATGCTCAGCCCAGGCAAGGCCAGCCTCGATCCAAAGCTCTTGGACTTCTGCAACAGATGAAAATTCAGGTAGAAGAGCGGCCTTTCTTAGCCAGGGTGCCCAACGACCATTGAGCTCATGCGACTTTGGATTTTCGAGGTAGAGACGTTCCTGTCTCTCAAGTTCCTCTCGATGGCTGGTTGATATTCTAAGACCTTTCAATCGTTCGGATTCAAGTTCGAGGCATACACCCAAGGCGAACGAGGAAGGCTTCCCGGGCAAAAATCTAGGCTTTCCGATTGGAGCAAGTCGAAAAGGCAGTCGAGAGCCTACTCCCATTCTCGTTAATTGAGCGTCAATGTGCTTCTGGCGCGAATCGGAAAATGCAGCGACTCTGATCGGCCAGTAAACCGAGCCCCCAGCAAGTTCGCGTGCATGGACTCTCGCGACTCGAAGTAAACGGCGGCTAACGAGAAGTTGCACAATAGACTCGACGACGAGTCGGGGTGGGGAGTCTCTGATTGCTCTGCCTGAAAGAGCTTCTTCCTTCTCGATTTCAACGACGGAAAGCATCGGATTCTGTGCAATCGCCTCCGACCGTACAGGCAAAAAGGAATTCGTTCGGCTCCCGAGTTCTTCTTCGATCGTTCGAACGCTTGGACCTGAGTTTCTTGAGAGTGCCTCAACGGCTTTTGCAAACCGAGTGGGGTAAGATTCCGCCGCATCCTCATCGGTCCAATCCTGATCCAGGTCAGTTTCCTGGCTTACTTCGTCCGGTGAACCAGCGAGGACATCCAGTTCATTTACGATCATCAACCCAATGTTCCGAAGGCTTTCCACTGCAAACTGATCACCTATCCTCGCCAGGGTTGAGAGGTCGTGAATAAGTTTTTTCACATGAACATCCAACACCTCCGCCGGGGTTTCCAGACCCAGTTCCTTTCGTGCTCGGTCTGTTAGAACGTGAAGCGGGATTTCGGTAATGATCTCTTTGAGCTCCGAGAATTGAGCATGTAAAGCCTTAGCGGCTGCATTCGGCGCTGAAGGTTGCCCAGGAGTTTGCTTCGCTGCCATATTATTTGCCTGAATTTCCCTCGGTGGTATCAGATTCCCGGATGGCTTGAGCGGAAAGAACGCCGTTGAAGTAAGCCAACTTCTCTTGAATCGACTCGCATAGGTCGAGTTCTTCCCTGTGGATGTTGCTTAAAAGCAAGGCGTGGTCGGCGTCCTTGTCGTCCAAAGCTTCGACGGTCATGAGCCAAGGTGGCATCGGGAAGATCAGAGGATCAATCAGCGTGAATGCAAGCTGGAGAATCTCGGTCATGGAGCGCTTCTGCACCTCGGCAGGAAGGCTCTCAACCTCCTTTAGCCCAAGGCGCTTGAGGGATTCGTTGAGCTTGTAGAACCCCCGAAGAAGCTTGAAAGGGACGATTTTCCCTTTGTTCACCAGATCGTGGAAAGTGCTGGTTGGAAGGGGAGGGTGAAAGTAGGCGGAGATCGTTTCCCGGCGCACCACGAACTCCGGGTTGCTGGACGATTTTGACGAGGATTGGGACGCCATGGTCGTAGGAATGTGCTAGGTTCACGGCCATCGAGTTTTTCTGCGATGGGCTTCTGAATTGGAGGCACTCAACAGGGTCGAGGCTGAGTTGGACCCTAATGGGCAGTTACTCAACCTCGCAAGGGGGCTCAAGAGTTTCGATGAAAGTGGCTGTAGCGATTCCAGTAGCCTGGACGGGAAGGACCGGGATCTGGAGTCGGGTTGTAGATTGGTCGAGGTGCTGGTGGTGGCTCCTTCTGCTTCTTAGGTGGTTTCTCGCATGAAGCCGGTGGCTTGTAGGACTCAAGCTTCCAAGGACGATTCCGCTTAATGAAATTGTTCTTCGCCAGACTTTTGGGTCCGAGCCCAAGGTCACACAGCAGCTGAGGATCTTGCTGGCGAATCAGGAACTGCATCGTGTGTGTCCGAACGATTTCCTTTAACCGAGCCTGCTGGGCATCATCGCCTTTTGCATGAATAAGCCAGAGAAGGCGGACGACTTTTTCGGGATCGGACGCCTTGGAGAAACCACGCCGAATTTGCCGGACCTCGTAGGCTGAATCCGTGACCAGCATTGGTGTGCCGAGCCAGGTGAGATATTCGCAGATTTCCAGCTTCATACGCTGATGGGAACCCGAGTTCAGGCTGAAGCTCCAGCCTTCGAGGTGCTTGAGAATGGAGGTCGCGATCTCCGCCGCACGGTCCGGATGTTTCGTCAACACGTCATCGGGCTTCCTGACCCAGTGGTAGACCTCGGCAAAGCGCTCTATTTCGAGCCAGCTGCAATGCTCCAGGAATCTGAGCCAGACGTCCTCGCTCATTTCAACCTTGAGCGCTTTTATAAGCTCAAGGGTCTTGTCGTGGATCCGGACCTCGTCCAGCGCGGATGTTAGGTCGGGCTGGTCGTCGGGATCGTCGGACGCTTCCAGTTCCTCGTAAGGCTCTCTCGGAATCTTCTTCAAGGGATCCACGCCAGCCCAAGTGAGCAAGGCGACAGCGCGGACCTTCTGCTTCTCAACGGCAGCGCGCAGGGCGAGCAAGCCCTCCGTTACAAGGTCGGGGTATTTGCCGTGAAGTTCCCGATAAAGGCGTAGGAGGTGCTTCGAATGCCCGGTGCATGACAATGCACAGGCGAAACCGTCGGGGGATCTGACGCTAAGACCGCGTTCCAGGGCCATCAGAATCAGCTCATCGTCATGAGTTTCGAATACAGCCGAGGCACAAACTCCACCGAGCGGGATTTCCTGGCGGATCAGATACTTGGCGATTTCGCAGGCGGCTCCGCCTCCAGCATAGATGGCGTCGGCAACGAGCCTTTCGATTTCCCACGGGCGCTGCCAGCAACGCTCCCAGAGGAACCGGACCATGCTGTGGTTGCCGATTCTCATCGCCTCGTGAACAGCCGATTGATTTGCCCTAGGCCTGTCGAAGTCGGGACACAGGGTTGGCCGTCCGTCATCGACCCATTCGATGAGCTCGAAGAGCCGACCAAGTCGGACGTGATTGAGCAGTTCGTCGTGCTGCTCCCGGCTACAAACCGCAGCTTTGGCGGGGTCGAGCATGGCCCAGTGAAAGCAACTGGCAGTGGCCGATCAAGGACGGAACTTCAATCCTTGGAGCCCGATCTCCAGCTGTTTCGGAAACCTAAAATAATTGCCAATTCAGTTGCCAAATTTGCACCATTTCTTCGGAATTCGGCGGAGCTTCGCGGTACCTGAGAGAGTGACACTCTCAGCCCTCAAACGATAAAACCCCCTGATATTAGGGGGCTTGTGAGCTTCCAGCTTGGTCGGGGCGGCGGGATTCGAACCCACGGCCTCTTCGTCCCGAACGAAGCGCGCTACCAGGCTGCGCCACGCCCCGATGCCACTGGTGAAAAGTGGTACACCCGAAGGGACTCGAACCCCTAACCTTCTGATTCGTAGTCAGACGCTCTATCCAATTGAGCTACGGGTGCATTGCCTTGCGGCGGGCGGGAAGAAAGCAATGGCTGAGCTCGAGTGTCAAGAATTTCCGACGATTTCCTCGTTCGATTGCCAACAATTCACGTATTGGAGGCCATCCCCCGCTCTCCAGTTCCCCAAACCTCCGCAGGCCTTGCAACTTCGACAGATCAGGGTCGTAGTGATCCAGTTCCCATCCGTTCCAATCGATGAAGTCTCTCCGATACCTTGCCGCCATCATTCTGCTTCAGATCGCCGCTGCCGCTCCCCCGAACGTGGTGTTCATCCTCGCCGACGACCTTGGCTACGGTGAACTCGGCTGCTATGGGCAGAAGAAGATCCACACGCCGAACATCGACCGGCTGGCGGCCGAGGGCACGCGTTTCACCCAGCACTACTCCGGAGCTCCGGTCTGCGCACCGGCGCGCTGCGTCCTGATGACCGGGAAACATCTCGGCCACGCCGACATCCGCGGCAACATGCAGGCCTTCGTGAGATTTCCACAATTCAAGGAGGGCCAGCTCCCCATCGCGCCCACCACGGTGACGATGGCGGAGGTGTTCAAGAAGGCGGGCTACGACACCGCTGCGATCGGAAAATGGGGCCTTGGACCGGCAGGGTCCACCGGCGATCCGAACAAGCACGGCTTCGACCTCTTCTACGGCTACAACTGCCAGGCGGTCGCCCATTCCTACTACCCGAAGTTCCTGTGGCGGAACGACCAACAGATTCTGATCAACGAGAAGCCCATCCCGGGCGGAAAACAGAAGCCCGAAGGAGAAGTCCGGGCCGAGGACTACATCGGCCAGACCTACGCGCCGGACCTGATGGTCAAGGAAGCCCAGGACTTCATCGTCAAGCGCGCCAGCCAATCGGAGAAGAAGCCGTTCTTCCTCTACCTTGCATTCATCGAACCGCATGTCTCGATGCATCCGCCGCTCGACCGGCTCAACGAGTATCCGACCGATTGGGACACCCAGCCCTATCGTGGGGAAAACGGCTACCTGCCACACCCACGACCCCGTGCGGCCTACGCGGCGATGATTTCCGACCTCGACCGTCACGTCGGTGCCGTGATGAAGGCGCTGGAGGCCAATGGCTTCGCAGAGAACACCCTGGTCGTTTTCACCAGCGACAACGGCGCGACGCATGAAGGCAAGCCGACCTCTCCCTTCCACATCGGCGGGGCCGACACGGAGTTCTTCAATAGCGAGGGCGACCTCAGGGGCTTCAAGGGCCGCGTCTATGAAGGCGGCATCCGCGTCCCAATGATCGCCCGTTTCCCTGGAAAAATCGCGGCCGGGAAATCCAGCGATGTCCCCGGCTACTTCGCCGATTGGTTCCCCACCCTCTGCGCGGCGACAGGATTGACCGCTCCCCAAGGACTGGATGGCGAAAACCTCTGGCCCGTCATCACAGGTGCTGGCGAAATGCCCACCCGCAAGCCGATGGTCTGGGTCTATCCGGAATACGGTGGCCAGGTCGCGGTGCGCATCGGGGATTTCAAGGTGGTCCGCGCCGATCTGATGAAGAAGAAGATCGGTGACTGGGAAGTCTATGACATCGCCAAGGATCCGGGTGAAAAGGTCGACCTCGCCGCCAGCCGCAAGGACCTCGTCGCGGAAGGCATCAGGGTGCTGAAGGAGCAGGTGGCTCCGAACGTCAACTTTCGCCTCACCATTCCCGACGTGACGCCCTGACGCGCTTTCGCTGGAGTTTTCCACCATTCCGGGATGAATGGCCCTGTGCGCCACACAGTCCCCCTCCCGGCCATCCATTCATCCGCTTTGAAAACCCTCCTGCTCCTTGCCGCAGCCCTGATTTCACCCCTGGGGGCTCGTCCTGCACTCGAGAAACCGAATGTCGTCGTCATTCTCCTCGATGATGCCGGATACGGGGATTTTTCCCACACCGGCAATCCCACGATCAACACCCCGAACCTGTCGAAGATGGTTCGCGAGGGGTTGAACTTCCCCCAGTTCTACTGCGGCTCTTCCGCCTGCAGCGCCTCGCGCTATTCGCTGCTCACCGGGCGCAACCCCATCCGCTCCGGACTCGGTTCCTGGGTGCTCGGTCCGGAAGCGAAGAAATTCATTCATCCGAACGAGGTCACACTCGCAGAGGGCCTCAAGCACTCCGGCTACGCCACCGCGATGTTCGGAAAGTGGCACCTCGGCACGCCGAACAAGGCCAACGGGATGACGGTCGAGGCGCTCCCGCTCGCCCACGGTTTCGATCAATGGATCGGCACCAATGTTTCCCATGACTACAAGCCCGGCGTCGATCTGATCCAGAGCAACCCCTCCGCCAGCAACCCGGTGGCTGGCTACGAGACGATCGGAAAGGGTATCGGCGACAACGTGGCCCTGCTGGAAGGCCTGACCAGGCGCTACACCGATGCCGCCATCGACTTCATCCGCGCGAAAAAGGACAGCCCGTTCCTGATCTACCTCGCCCCGAATTTCCCGCACCTTCCGGTTCATGCCTCGGCCGACTTCAGAGGCACTTCGCTGCGTGGCCTCTACGGCGACTGCATCGAGGAGATCGACTCCAATCTCGGCCGGCTGCGGGCCGCCATCGACCAGGCCGGCATCACGGAAAACACCCTGATCATCTTCGCGTCGGACAACGGACCGTGGATCAAGTACCAGAACACCGCCAAGGATCCGAACTACGGCGAGGCCCGCCTGCTGATCGGCTCCTCAGGACCGTTCCGCGATGGGAAAGGCTCCGCCTGGGAAGGCGGCCAGCGTGTCCCGGGTGTCTTCTGCTGGCCGGGAACCATCCGCCCGGGATCGGTGGTGAATGCCTCCGCCAGCACCCTCGACATCCTGCCCACCGTCTTCGCCCTCGCCAAGGAGCCCCTTCCTTCGGGGCGTGTGATCGATGGCCGTGACATCCGCCCCTATTTCAATGCCGACACCTTTCCCGGCACGGTGCCGAGCTTCGTCTTCTACTTTTCCGGCTTCGGCGACAATTCGATCGGTGCGGTCCGGCAGGGGCCATGGAAGCTTCATGTGAAGATCGATTCACAAACCGGCGACAACTACGGATTCACCGTCTCGCCCGCCAAGCCATTGCTTTTCAACGTGGAAGAGGATCCGGGTGAGCGCTTCAACCGCTTCATCGAGCAGCCGAAGAAGGTCGCCGAGTTGCAGGGGCTGCTGAAGTCCTTCAGTGAATCGGTGGCGGCCGACGTCGATTTCTGGAAGTGAGCCGCGCGGTTGGTCCATGCGTGGGATTCATGCGATGGGCCGCAAAAGACCGCAAAAATGCCACAAAAATTGTGATTGGTCCTGCCACTTGGCGCGGACCCTGCATTTCTCCCGACATCGCTGTCGTCTGCTGCCTAACATGAAACCGCTCTTTTTACTGACCCCGTTCCTCGCCGGGCTCTACTCCTTGGTTGTTGCGCCGCTCGCGAAGTCAGGAATGGCTCCTGGCGCAGTCCAGCACTCTCCGACCCGTCTCGCGGACCTTGGAGAGCCTCGGCAGGATGACCTTCAATCCTCCGATTCGGTCGGGCTTCAACTCGCTGCCAACCCACAGCATGTCCAGATGACAGGGGTGACCTTCCCCGGCCCATCAACGGGTCCATTCTCGCTCCAGTCCATTCCCACCGGGATCTCCCGCAGGGGTGAGGCCGGGTTCAAGGTCTCGGTAGGCCCCGACAATCGTCCCGGTCCGATACAGGCCAGCATGGAAATCACCACCGACAGTCCGTAAGCTCCTCTATTGGGGCTCACCCTCAAGGCCCGGTTCATTCCCGCTTCGGTCTGATCTACCCTCCTTTGCGGAGATGGAAGACCCCGTTGGAGTCCGCGCCACCATCCGTGCGGACCTCGGCTTCGAGGATGATCGGCGTGTTCAGCGGGATTTCGGGCACCGCGAGCTTCCAGGTGTTGCCGACGTGCTCGTTGCCGGTGCGTCCTTCGTGGGGATCCCCTGCCACCACCACGTTTCCGAACCGCAGCGAGACGTTCCGAACATGGAGACGCTTGGCTCCTCCAGTGAAGACCGCCCCGAAGCTCCAGGGGCCGCCGGAGTCGAGGTTTTTCGTCACCTCAAGGGTCATCTTCCTCCACTCCGGGGTGAACTGACCGGACTTCCAGCTTCCGATCGTGATCGCTCCGTCCGGCACCCCGGATTTCTTCATCGCTGCGGATACCTCCAAAAGGTCGAGCGATTCCAGCAGTGGCCGATACTTCGAGGAAAGCTCCTGCCCGATCACGACCACATCGCCAACAGGCTCGGAGCTGAAGTGATGCCGCTGGGTGATCCACTGCCACTCCCGGTCGGCCAGACCTGAAAAGAACGGGTTCGCCCGCAGCGCCGGACGTCCATAGGCCTGAGGAAGCCTTTCTTCGCTCCAGCCCTCGCGACGCTCCAGAAGATCGGCCAGATGCTGGTGAAAGGAACTCCAGCGCATCCGATAGTAGCCGCCAACCAGCCCCGACCACTCCCTCCACGCGTAGTCGAAGATGCTCGGGTCGCCATTCGGTGCGCCTTTCTCCGGACCCCACCAGGTCAGCAGCAAGACCGCGTTGCGCTCATAGAGATCGCACTCCGCCTCCGTGGTTCCAAAGCGCCTGGCATTCGCGATCCAAGTGCCGAGCGAATACTCGCGCCGCGTGCCTAACAGACGGTCCAGATCCGCCAGCAACTGGTCGAACTCCTTCACCCGCTTTGCAAAGCGTTCGCGGTCTCCAGAGCGGTACGCTGCCGCCAGATCCTGCTGCAACGGCTGGGCGAGATTGGAAAGCACCTGTCGTCCCACATCGGCAACATCGAACCGCCAGGCATCGGACGACGAGAGCCTCGGCGCATCGGTCATCAAAAGCTCCCAGGCACGCAACAGCTCGGCATTGGTGTAGGGAATGCCGAATCCGGAATTCGGGCCCGACTTTTTCGGATCAAGGGCGGGTCTTGCGGCAGGCATCGACGAGTTTTCCGTGCCCATGGTTCCGGGCTGATAGGGTCCGGCCAACAGGACCTTCCAGGCCTCGAAGGCCGATGGCGAATCTGCCCCATAGCGGCGGCGGGCGTAGGCGGCCAGCCAGGTTTCTGGATCAACTGGAGTGCTCCGCCAGACGCTGTCGAGGGCGAGATCATAGACCACCGGATTCTGCACGATCGCCTCCATGAAAAGGCCCATGCCGGCCTGGTTCGGCGCGGCCTTCGCCGTCTGTGCGAAGGAATTGCGCGCCAGACCTCGCAGATCGCCGTGGAGGTTGATGCGCCCGCCGAAGTTGTGCAGCAGCCCGCTGACGAAGGGTCGGCCCCAGAATTTGTCGGTACTCCTCCAGCGTTCGCCATTCAGGTCGAGAACCAGCAGGTCCTCTGCAGGAACCGCCGTGGCGATCTCCTTGCGGATCGACCACGATTGCATCACCCACACCGGATGATCGGCCGCCTGCTTCATGTTGGCGAAGATCGCCTGGCCGACCTGTCCCAGATATTCGCCGCCGGGCTTTGGGGGTGCACTTTCGTGAAAAGGATCGGCCGCGATGTAGTGCAGGGGGCCATACAAACTACGAAGTTCATCGTACCAGGTCTTCGCCAGCTTCGCAAACAGCGGGTCGAGCGGATCCAACTGGGCGCTGCCGGGGAACGAGCACCAGGACGGCTGTGTCGCGACGGAGGCATCCGGAAACTTCGCTTTCAATTCACGCGGCACATAACCCGAGAAACCCTGATGGATCGGCTCCATCCCGAGTTCGCGTTCCCGCTGGCCAATGCGCTTCGCCAGTTCACGCCTCTGCTCCAGCCACGAGGCCGGCAGCGGCCCGCCATGGCTCTGGATGTTCGTCATCCACTGCCACGCGAAGAATGCCGGGCCGACGAGGAATTTCCGTGCCTCCTCGTCGCTGAAGCCGTGCTTCATCAGCGTCGCATGCCAGACACATTCCAGACCGGTGACATCGAGCGGCCGGTTGATGCCGTTCATCGCCAAGAAATCGAGCACGCGCTGCCAGTCGTTCCAATCCCACCACGCGCCGGTGTAGCTGAGCGTGCACCAGTTGAAGAAGACGCGATGCCGATACGGGCAGACGATTCGTTCCTTCGATCCCACCTTCGGCAACGCCTCGGAAAGCAAGAGCTGGTCCCCACAAAACGAGAGATGGCACCTGGCGCGCGTCTTCAGGTAGTGCCCGAGGGCGGAGGCGATCGACACCCCGTTGTTGCCGCGAAGGACGATCTTTCCATCCGCTCCATCCTCGATCTCGAAGACGTCCTTTCCCCCAGCCTCCGCAGCGATCACCTCGATCCCGAATTGATCCGCCTTCGCAGGCACGACCCGCTTCACCAGTTCATGCGCCGCGTTCTTCGCGGACATGAGTTCGTCGCCACGAGCAACGGAAAGGAGAGACAAACAGAAAACGAAAGCCAAACGAAACATGACCGCCCATAAGGAAGGTTTCGTAGGATTCTTTCAACTCCGGACTCCCGGAAATCGCTCGTCCTGCGGGACATCGGAGCTAGGATTCCCGCGATGATAATAGGTATTCCAAAAGAGATCAAAGCACAGGAAAGCCGGGTGAGCATGATTCCCGGCTCCGTGATGGAACTGACCAAACGCGGCCACCAGGTGCTGGTGCAGCGCGGGGCCGGTGAAGGAGCGAGCTACGACGACGCTCTGTATCAAGCCGCCGGCGCGAAGATCGTAGAGACCGCGAAGGAGGTCTTCGATCGCGCGACCCTGATCGTGAAGGTCAAGGAACCGCAGCCCTCGGAAATCGCGATGCTGCGTCCCGACCACCTGCTTTTCACCTACCTCCACCTCGCCGCCAGCAAGCCTCTAACAGAAGGCCTGCTCGCTTCCGGCTGCACCGCCATCGCCTACGAGACCATCGAGGTCAACCGTCGCCTGCCGCTGCTTGAGCCGATGAGTGAAATCGCCGGTCGCATGTCCGCGATCGTCGGTTCCTATCATCTCGCCAAGCATCGCGGCGGTCGTGGCATTCTGTTAGGTGGCGTTCCGGGTGTCGCACCCGGTCGAGTGGTCGTCCTCGGCGGCGGCACTGCAGGCGTGAATGCCGCCCGAGTGGCCACCGGCATCGGCGCGGACGTGACCATTCTCGAAGTCGATTTCGAACGCATGCGCTTCCTCGACATCACCATGGACGGCGCGCACACCGTGTTTTCGAACGAAGCGAACCTCGCCGAAATGCTTCCACGCGTGGACCTCGTCATCGGAGCCGTCCTCGTCCCCGGAGCCCGCGCGCCGAAGCTCCTCAACCGCGAACTGCTGCGCCTCATGCCGAAGGGCAGCGTCTTCGTGGACATCGCCGTCGACCAAGGCGGCTGCTCGGAAACGACGCGCCCCACCACCCACGACAACCCGACTTACGAGGAAGAAGGCGTGCTCCACTACTGCGTCGCCAACATGCCCGGCGCCTACTCGCGCACCGCCACCCAGGCCCTGAACAATGTCACCCACCCGTGGACGATGCTCATCGCCGAAAACGGCCTGCAAGCCGCCTGCAAGAAGCGCCCGGACCTCCTGAAAGGCATCAACACCGCCGGCGGAAAACTCACCTGCGAACCCGTCGCCTCTGCCCACGAGCTTCCCTTCGTGGAGCCGTCCGTGGCGATCGGGTGAGGATTGACGATTCATCACCCGGGAGGCTTCCAGCGATGATCTTTTCGTCGATTATTTGGACCGCCTAAGGTATTTAAAATCAGATTTTTAGAGGCGATCCGAAGCTCGATTTGGAGCGATTTTCCGATGATCTTTTCGTCGATCTTTCTCAGAACGAAACCGAGTAGCTGGTTCCGGCCTTGGTCGGGAAGGTGAAGGTGCCGTTCTTGGCGGCGAGGGTGGCCTTGCGGCCTCCGGCTTCGGTCACGCTGATTGAGGCCGGGTTTCCCGGAAGGCGGAGGGTGAGAGGGTTTCCGAGGCTCGAGCGGATCGTCGTGGAGCTGAGCTTTCCGGCTTTCCAAGCCGCATCGACCTCAAAGCCGCCGCGCGCCTTCAGGCCCTTGTAGCTGCCGTCCTTCCAGGCATCGGAAACGGCGGGCAGGATGGAGAGCTCACCTTCGTGGGACTGGAGCAGCGTTTCACAGATGCCACCGCAGATGCCGAGGTTGCCATCGATTTGGAACGGCGGGTGGGTGGTGTAGAGGTTCGCCATCGTGTTGTAGGTCAGCAGGCCGCGGATGGTTTCGTGGGCCTTGTCGGCCTTGCCCAGGCGGGCCCACAGCGCGGTGCGCCAGGCCCAGGTCCAGGAGCGGCGGGAATCGCCATCGCTGCCGCGCGCTTCCAACGAGGTCGCGGCGGCCTTCGCGAGATCGGGCGTGCCGTTGAGGCTGATCTGTCGACCCGGATACACGGCGAAAAGATGCGAGGTGTGGCGGTGGTGCGATTTTTCCAGATCCGGACGCTCGGTGGTCCACTCCATGATCTGTCCCCATGAGCCGACCTGCGGGCCTAACAGTTTTTCCCTTGCTGCGGTAAGTTTGGCGACGAGGTCGTCCTTGATGCCGAGGACTGATGCGGCTTCGAGGGTGTTCGAGAACAGGTCCCAGACGATCTGCTGGTCATGCGCCACGCCGTCCTCACGCGGGCCATGCTCGGGCGACCATCCCTTTGGCACGACGAGCTTGCCATTCTTTTCCACGAGGTGATCGAGCCAGAAGGCCGAGACATCGCGGAATACGGGCCAGGCGCTGTCCTTGAGGAACTTCTTGTCGCCGGTGAAGGCGTAGTGCTCGCGGTAATGCTGGGCCAGCCAGGCGGAGGAGGGCAGGTTCCACTCCCAGCCGTTGCCGCCGAAGATGTTCACCGAGGTGCGCATGGTCCAGCCGGGCACCTTTTCTCCGAAGGCCTTCACCGTGGCCTCGCGGCTGCCGGGGATCATCGCGTCGGTCCAGTTGAACAGAGGCTCGGCGCACTCGGAAAGGTTCGCGGGCTCGGCCAGCCAGTAGTTCATCTGGATGTTGATGTTGGTGTGGTAGTCGGCATACCAGGCGGGCTTGTTGCTGTCGTTCCACAGGCCCTGGAGGTTCGCCGGGAGAAAGCCGCGTGAGCTGGAAATGAGCAGGTAGCGGCCGTATTGGAACATCAGCGCTTCGAGATGGTTGTCGCTGCCGCCGGCCTTGTAGGCGGTCAGACGCTCGGTGATCGACTTGCCTTCCGGCGGCGCTCCGAGGTCGAGATCGACCCGTCCCATGAGCTTCTGGAAGTCGGCGACGTGGGATTTCAACAAGGTCGCGTAGGGCTTCGAAGCCGCTGCGGTGATCTGCTTCTCGACGGTCGAAACCGGATCGACCCCGCTGCGGAAACTCTTCTTCGGATCGAGCGCATAGTCGGTCGCGGCGGCGAGGAAGAGGGTGACGGTGTTGCCAGTCCAGCTCACGCGATCGCCCTCGACGGTGATCTTTCCTCCTTCGGAAATCGCATGGACCCGTGCGGCATAGCGTAGACCATTGGAGAGAGCACCGGAGAACATCGCGTCGCTGCCCTTGGCGGTGGAGGTTTCCTTGTGGGCACCTGTTAGACGCAGGCTGCCCGCGACCTTGCCGGGCTTGTCGGCACTGAGGCGGACGACGATGACCTCGTCCGGTTTGCTGGCAAAGGCCTCGCGGGTGTAGGTCACGCCGTCCTGTTTCCAGGTCGTCTTGTGCGTGGCGGTGGCGAGGTCGAGCGTGCGGGAAAAGCCTTCGAGTGCAGGCGAATCCGCTGCCTTGCCGACGCCCTTCAAGCCGATCTCCGCGACCTGGAAATGCGGCACGTCCTTCGCCGGGGCGAACACGAAGCGATAGTGGCGGAAGGCGCGGGACTTGTCCGATGGCACGGCATAGCTCTTCGTTTCCCCGCGTTTCTCAAAGGCGGGCTCGTCCTTGTGCTCGTCGAGCGTGGTCCACTTGCTGGCATCATCCGAGCCCTCGAACTTCCACGTGCGCGGATCGCGGGCGGGGATGTCGTTGGCCGAGGTGAAGCTGTAGCAGGGAATGGCGGTCGGCTTGCCGAGATCTTGCTGCCAGGAGATCTCCTTGCCGCCGTGCTCGACGCACCACTTCGACTTCGGATCGCCATCGCTGGCGGCGGTGACGTTTTCCGGCGCGTTGAACGGAACCTGGCCGCTCGGGGAAGTGGGTTCGTTGACAGTGGGTTCGGACGCCGCTCCGGCAGTTTCGAGGAAGAGATCGCCGAAGTTCTGATAGCAGCCGAAGTCGTTGACGTCGTAGCCGCCGGAAGGGTTCGCGCCGCCGGTCCAGAGGCTGGCGTCGTTGAACTGGATGCGCTCCTTCAGCGGGTTGCCGAAGATCATCGCGCCGATGCGGCCATTTCCGATCGGCTGGGCCTGGCTTTCCCAGTTCGTCGAAGGATAGGTCGCCGCGGATTCCATCGAACCACCGCTGGTCGTCTTGGTGGACGGCGCAGGGGCGGTGGTGAAACGAATTTCCAGCGGTTGGACCGCGAGGGCCGGCACCACCAAGGCGATGGCAGGAAAGAGAAAAAGCATGGTCCCGGAACTCTGGAGAGTCACGGGGCCGGTTTGAAGCGGAAACTTGAAATCAGGTTTCGCGACAGCTCAGGGAGCCACCTTGCCGAACGCTGCATCGAAGAAGGCCTTCATCGCGTCCCAGGATTCGTGGTCGGCCTTTTCGTTGTAGGCCGCTCCCTTGGAAGGATCATTTCCCGCAGCAGGCTGGGTGAACGAATGGACGGCTCCTGGATAGAGCACGACCTTCGAATCCACTCCGGCGGCTTCCATTTCCTTCTTCAATCCCTCCACCTGGGCAGCCGGCGCGTATGGATCATCCGCGCCGTGAAGCACGAGCACCTTGGCCTTCACGCCACCCTTCGCGGCTGCGAGCCCATCGCCAGCATCGAGGCTTCCGTGGAAGGAAACCACGCCCTTGAGATCGACTCCGGCTCGGGCGAGTTCGAGCGAGCCCATCCCACCGAAGCAGTAGCCGATCGCGCCGAGCTTCGTGACATCGGTGCGTTCGTCCTTCTTCAGTTGATCCAGTCCGGCCATCAGGCGGGCGCGGTAAAGCTTCCGGTCTGTCTTGTACTTTCCTGCCTCCTGACCGGCCGCAGGCGGCACCGGACGGATTCCCTGCCCGTAGATGTCGGCCGCAAAGACGTTGTAGCCGAGCTTGGCCAGCATCCGGCTGCGTTCCTTCTCGTAGTTGGTCAGGCCGGTCCACTGATGGATCACCAGCACCCCCGGACGTTTTCCGGTCATCGCGTCGTCATACACGTGGAAGCCTTCCAGCTTCTTCCCGTCCTGCTCATAGATGACGGTCTTTTCCACCAAGGCGGCAGAGGCAAACGACGAACAGGCAACAAGGCACGCAAGGATTCTGGACATGGCCGAGCAACACCTCCAGACGGCGGCTTGTCAAACGCAGGCTCGGGATTTGACAGCGGAAGGTGATGCCACAGAGTCGGGCCGCATGATTGACGTCGTCTGCGGAATCATCACGGATGCCACCCACCGGGTGCTCGCCTGCCTTCGTCCTCCGGGGAAACATCTGGCAAACCGCTGGGAATTTCCCGGTGGCAAGATCGAAGCGGGTGAGTCGCCTGAAACCGCGCTGATCCGCGAACTGCGGGAAGAGCTGGACGTCGAGGTCGAGATCCTCCGCCCGCTGACTCCGGTCCTCTGGGATTACGGGCGAGGCCCGATCCGGCTGATCCCTTTCGTCTGCCGGATCAAGAGCGGCGAGCCCAAGCCTCTCGATCACGCCGAGGTCCGCTGGGTAGATCCCATCTCGCTTCAAGAACTCCACTGGGCCGAAGCCGATGGGCCGATTCTAGAGGAGTGGTTGGCAGACTGATCCCAAGACCAACAAAAACGCATTTCGCTCAATAAAGGCTGGTAGGATCACCCTTGTATTCTCGCTTCGTTCCCTTCGGCCTTCGGGCGGCTGCGCGATCCCACTTGGGCTTCTGATTCGCCGCCCAGAGGATGATGGCTAGTCCGAAAAGGAAGAGAATTCCAGCAAGGCCCCATGCCCCGGAAAGTCCGAAATGCATGGCCAGGTGACAGCATCCCCACAGCCAGAGAACCGCTCCAAGGATCGAAAACAGAACAAGAGATCCGGCTGAATCGCTCCCACCGGAGACTGCGATGGTCAGAGGTACTCCGAACCTCAGGATCAGCGCGGCAATCATCAGGAATGCTGCAAGCACCCCGTGAATTCCCCTTTCCCGCATGCGGAAACCATCGGATTTGGGAGCTTCGTAAGGATTCATGATTTCGATTTCCTCGTTTAGATCATAAATCGCCGAAGTCTCAAAGGACGGAATGCGCGCTTCCAGGACCATAAAAAACCCGCTGCGGTGACCGGAGCGGGTTTTCAGAATGGATGAATCAAACGCCGCTCAGAACGGGATGTCGTCTTCCTCGTGGAAGTCGGTGTGGGGAGCCGCGGAGCCGCCTTGCGGTGAGCCGGAGCTTTGGGCCGGGGCGGGGCGACCGCCACTGGGCTGCTGCGGGCCGGCAGGACCACCCTTGCCGTCGGGAAGGAACTGGAGGTTCTCGGCGACGACCTTGAGCTTGCTGCGCTTCTGGCCGGTGGCCTTGTCCTCCCAGGTGTCCATCTGCAGACGGCCTTCGATGAAGCAGCCGCGGCCCTTGGTGAGGTACTGCTGGGCCAGCTCCGCCTGACGTCCCCAGAGGGTGATGTCCACGTAGGTGGTTTCCTCCTGCTTCTGGTTCTGCTCGTTCGTCCAGACGCGATTGATCGCCAGCGCGATGTCCGCGACCGCCGTGCCTTTCGGAGTGTAGCGGAGTTCGGGATCGCGGGTGAGGTTCCCCAGGAGGAGGACTTTGTTCAAATTGGCCATGGCGGGGGGATCCTACGGATTCAGGCGAATGCAGGCAAGCGGATTCTGTTCGGTCGAACAGCTCCGGATCAGGCGACGCGCTGGAAGTGGTGCTGGTGCACCTTGGTGTTCAGGGCCAGGCGGGCTTGGATCTTGGAAAGCGCGGCAGGCTCGGCGGCGAAGCTGTAGCTGACATAGTGGCCGGCATCGAGATGGCGGGACTCGTAGGCGAACTTGCGACGGCCGATCTGGTTGACGCCACCGATCTTGGCGCCTTCAGCTTCGAGTTCCTTGCCGACGGAGCTGACGAGTTCGTCAACGCTGCCTTCGGCGCCCTTGGTGTTCAGAATGATCAGTCCTTCGTAGTTGCGGCTCATGGTGATGGTGGTGAGTTGCGGGTGTTAAAGCGGTTCGCCGCAGTCGCGACGTCTTGGGAGTGCGCAACCTGTACGGCGGAAACGGCACTAGCAAGCGTGTTTTCAAGCAGCTCGCGTTCTTCGAGCCGGAAATTTCCCAGAACGTGGCCGACCATTTCGCCTTCCGCGCTGCCTCCGATGCCGATTTTCAGCCGTGGAAAGCCATCGGTGCCGAGGTGCTGGAGGATCGAGCGGATGCCGTTGTGGCCACCGTGGGAGCCTTTTTCGCGAAAGCGGAGATTTCCCAATGGCAGGGCGGCGTCATCATAGACGACGAGCATCTGCGTCGGCTCCCATTTGTGGAAGGCAAGGATCTGCTGCACGGCGCGACCGCTGAGGTTCATGAAAGTCTGCGGCTTGAGAAGCAGGGTGCCGTTGGGGAGCTTGGCAAGATGGGACTGCCACTTCGGCTTCGTTTCGAAGGCCACCCCGGACTGGGCCGCGAGACGGTCCAGCACCATGAACCCGACGTTGTGGCGGGTCATTTCATACTGCCGCCCCGGATTTCCGAGGCCGACGATGAGGTTCAGAGAAAGCACGAAATTCTAAATCCTAAATTCGAAATGAAGAGGAAGTCTCTTGCTGAACACTTCCACCTGAAAACTGAAAACTCATCGCCTGCGGCGATTAAACAAGTCCGCCCGGGAAGCTTGGCGCGACCCGGGCGGATGAAATGGTCGGGACTCGATCCGATCAAGCGGTGGCAGATTCCGAGACGGCGGCGGCTGGCTTGCCGACGTGGGCGACGACGACGTCACCGGCGTGGGTCGGACGAACGCCCTTCGGCAGGATCAGCTCGGAAATGTGGAGCGAGGCTCCGATTTCGAGGGCGGTCACGTCAAAGTCGATGGTGTCGGGAAGATCGTTCGGGAGGCAGAGGATTTCGAGCGAGTGCATGTACTGCTCAATGATGCCGCCGGCCTTCACGCCGACCGCTTCACCGTGAAGGTGGATCGGGATGTGGGCGGTGATTTCGGTGGAATCGTCAACGGCGAGGAAGTCGGCATGCAGGGCGGCACCGGAAAGCGGGTCGTGCTGGATGGCCTGAAGGAAGGCGAGGCTGGTACCTTCTCCTTCGATCTCGAGGTTGATGAGGATGTTTTCCGAAGTGCTGTGGGCAAGCAGTTCCGCGAAGCTCTTGGCATCGACCTTGAGATTCTTGTTCTCGGTCTTGCGGCCGTAGATGACGGATGGGAGCCAGCCTTCGCGGCGCATCTGGTTGAGGCGGCCGGAACCGGTGCGGGCACGGGGTGCGGCTTTGATAGTCTGCTTGGTAGCCATGACAGGAAATGATGAGGATTGCGGAAATGCTGGAGGTTCCAACCCCCAGACCGGGGGGCGGTCAATAGAGGGAGAATCCGGACTTGTCAAAATTTTGTTGTCGGAACTCGCCGGAAGAGGATCGGAGATCGGGGATTTTGGATCCCGGATGCCGCTTAGACTTCGAAGAGCGAGGTCACCGACTGGCCCCCGCTGATGCGGCGGATCGCTTCTCCGAGAAGGGGCGCGATGCCGACGACCTGGACTTTGTCCCCGGCGGCCTGGGGCACGGAGTCGGTGGTGATGATTTCCTCGATGACCGAATCGCGCAGCCGCTCATGGGCCAGATCGCCCAGAATGGCGTGGGAAACCCCGGCGAAAACGCGCTTGGCCCCGTGTTTTTGCAAAATTTCCGCGGCAGCGGTGAGCGTGCCGGCGGTTTCCGTCATGTCATCGACGAGGAGGACATCGCGGCCCTCGACGTCGCCGATCACGTTCATGGCTTCCACACGGGTGGCGGAAACACGGTGTTTGGCGACGATGGCGAGGTCGGCCCCGAGGGCATCGGCATAGGCGCGGGCCATTTTCACGCCGCCTACGTCCGGCGAGACCACGGTGAGGTTCGAGGTGTCGGGATGACGCTCGCGAAGGTAGCCGATGAGGGCGGATTTCGCGTAAAGGTGGTCCACCGGGATGTCGAAGAAGCCTTGGATCTGCGGGGCGTGGAGGTCCATCGTTAGAACGCGGCCAACCCCGGCGGAGGTGAGGAGGTTCGCGACGAGCTTGGCGGTGATCGGAACTCGTGGCTGGTCCTTGCGGTCCTGCCTGGCGTAGCCGAAAAAGGGGATCACGGCGGTGATCCGGCCTGCACTCGCGCGGCGGGCGGCGTCCACCATGATCAGCAGCTCCATGATGTTGTGGTTCGTCGGCGGGCAGGACGGTTGGATGATGAACACGTCGGCTCCGCGGATGTTTTCGTTGATCTTGACGAAGGTCTCACCGTCCGGAAAGGCGGTAACATGCACGTCGGCAAGGGGTTGTCCGATGACATCGGCGATTCGTTCGGCAAGGGCGCGGTGGGCAGTTCCACTGATGAGTTTCATGGGGCGTAGCGGCAGACGGATTGTTGACAGGAGCAGCGGACTCGGCAACTCTTTGCCGTCGACTTCGCAAAGTTCATGGAACCTTCCCTCCAAACTCCTGCTGAATCTGGATGTTCTGTTCCCGCGAAGTCGGAGTCGGAAACCCGGTCCGAGTGGATTGCCGTGGCGCTGACGGGAATCGTACTCGTGGTGTTCTACGCCGTCTTCCGGCATTTCGGTCCGATGAAGGGGGAGCCGGCAGTGGTGACCTGGGCCCGCGCCTGGAACAAGGAGAGCGATTTCGAGCACGGCTGGATCTTCCCTCCACTTGTCATCGGGCTAATCGGATGGCGGTGGCAGGAGATTCGCGCCTCCCGTGGAGCGGGCGAGTGGCTCGGGCTGTTCGTCGCCCTGGCAGGAGCGGTCTTGTATGTTCTTTCCTACCGGACCATTCAGTGGCGCGTGGCGATCATCGGGCTACCGTTCCTGCTCACAGGTTCGGCATGGTATCTTTGGGGACGAAAGACGGCCTTGCTCCTCGCGTTCCCCTTTTTCCTGACATGGCTCGCCATTCCCGTTGGCTTCCTTCAACAGGCCACCGGCGGCCTTCAGCTAATTGCCAGCAAACTTGCCCACCTTGGTTCCTCGGCTTGCGGGGTGGTCACCACCTTGAAAGGCAACACCATCACGATGGGGGACGGTTCAGGGTTCAATGTCGATGAGGGTTGCTCCGGGATACGATCCTTGTGGTCCCTGATGTTGATCGCCGCTGCGTGGACCTATGTGGCGAAGATGTCGTTTTGGAAGAAGTCCGTGCTCTTCCTCAGTGCCTTCCCGATCGCGATCCTCGGCAACTCACTCCGCCTGATCTCGATTTTCGTCATGGCCGAGTATGGGGATGCCAAGTTCGCCAGAGGACCCTGGCACGATTGGTCGCCCCTGGTGCTGTTCTACCCGATTTCCCTCCTGCTTCTGCTCACCGCACACTCCTTCCTTGAAGGAGGCCTTCCCTGGAAGGTCTCCCGACGTCGGGTGCTGCGCCGGGTGCAGGTCAGCCAGTCGCAACCCGAACCCGTCAGCCCATGAACCGCCAACTGTTCCTGCCCCTCGCACTTGGTGGAGTGATGGCCACCGTCCTGATGCTGCCAAGCGCCGGGACGATTGCGGAATCCGCGATTCAGATGAAGCTTCCCTCCACGCTCGGCGACTGGCAGTTCCAGATCGCCCAGGCCACTGAGAAGGAGGTCGATATCCTGGCCAAGGACACAACCTTCAGCAAGGCCATCTGTCTCGCCCCGATCCCGGACTCTTACGCCGCCAACGGTCAACCGAATGCGAAGAGGATCGACCTGTCCGTGGTCCTTTCAGGCATCGACATCAACAACTCGATCCATCGGCCCGAGCGCTGCATGCCCTCCCAGGGCCACCAGATCTATTCCTCGCGATCAGGCTCGGTCGTCACCGCCATGGGTCGCACCTTTCCTGTGCGCGAACTGACCTCGACTCAAACGATCTCCCTTGATGAGAAGGGCGAGAAAACCATCAGTCTCGATTGCTTCACCGCTTATTTTTTCGTGGGCCAGAAGACCATCACCGAGGATCATCTGAGGCGCACCTTGATTGACATGAAGGATCGTCTGACCCGTGGCCAGGACCAACGGTGGGCCTATGTCTCAGCTTCGATGTGGTTTTCCGACAAGGGCGAGTATGGGCTGCCCTCCCGTGAATCCGCAGAAAAAGAAATCCGCCAGTTCCTTGCGGATCTGGCGGATCAAAACATCGACTGGAAGCAGATTGAGCCAGGCTCTGTCCTACCTTAGCTCGGGCACCACCCCGGGTTCCGCAGTCACCCGCGCCTCATCAAGCCATTTGATGAACCCCACCACCCGCTCGTATTCATCGGTCCGGGTGCCATCGAAATAAGCGTTTTTCCGGCTCCGCTCCATCTGGATCTTGGCTTCCTGGGCCCAGGCCATGGCCTCGGTCGGCTTTCCGGCTTGCCAGAGCGCATAGGCTCGCCGGTAGGCATGACTGCCATAAGCAAAGCGGGCGTGGTAAAACATCTCCCGGCTGTCCAAGGCGGGCAGGAGATGACGATAGAGCTCCTCTGCTTCCCGGAGACTTCCGGCAATATCCAACTGGCGAGCCAAGCCGAGCCTGGCCGCGAAGTCCCAAGGGTGCCGGGCGATGATGCCCCGATGATGTTCCATCAGCACTTCCGTCCATTTACCCGCAATGGGATCCGGGTCGGACACCGCCAACTCGCTGGCGGTGCGGAGAAGCGACTGCTCAATGCGGAAATCAGGCCGGATCTCGAAAGCCCTCTTCAAGGCGCGATAACGAAGTCCGGCGTCCACTCCGAGCCCGTCGGCACCAGGTCGCGCAGTCAACCACCAGGCAGCAGCATCGCGCCACCCGACGAGTGCCAGCAGGACCGCAAGAGTCGCTCCCATCCACGGTCCCGGACGCCTCAAGGGACTTCTTGGCTCAAGACCAACCTTTGACAAGGGCCAGGGCTCACCAGCCACGATTCCGATCAGCAACCCAAGAAGGATGACGTCGGGGGCCATGTGAAACACGAAACTGAACATCCCTTGTGTCAACATCGCCGCGATCCCAGCGAGTGCCCCAGCCGTCATCCCTGAATCCCCTGCTTGCGACGATTTCAGCGCGGGACTGATGGCCATAACCGTCATGCCTCGGGCGACGACACCGAAGATCACCAGAACCACGAACGCCAGACCAATCCAACCATAGTCTGTGGCCGCCTGCAGGAGCTCGTTGTGAACCATGTCCACGTCGCCGCCCCCGACCCAAAGCTCCGATGGATCCCACTTGTTGAAAACCTCGTAGGAGAACGACCGGCTGCCACCACCAGTCACCGGATGGTCCAAGGCGAGCTCGACCGCCATCGACGCAAAATCCAGCCTTCCGCTGTCCTCAATCATTCTCGCGCCGTTCGAGTCAACCCCCCGGGAGGCGAGGGCGATTCTCGCGACGTGCCATGCCCCAATCCCTGCCAGGGGAAGGATGACCGCGAGGGAGATCAGCACGACCCCGAACCATTTCACCCCGCGCTTCATCAGGTCCAGCACCCAGCACAGGATCAGAACCGTTGCCCCTACGGCAAGTGCGACGAACGCGCCACGACTCTGGCTCAGGACGATTCCGGCCAAACAGGCCAGAGCCCCGAACGCCCACCCAAGTCGGACCCATCGCCGACTCCCGGGCAGAGACGCAAGTCCACCGAGGAGGAATCCGACACCGAGCAGAAAATTCGCGAAGTGGTTGTAATGGCCATAGAAGCCGGAGGGGTAGGTGGCGGTTTCCCGGCCCGCATAGATCGGCGTGAACGCCGGATCCCTCCACTGCATCACGGCGACCACCACATTGGCGAGGGCCAGCATCATCAGGCCACCGCCTACCAACCGGTGCGAATCCCGTCCTGAAAGCCAGCCCGCCCAGCAGCATGCGGCCAGTCCGCAGCCAAGCAAGAGACCATCGGATCGTCCGAAATCCGCCACCGGGGACCGAAAGGCGACCCAGGCAGCATAGGCCCCGGCTCCAGTGACCAGGGTGCCGAGCACAACCGAGCCTCTTGAGGACCCGCCTGCGAACGCACCAATCACCAGGGCAGGCAGCCATGCCAGGGAGATCAACCCCAGCGAGAGGGGTTCCAGCGAGGAGGAAAAGGCCAGCGCCAATGCCATTGCCAGCACCACCCACAGTCCGGACAAGGTGCTGGCTTTCATGGATGAAGATCCGCCTGAGACCAGTATCCTTTGACCGGATGGATCCGCAGCGCTCCTTGCCTGCGGAAGGCCTCGAATTCCTCAGGGCGCTTGGGAACTTCCGGAGCCATGAAACGGTCCTGATCTGGGAAAGGCCGCACCCGGAAACCCAGATGATGGGCTGCCGTTGGCAACATCAGTTCAAGATAGATCCTGATGGGCGGCCGGAGCTTCGCAACGGCGAGAAACGCCTCGACCTTCCAGAAAGATCCACAGCCCAGCATCGATAGAACCACCCTGCGATCATCCCGGACACTGATGGAATCCCAGTAATCCATGAAGGCGGGGTCATGTCGGTGATAGGTCAAATGGGGGTGCCCGGTGCCCTCGACCTGGTTCAGGCGATGTCCGGCGACATCGGCATTTTCGCGACTCAACACCTCCAGCAGGCGGGCATTCAGGCAGGGAACCAGGGGAATCTCGTCGTACTCTGCCAGATGCACATGGCTGACACCGAGCTTTTCCAAAAAAGGGGCTGCTGCCGCAAACACCCCGAGGTAACTCTGCCGCTCCCTTGGATGATCCCGGGTTCGAAGCTCGGGATCATTCACATACACCGCATGCTCGACCTGAAGCTTCGAGTAATGGTCCTCTGGTCCTCCGTAGGCGACGATGATCTCCTGCTGGGGATCGTGATCCAGCCAATGGGCGACCATGCGGGTCACCGCTGCCGGAGGCTCATGGGTCAAAAGCACCGTGGCTACCGTTGGCGCATGAATCGTCATTCCGGACTCAGACGGGGGAAGTCTGGCGCGGTGGCCCGGGTGAAACCCACGGACTGACGCCAATATCGAATCTTGTCCTGCGAGCAGAAAACCGGCTTCAATGCCACCCCTCCATCGAAGCCGACGACATGAACCCGGCCTCTCCACACGATGATGAGGGCGCGTCCAAGAAGCTCGCCTGTCTCCTCATCACGAATGCGGGAACCCAGCAAGCCGATGTACAGGTTTCCGAGTTTCCGGAGCAATGCGCGCATGCAGGTGATCAGGCTTCGTCGAACTACTTCGCTCCCTTGGCGAGAAGAACCGCCGGGATGGTCTGGAAGAGAATCTTCACGTCGAGCCAGATCGACCAGTTGTCGATGTACTGGAGATCAAGATTCACCCAATCCTCGAAGCAGGTGATTTGGTTCCGTCCGCTCACCTGCCAGATGCAGGTCAGACCCGGCTTCACGCTCAACTTGCGCCGATGGGAGGAATTCTCGATCTTGGGGAGCTCATACATCGCCATCGGGCGAGGTCCCACAAGACTCATCTCACCTCTTATCACATTGATTAACTGTGGCAGTTCATCAATCGAAAACTTTCTCAGGATCCGTCCGACCGGAAAAATGCGCGGGTCATGCTCGAGCTTGAAAACCGGGCCAGACATCTGATTGCCCGCCGCGGCCTTCAATTCCTCGAGTTTCTTGTCAGCATCCGGGATCATGGTCCGGAACTTCCACATCTTGAAAGGCTTGCCATATCTTCCTGCCCGCTCCTGAAAGTAGAACACCGGGCCTGGACTCTGCAGCTTGATGGCGATGGCCGCGATGGCCCAGGCTGGCGAGGAGATCAGCAGGATAAAGAGAGCTCCCATCCAGTCCATCACCCCTTTGGCAAGCAGCTCCCACGACAGATCCGGAGTTGAGCGCAGCACCAGAAGCGGCTTCCCGCCCACCATGTCGAAGGTGGGGCGGGCCACCTGTGTCTGCATGAAGTTGGCGGCCACCCAGGCTTCGATTCCCCGTGACTCACAGATCTCGATGGCGGTCCCAAGCTGATCGAACTGCGCATGCTTGGCCGCAAACATCACCCGCTCGACAGCCTCATCTTCAAGCATCCGCTGAAACTGCTCCCAGTCCTCCGTTCTCAGGTCATGGCAACCGACGATCCTCCAGAGGATTTTTTCATCCTCAGGGACCTCCGAAAGCCAGAGCTCGATGTCCTCCGGGGTTCCAGCCAGCACGATGGATTCCTTGCGCCCCTCCGATTGGCTGATCCGGTAGAAATAACGTCCATAGGCCCAGCTCCGGAGGATCAGAAGCACCAAGGCCAGCGGAATCGCGATCAGCAGGATGGCACGGCTGGACGCATTGAACTTGAAGAACACCACCATCACCCCGATCGCCAGGGCCAGCACCATGAAGGCGCGCAGGACCTGCAGGATCGCAGGTCTCAGGCTTTGTCGCAGCGGACGGCGGTAGAACCCGAAGAGTTCAAGCGCCAGAGGCGTGAACGGGACGACGATGAACAGCAGCCAGGTGATCTCCTCCAGACCGGAAACCCCCTCCATGTTGACGTTGATGCCTCTCCACTGAAGAAAACTGATCAACGGCTCCCGCAGGAATGCAGCGATGGCAAACGCGCACCAGATCAACAGGGCGTCTGCGAGCTGGAGGATCTGGATCGAAAAGGACTGGCGGCGATTGAATGACATCAGGAGGTTGGGCGAGAAAACTGACACCAGGGGCGAAGGGGATCAATCCCGGATCGCGTTCCTTACGGACAGGGCAGCGCGACCGCCCTGCGAACTGGCGCTGTAATACTCCGAGATATCGCGGATTCTCTCTTGTGGAACCCGATCCAATGAAGATCGGACAGCGCCAGAGAGGGCGGTTTGGAAACTCCGCTCATCCAGTGGATCGAACTCAACCCCGGTATCGGAATGACAAAGATCCGCTGTTGCCCCGTTGTAGATCGAAAAAAGCTGCGGCAATCCGGCCACCAGTGTCTCAAGGGTGGCCAGTGGCCAGTTGTCATCCAGGGTCGGCAGGATCGCCCAGTCGGCGGCAGCGAAGTAACGGGGAAGCTCCGGATGCTGAACAAAGCCCGTGGTCACCACCTTGATGCCGGGATTTTTTCGGATCCATTCCTCAAGCCACTCCCGATTCTCTCCGTCTCCCAGAATCAGCAGGGAAAAGGTCGGGCAATCGGGCTCTGCCGCCACCCTTGCGGCTGCCGCCGCCATCTGAAGGATGCCCTTGCGGGGGGAAAGGCTGCCGGAAAACAGAAACACGCGACCCACCAATCCAAGCTCGGCCCTGACCGCCTCTCGTCTGGATCGCCATTCCTCCACTCCCGCGCACCACTCGGTCGTATCGATCCCGGTCATTCCCTCATCCACGCGGGCAGGGTCCGCACCATAGGATTCAAGCAGCCGGGTCGATTCCGGTCCATTCGTCCAGAAGCGGGTGGCCTGGCTGACGATCACTCGGCGGATCATCCGTTTGATCAATCCCACATGCCCCTCGGTGTGGAGCGTGCCTTCGGAGTAAACCGTCACCGGCACCTTGTGAATGGCTCCGTAAAGCAACGACCACATCGTACGGAAACCGAACTCAGCCGTGATGATCGCATCCGGCTTCGACTCCCTGAGGGCGCGATAGGTCAACTCAGAAAAATGGAACTGCCTCCGCTCGGTGTAGTGGACATCCTGACGATGACGCTTGTAGATGAACGACCGGCAGTTCTGGGTGACCATCTTGAACCGACAATCGTCCGTGCCCGTCTGCCAGGCTCGATTGAACTCGGAAAGCGTATCGAGAACCACGGTGAGGTCCACCCGTCGTGCAATCTCATTGTAGAAGCCGACCCTGTAGGGGGGAAGCATGTTGGTCACCAGCGTGACACGTGGCGTCCGGATGGAGTGGAGATTCGACATGGGATTCAGGAGTGGAACACGACCAGTTTCCGGAAAACGAAGTTCACGAAGGTTGAGATGAAGATGACACCCAGCTTGACCAGCAGATCATTCACCGAGCAGTATGTGATCAGGTACCAGGCCGCCAATTGCCCGGCGGCAAAGCTGACGGCGGCGGCAGCGGTGAAAAGCACGAACTCTTTTCGGGGCGCATGCTTTCCGGAGATGAACACCCAACGCCGATTGGTCGAATAGGTAAAGGCATTGGTCGGAATGAAACCTGCGGTGATCTCACACAGGTTCCAGAACAGCCTCGAGGACTCGTACGAGGCACCCATCAGGTGGATCGCCAGCCAGCGGAACAAGGCGCAACTACCCAGGAAAACGATGACGGAAAGCCCGCCAATCAGAAGGTACTTCGTGAACTGCCAGGAACCCGGGGCGTCCGGACGGAGGACCACCGAGAAGGCATTCCGGAAGCCGCGTCTGCGGCCGTCCGACCAGAGCGCGGCCGCGTCACGAAGCGCGTCGAATGGATATCGGGCAAGACTCATGGCTGAACGTCGTACTTGCCCCGGCAGGTATCCAGCAGCTGTCCCATGACGGCAAAGAGCCCTCCAAAGCCCTTGATCTTCGTCGGCACCTTGCCCGAGGCCGGATAGACCCGGGAGACCGGAGTCTCGATCACCCGGAAGCGCAGCGCGGCCGCCTGGATCGCGAGATGGTAGTGGAGCTGATAGCGGTCAAACACCGGCCTGAACACTCCAATGCGGGGATCCTCGAGCAGCCGACGGCTGTAGGCGCGGAAACCGTTGGTCGTATCGGTGTAACGGAATCCGGCCGCCATTGAGATCAAGGGCGCGTGCATCAGGTTCACCGCCAGATAGCGGCTCAGCGGCGTGTTTTCATGATGCCCTCCCGGAATGAAACGGCTGCCCTGGACATGGTCATACCCCTTTTCCAGCAGCTCGATCATCGAGGGAATGGCATCCAGTCCATCCTTGCCGTTGCCGTCGATCACCACGACTCCGTCGTAGCCTTCCGAGAGGCAATAATGGAACGCCATCCGCATTTGCGAACTGAGCTTGCCGGGGCCGCGCTTGACCAAGAGGGCCTTTGCTCCCGTGGACTCCATCAGGGTGCCATCAAGCGAGCCGTCCGTGCTGCCACCATCGGCCACAATCACATCGACGATGGAGGCATGGGCCGACATCGCCGCCAGCTGCTTCCGGATCTTCTCTCCTTCGTTGATCACGAAGACACAGATCGCCCAGCGCTTCGCCCGCGGACGATCCCAGATGACTTCGTACCGGGGGCTTGCGAGGTCGTCGCCCCGGAGTTGAGCAGCGGATTCACTCATTGCGCGACCTCCTCGGTGGATTCCTTCACAATGCTGGACTGCACGGTGTCCTCAAGGAGGACCGAGCTGTTGGCCTCGTGGGCGATGAAATAGAGCGGTCGGCTGCGCACCTCGCCCAAAATGGTTCCGACATACTCGCTCAGGACGGCCAGGATCAGGCAGATGAAGAAGAACATGCCACTTTGCTGGAGCGAAAGCGTCGTCCATCCGGCGATCACGTCGGGCTTCACCAGATAAATCCCCAGAACATAAAGGGCGTAGAGCAGATTGAGCAGGGCGCCGATCATGCCCGCCACCGTCACCATCCGCAGAGGATGCCGGGTATGCGCCGCGAGCAGGTCGATGGCCGTCGCAAGTTCGGAAGCAAAGGAGCCACGACGCTTCAGTGATCCGCGTTCGACGCGCTGGTAAGGAAAAAACTCATGATGGTAGCCCAGCGTGAGCGTCAACACCCGCAGATACCGGCTCTGCACCCGAACCTGCAGCAACGCGTTGACGGCCTGACGACTCATTGCCCGGAAATCCTCCGCCCCCCTCTTGAGATCCACCCCGAGACGGCGATTGCAGTATCCGCGGAATGCGCTGCCAAAGAGCTCACGGAACCCAGAACGGACCCGGGGATTTTCCGCGACTCCATGGACGATTCCCCCATTGATGCGGCATTTGGCCACCAGGTCCGGGATGCGCTCCACCGGATCACCCGCCGGATCCATGGTGACCACATAGTCACCGATCGCGGATTCGATCCCGGCCGAAAGCGCCACGTCCCTGCCGAACGGACGGGAGAGCCTCAAGTAACGGACCTGTTGAACGTCCTTCAGCAGGTGATCAATGGCCTGGCGGGTTTGATCCGTTGAGCCATCGTCCACCAGAATGATCTCGAAAAAGCGGTAGCCTGCCGACATCACCCGCGAGAGATCCCTGAGGAACGATTCGACCAAACTGCCATCGTTTTCCAACGGCACGACAACACTGACTACGGTGTGGGAATCCATGAGTGTAAGGGAATGGGTCTCAGCAGGTGGAGGCCAGGATGGCGTCGATCTCGTCCTCGACGTCGAAAATGTTGTCGATCTTGCCACCCATCACGTGGACCAGGGCAGGGAGCATCGGGTCCCGACGAAACAGGATCGGGCGACCGTCATCCACTTCGGTTTGTGGCAGGAGGGTTTTCACTTCCCAGATTGAATCGCAGTGGATTGCGTTGCGCAATGCTGGGATGTAGCGGGATGCGTCGCTGAGCATGTATTCGAAGTGGCTCTGCTTCTTGAGAAGGGAAAAGCGTTCATAGGGGTCGATCGGGATCTCGCCCGGCTTTTCAAACCACTGAAGGTGGGGCGTGTAGCGGACGTGGCTCAGAGTGGTCAGGCCCCGCGATGGATACGGCATGAACGAAAAGAACGGCCCGCACATCATGGTGACGGAAAGGCCATCCAGCTCCTCCGGCAGCTGGATCAAGGCCATTTCCGCCAGCTCCTGCTTCAAGGGAATAGGCGGCAGGTGGCTGCCATGGGTCAGGAGGTTCAGGCCACTGTAGGTCGCATTGATCACCAGGGTCGCCGGCAGTTCCGAGCCATCGCTGAGCCTCACCACCACCCCATCCGCAGCCTTTTCGGCGGACTGCACCCTCGTGCCGAAGCGGATGGGAATGCCGGCATTTTCAAGATCCCGGCGGCAACGATCACGAAGCAACGAGCAGTCGAATGCGCATTCCTCCGCGATCCAGACTGCCTCGGTCAGGGTGGGATTGAACAATTTCGAAATCCGATCGGGAGCCTGCTTCAAGGGTGCGCCGATCCGCTTCATGAAGACCTCGAATTGGCTGGCCGTGACCTTCGAAAAAAGTCTGCTCACCCCGTAGATCTTGGTGAACCTGTCAACGATCGCCTCACGGTAAACACTGCGGAACCGCTCGTAATTGTGCCGCGACCGATAGGCCGTCATCAGGCTGCGCGGGTAATGATAGCCCCCGTGAACCCGCGCCTGATTGACCCTGGACGCGCGGGTCAGCAGTTCATCTTCCGCCTCCACGACAAGCGGCCTGAGCCCTCTACGTTGTAGCATCAGCGCGATCGAACAGCCGAAGAATCCACCGCCTGCGATGACGACATTGATAGATTTTTGGGTGGGAGTCATTGGCAGTTGGTTCGGCTAGCTCTCTCTTCGCAGGTGGATTGATCATGACAAACGGCTGGCCGTCGAGGCTGGAGAGAGTCCAACTGTGGACAGGTTATGCAATTCGCCTGAGGATTTTTCAGGGTCTTCGAGGGACTGCCGTGCAAGCTGTTGGCCAATCAATCGGCTGACTTCGGCGGGGAGGAGAAGACGGCACCAGGTGGGGCGATGAATTGTTCCATCGCAGAATCAGCCCAGCTGAACAAAGGGATAGATTGAAGCAGCCTCGCGAATCGCCACGGGTACGGATTCTTCAAAGGGCTCGGTCGCGCGCATTTCGATCGCCACGTCGCCCTGGTAGCCGATCTCCTCCAGAACGGTCGCGATTCGTGGATGCACACTGTGGGGAGTGGTCCAGTCCCCCAGATTGGGTTGGCTGGCATGGACATGGGCGATCAAAGCCGCTACCTGCCGCAGGACGGGCTCGAAAACCTCCCCGCTCAACGCCAGTCCGCCGCCATCGACGTGAAGTCGAAAGCCCGGGGAGTCCACCAGGCCGACGAGCTCCGCCGCCTGATCCAGCCGGGTGCAGAAATCCGCGCCGTAGGCTTCAGGATTCGCCTCCATCACCAGACAGGATCCGAAGCCCGCACAGGCGTCGCCCACTTCCCGAAAAAAGGGCACAGCGCCGGCCACGGCCTCGGCATGGCTCATTGATCCCTTCAGCCGGTTCTTGGGCGAGCCGAACACCATCGGACCCGCGCCACACCACCCGGCCACCCGGCCGACGGCGATCAGCCACTCTTTCATCCGCGTCCGGGAGGCCTCGTCCTCGAACAGGTTCACCGCCTCCGCTCCAAACAACAAGGCCTGGAACGAACCCACCCGGAAGCCGCGCTCGCGCAGCCACTCGGACTTCGCCCGGACCTCCGATTCTTTGGCTAGCAGGGGATTTCCAAAGGCCCGCAGCGGTGCGAGTTCGAGGGTCGATACCCCCTTCGCGAGCAAGATCGGCAACATCTCCTCTTCACGCTCGGGAGGCCAGGCAATGTGGGATACGGAAAGGTCTCTCATGGTCGGATCTGTTTCATTCTATGAGTGCTCCGGATACGATTCGCCTGGAAATCGTCAGGTTGCCGATCTGCATTTCCTGGCGTCGCACAGGGCCCAACCGGATCGTGGCTGTCTCCACCGCTTCATACTCCGCAAGCTTTTCCCATCCGCCCTGTCCCTGCAGGACTGCGGAACGGGCCCACGGCAGCACATCCACCGGATCTGGCTGGGGCCCGGCCATCGAGTCGGTCACCAAAACATCTCCCTGCTGAAGGCCAACCATCACCTGACGCTCGTAATCGGCCCGACGATCAAGGAACGCATGGTTTGGAAAAGTCGTGAATCGGATCCTTCTCCGCTCCTCGGGCGATCGCAACGCCGCCGCTTCCCAGAGACTGACCGGGATGAGGACCTGGCCGGTCGTGAGGGCCAGGGCCTTGTCCATCGCCTGGACGGCGATTGCTCGCGTCGATCGAGGCGGCTCGACTAGGAAGGCTGCCGCCGCCAGGATCAGCGGGACCGCACAGACCGCGACCTGTCCGACCAGCATCGCCCGAGTCAACCAGGCCCCCCTCGCCTTGCGGGTCAGTTCGACCAGGATGCCGGCCAACCAACCCATGAATGGAGCCATCACCGCCGAATGTCCGGTGTTGGGATGCCCGCCTGCGACCAGATACAAAAAACACAGGACCAGGAGGACGATCGGCAAAAGTACCCCAACTGCGAGAGCCGAGGCTCGACTTTCCGTGCGAAGCACCAACCAGCCCGTCAAGGCCAGGAACAACACGCAGGGCCAGGTCAGAAACAGGTTCTTGGCGCCCGCAAAGAGTCCGAACAGGGCCTGGACAGGGGTCTTCTTCTCCCGCGACATCGTCGCCAGAGTCTCCATCAATTGCTCCAGGCGGATCGAATTCGAACCATAATAGGCCGCCAGCAGCGCCAGTCCGATCCCAGCCGGGAGTCCCCAGCGACCAATCGCCCGGGCCCAGGTGGCTCCTTCCCGACGGACTGCGTTCCAAATTCCGAATGCCGCGATCAGTCCAGTCGCCGCCACGGCAAGTGGATGAATCAGGGGAGAAGCCGCCAACCCAATGATCGAAAACATCGCCTCAGCTTTCCCTCGCCAAAGCCCGCTCCGGCCTCCCAGCAGCGGACTGGCCGCCAGCCACAGGGTCAGGGCGGCGAGTGTCTCCGGCCGGTAGAGGAAAGCCATGCTGCAGAACCAGCCTTTCTGGAGGATCACCGTCCCGAAAGCCACCAGCACCGCAGCTCTCCCGCCCCCCATCTGGCCAACCTTCCGGGCCACCAATCCCGCCGTCAGCAGCCTCAACCCATGCAGAACCAACGCGTCACCCATCGGTGACCACGACCACAGCGGCAGAAGCCAAGACCTCAGCAGCGGCCAGCCAAACCAATGATAGCCCCATTGAACGTCAAAGCCCTCGAACTGACCCACAAACGGCCAGCCAAATCCACCGGTCCCGCCAAGGGCCGCACCCGTGCTCTGGAAGCCATCCGGAAACCCGGGCGAAACGGCATACCATCCCACCCACATCGAGAGGGCCAACCAGGCAAGCCCGATTCCCATGCACATCCCCCAGGTCACCGCCTCGCTGCGGTCACCAGGATCAGGGACCTCCATGGAACTGCCAGGGCTTCTCATCCGAGCGATCCCGATTCAGCCAACCAGTCGCCAAGATCCTCAAGCATCCGCTCCCGTGAGTAAAGATAGCCGCCATTTCCTCCCCAGTGCGAGGCGTGAAGCGAACGCATGTCGTAACTGGCTGGGGCCGGACCCTGACCACCGAGTTCCTTCCCCGGGAAAAAATGATCGCGAATCTCGGAAGTGCCCAGTGGCTCGGAAGAGACATTCAGAAGCTCAATCCCGTTCGACCAAACCGTTTCGATGTCGGACGCCAGCCGCCGGGTGTCGTAATACTGGAACACTCCATCCGGATGAACCTTGTCGAGACCGTTGTCATGGATCAGGTCGAAGATGACATTCTTTTTCAATCCCGGTCCGAACAGTCCGGGAAGCCGCAGGATGGCCACCTTCGGAAACAGCTCCCGGATCCGGTCCTCAACCTCCAGACGATTCAGTCCATAGGCGTGATGCCCGGTCCGGTCGATCACCGTTGACTCATCGACACCGCGCGGGGATGGATAAACATCGATCGATGAGATCAAGGTAAACCGCTCTGCCTTTGCTTCGGCCAGAGGCTCCAGCAGTCGATTGATTCCTGCGCGATCCTCTTCTGGATGAAGGTTTGCCCACCATTTCATCGCCTGGACTCCGGCGCAGATGATGTGGTCGAACGACTGCTCACGGATCTCGTCGATGTTGGTGGATCGAAACAGATGACCGGGCTGAAGCGCGTGTTGCAGCACTCCTCCCACAAAGCCGGTGTAGCCAATCAGGGCGGTTTTCATGGTTGGGAAATCGATTCAGGAATGGTAGGGCTCAACTCGTTGCAGACAGCCCGCAGGGTTGCGAGAATCCTGGCGGCCGACTCCGGCCCGAGATGGACGGAATCCGTGAATGTCAGCTGGGTTCTCGGAATCTGGGACTCGAGATCGAGAAACGGCGCATCGGTCACCTCATGAATCCTGGCGGCGACAGTCTGGATCTCATCGATCTGTCGCTGCTTCATCGGACCCGCCGGATAGCGGGCGAGCAGGACGCGGACGCCATTCCGCCGTGCCTTGAGGATGCCTTCGATCAAAAGCCGGATTCGCTCCTTCTGCAGGACTGACAGCTGCGCCTCGGCCAAAGGTGGCGGAGGCAGGGGCGAAGGAACCTCTTTCAGGGCGAAAGGCTCAGCAACCCCTTTCCATCTCCTCCCCAACAGATAGCCGTAGAGCATCCCGGTTGGTCGGCTGGAGGCACCGAGCAACGGCACTTTCCCGCCGATCTTGAAGCCAGGCCCCCTCGATCCCTCGACTGCAGGAGTCTCCGCAAAGCCGAGGCTGTTGAAAACCGTATTGATTTCGACGACCAACCACTTCGGACGGCCCACCACTCCTTCGGAAAGAAGCGTCAGTCCATCCAATGGCGATCCCCCATCCGATCCAAGATTGGCCACTTCCGGATTCCCGAACTCACGTCCCGGCAATCGGCCCGAGATCGATGATCCCGAAAGCGCGATCTCCGCTCCCGGCGCGATCGCCCCCTGGAAGCGGCTCAAGGTGCTGTAGTAGTTCGACTCGGTCTTGCCGGTTGCGAGATTGAACCCGTAAAAGGCCAGCGCCTGAAATCCGAAGCAGCCCGCCAGGCTCAGCAGGAGGGCCAGGGTGAAACGGGAGGTGGAGGGTTCCTGGGCCATGGTCAGACTAGAATTGGAAGTAGATGAAGCCCTGGGGAGCACCGGAATTGGTCAGCGTCAGGAACAGCATGACCCCCAGTGCCACCGCCTCCAGTCCACTGGTCTTGAAGCGGGTGAGCCATTCCTTCCGGTGCTCCGCGACCCAGCCGAGCACGTGATAAAGGATGGCGGCGGAACCAAAGATCGTGACCCCGAAGACCACCGGCCCGACCGGTTTTCCGGGAGCGAGCAAGCCCTTCAGATAAAGTTCGATCTGATGGAGGTCCGGCATCAGGAAAGTCAGCCACAGCAGGGTCACGGCATGGAAGGTGTAGGCCCACCCGAGGACGGCGCGGAGCAAGGAGCGTGGCTGGGCGGCCTGTTCGCGGGTGACCTTGCGGAAACAGAATCGCTCAATCCCGAGCAGCAGGCCGTGAAGCGTGCCCCACAAGGCAAATTTCCATTCCGCTCCATGCCAGAGTCCTCCGAGAAACATCACGAGGAAGAGATTCAGATACGTGCGGGCCTCGCCCTTGCGGTTTCCTCCCAGCGGGATGTAAAGATAATCCCGGAGCCAGGCGGAGAGCGACATGTGCCACCGCCGCCAGAACTCGGTGATGCTGGTGGACAGGTAAGGGAAATTGAAGTTGATCGGAAACGTGTAGCCAAACATCGCGGCCAACCCGATGGCGATCAGGGAGTAGCCGGCGAAGTCGGCGAAGATCTGGAGGCTGTAGCCATAGAGGAGGAACGCCAGATCCGCCCCGGAGGCCATCGTGATCCAGGGCTTGGTGAGGGTCACCGTCTGTTCAGCGAGATTGTCGGCCACCACCATCTTCAGGAAATACCCGATGATCAGCGATCGAACCACCTTCCGCCAATCGACATCGGCGAGGCGTTTCGCGGCGATCTGCGGCCAGAACTGCTTCGCCTTGACGATCGGCCCTGCCACGAGCTGAGGGAAGAAGAGAAGGTAGAAACCAATGTCCCGGACGCCCTTTGCGAACCTCGTTCCCTTCGAAACCATCGCATCGCTTTCCCGCGTCACCTCTCCGCGAGCCACGTCGACAATCATGCTGATGCCGTGGAAGGTGTAGAACGAGATGCCGATCGGCAGCGGGATCGCCTTCAACATGGCGGCCCAGGAAGGCGGCAGGCCGCCGAGCATGCCGCCGAGGAACGGGGCATACTTGAAGACTCCGAGCAGGGCCAGGTTCAAGATCACCGCCAGCCTCACCCAGCGGCGCACGCGGACCTCATCCCCGTTGACCTTGTGCAGGATGATCCGGGCGGTGGCGATGCTGTTTCCCACGCAGGAAACCGCCAGCAGTCCCAGCAACCTCGGATCCTCCCAACCGTAGAAGATCACGCTCGCGAGAAGGGCGGTGGTCACCTGCCAGGCCTTGCCATGGCGCCCTGTGCTCCAGGGGGCGTAGTAAAGCGCAAAGGTGATCCCAAGAAGGATCAGGAATTCCCAAGAATTGAACAACATGATCGGGGCCGGATCATCCGGAAAATGACGCAGGGGTCAACCCATGCGAGCAGGGAACTTCGTCCTGGTGACCATCCCCCTCAGGGACGCACCACGTAGATTCTGAGGAAACGCCACTCGCTGGTCTTCGGCCAGGAAACCCGGACCGTGTTTCCAGTCCGGACAATCGTGGTCGACTCCGGTCGGGCAGCAGTCCACTGGCGCAGGTCCGCCGACCACTCGGGCGTCCACGTCACTCCGGCTGCCTCAGCCTCCGGACGGATCGTGTACTCGATGCAGATGTCCTGCGGGTTCGGGCCCTCGGCGCAATGTGGGAGATTTCCCGGGATCGGAGTCAGACCATCCGTCCCGAGTCCGAACGCGAAAGCCAGTGTCCCAGGATCCGGCCCAGACGAAGAGTGGGTCACAAACACCGGCGGTGGCGGCGGTGGCGGCAGGATTTCGACGGGTGCCACCACCCCCGAGTTCGGATAGGTGCTGACCACTCCCCACACAATCTGCTGGATCCTGGTGGCCACATTGCTGGGAAGCATCACCTGTGCCCCACTGGTGTCCGAAGCAAGCGTCCGAGCAGGGAGACCGACCGGGCTCTTTTTGTAAATGGTCGCATAGTGCGCCAAGGCACTCACATAGCCGCCAAGAGCACTGGGATGTCGTTCGTCGACGTAAAAGGAACTCCGATTGTAGCCGAGCAAAGCCCCCGTTCCGCAGGCGTCGATCACGGCCTTCAGGGCCTGACCGCTTGGGATGATCAGGGCGGGCTTGCTGCCCGACTGGCTGATGGTGCTGCGCACTTGTTCGAAGGCCGCGTTGATGGCGGTCTGGGTTGAAAGCGTCTGGGTCTGCCAGGGCCAGTAGGCGTAAAGATAGACTTGGGTGCCCGCGGCATCCGCCAACTGGTAATACCGGCGGGCATAATCGGTGAACCCCGGCATGGACCACGACTGCCACTCCTGGCTGAAGGGTTGAAGCACCAGCACGTCCCAACTGCCGGTCGAAATCTCCTCCCGTGAGCGCGAGCCCATCATGGGTCCAGGGCCGGTGCGGGTTCCAGTGTCCCAATGATACTGAAGCGACTGCCCATCGCTCAGCTGCACTCCGAACAAAGCCGGATTGGGTTCCGCCACACTCAGATTCGCCAATTGCTGAGGAATGCTCGTCCAGCGGGTGAAGCTGTTTCCAATGTGATACGTGGTGAGGACGCCCGCCGCCTTGATCGGTCCAAGCCACGGGGTATACTGGGTCTGACCAACAAGGAATCCGGAGCTCGCCTCGGGAGTGACTCCACAGCGAACATAAGCGCCTTGGTCCTCAGGTCGGAGGGTAAAGGTGGATGCTCCCCCTGCGGGACCCGGGATGACGGTCCCGGTGTTGCCCGGCGAGCTTGCCCGCTCCCAGACAAATCTCGTCTGACTCTCGGCGTCGCCATCCGGATCGACGAAGGTGCTGGCGGTCCGCAACGTTGAGCCGACACGGGAGGACCCCGTAAGCAGCAGGTTGGAAACCGAAGGCGGGAAATTGACTGGAGTCAGGATCTCACAGCGCAGTGCACCGAGATAACCGAAAGACAAACCATTGCGACGAACCTCGATCCGGATCTTTCCATCGGCGGAAGGAACGATGTTGTTCACCACCACCGAGCCTGCGCGATTGGCATCAGGCCGTGGCGCGATTCCGATGCCGGTCCCACTCGTGGCCAGCACCGCCGTCTCGGTCGTCAGGCCTGTCACATCGTAACGCGTGCTTCTTGGTTCAGAAATGTCGCGCGAACCGAACAAGGTGATCCTGAACAGCCCGGTGGGAGGAAGGTTTCCGAGGGTGACCGTCAGCACATTGTTCAGGTCCACGTAAAAGGAATCCTGAGTGGCGGAGGAAACGGCGAGAACTCCAAGCTCCGAGAGGTCCGGGTTCGTTGTGCCGTTGGTGTTCACTCCTTGAAAACCAGAGACCGACAGGGACATTCCGGATCCAATTCCCCTCGAAGACACCAAACTTGAAAGTACGGTACCGGAAGCACCGTCTGTCACATTATTCCAATGATTCCCACTGCTGTCCGGGGAGGCGGTCGTAGATGAGCCTGACCCGAAATCCACGAGGATCGAAGTGGTCTGCGCCCGTAATGGACAGGCCGAAAGAAGCAACGTGCAGAAGCTGAGCCTGAAGAAAGCGTTCACGGTTTTAGGGGGCACAGGGCTTGGACAACTGACAATCACGCGGCAGGGGATATCACCCTGAGCGAATCCAGCTTGGTTTCAAGCCGGATCTTCGCGCGCATCGGCTTGGAAGGTTTCAAACCAGCCTTTCCCGAAAGGCCCGGCGCAGGAACTCGGCGCCCGCCGCGCAGATGCACACCGTAGCGACAATACCGAAGGGAATCACCAGGGCGGGGAAACGACCACCAAGGACGCGGTCGACCCCCTTGACCACGCCGCCGACGATGAAGCCGTGGAGGCAATAGATTCCCAGAGCGTTTTTCGCCAGAAAGGAGACAATCCGACCGGGCTTGCAGCGGATACCCAGACTCAGCACGACGATCATCGCAGCGTCGAAGTTGATCGAGAACCTTGCATGCTTCGGTACCCATTTCCGGCTCTCGTCAATCAAGTTGGCAGGAGCCGCGAAGTGCCACTCGACAAGGGCCGCCACCACCCCGCAGGCCAGCAGTCCGACCGCCAGACGCCAGCGGGCCGCCCGATCCTCAATCAACGACTCCAATCTCGGTGCCAGCCAGAGCGCGAAGCAGGGCAGCAGAGTGAAACAGGTCGGAACCCAGTAATACTGGCCCTGCGTCCAGCGGTAGTCATGCGAGACCCACAACACAGTCGCTAGAAACGTGGCCAGCGAGGCAGCATAACCCACCTGCCTCCAGCGCCCTTTGAGGGCCGCGATTCCTGCCGTGAGCAGGGTCATCAGAATCAGGACGGCAATGAAGTAGAACAGCCAGCCACCGCCGCGCAGGATAAACTCGATCAGCCCGAGGACTCCAGGCTTCACGACCGGCTTGCTGTGCACAATCCAAGCTGAGACCCAGAAGATATAAAGGTACCCGAGCTTGAGGAGACGCTTCAGGGTGGATTCCCAGGTGACCTGCTTCATGCAGAAGAGCAGGATCGAAATCAGAACGAAGCTCGGAACGGCCGAGGACTGCAAATCAAAGTACAGATGGTCCCAGAAGTTTGGCCCTGGGCCGATCTCTGCCGCCCGCTGGCACGCCAGACCGGTGACCAGATTGACGTGACCAGCGATCACGGAGACCATGAAAAACACCCGCAGGTAATCAAACCCAGGCAAATCCCGGCGCTTTGAGCCATGGGATTCATTGGACTTGGCAGAATCGGACTGACCTGGGTTCGACACGGTAGGTCGATCAGGCGGGAGGCTGGCGGCGGGTGGGTGAGGAGACTGACTCATTGTGTCAGACCAAACGGGATTTCATGCACTGGCGGAGGACTTCGGCGATCCATCCCCCACCAATCAGGATCACGAGGCAGGTGATCAGGGAGCTGATGATGGGATCATGGATTCGTGAGTCAATCGCCCGGTAGACTCCGGAGAGAACAAAAAGATGGATGCAGAAGATCCCGAGCGAGTTCCTGGAAATGAATCGCACCAGTCGTGGTGCGGTCCGAATCCGCAATGAAGCCAGCACCACACAGGCGGCCCCGAGCACCGTGGAGATGCGTAGATACTCCGGCAGGAAGGGCCTGCCCTCAAGGCTTCCTGCCGATGCGGCAAATCTCCACTCCCAAATGCCGAAAGCCAGGGTGATGAGCGCCATTGTCCCGACTACTCGAATCATTCTACCGGTCGAATCGACAATTCCGGAGTAGTTCCGTGCCAGGAGGTGAGCAATGAATGGCACTGGAAGAAAGCAAATGGGCCACCAATAGGTGCTCGTGACCGTCCAGCTCTTCCCTTCCTTGACCAGAATTGCGAAGCCCACCGCGATCACCGAGAGAGTCGTCAGCAAACCAAGCCAGAGGAAACGGTCTTTCCAGTTGCCGATGAGGGCACGGACCACCTGGACGATCAACAGTTCGGCGAAGAAGTAGAATGCCCAGCCAGCTCCTCGAAGGACGAACGTGACCAGCCCCCACGGGCTTGGCTCCGGGCGGGCATGAGTCACTAGAATCCAGGCCACAACCCAGAACAGGTAGAGATAGGAGAGACCGGTGAAATGTCTCACATGTGTCTCACGGCTCTGTTGCTTGATCGATTGAAGAAAGGTCGCGATCAGGAGAAAGCCCGGCACGGCAAGATAGACGACTTGGAAACGGACCACATCATAGCGGTTCCATGTCTCCGGATCAGGTAATCCCGCAGCCAGAGACTGAAACACATTCAAATGGGCGAGGACCACCAGGCAGATGAAGGTGGCTCGAAGCCAGTCAAAGCCGGAAAGGTGAGTGGGGGATGCTTTCATGTCCATGGGGGGGATAGAATGAAAATTTGGGGGAACCTGGTTCTAGGTCATCGTCTCCGATAAACCTCGAAGGTCGAAGGCTGTCCTCGTGAATAGGTCACGTCGAGGATCCTGTCATCGAGTCGCTCCCAGTGCTCCGGATCGTCCGGTGGTCGCAGAAGCTGGTGTTTCAGGGCGGTTGCCGTCACAAAATTGAAGATGCCACCGTAATCCTGGAGGGCATCCCAGACCACAAGATCCCCCGTTTGGGCCAGGCCCACCAGGGTCTGCTCGAATTCCGAGCGTTCGGCCCGGGTGAGGAGGTTGGGAAAGGTCGAGAATCGATAGTCCGTGCCCGGCCTCGGATCGGTGATCACCGCCTCCCACAGGGCCACCGGGATGAATACCCTCCCGGCAGGAGGCAGGGCCCGGACCACACCTGCCAACTCGTCACGATAGCCGATGCCCTGATGCCGGAGACAGGCCAATCCCTGGCGTAGCGGATACATCCAGAAAAACAACAGGACCGCAGACAGGCAGGCCCGCCCAACCCAGATTGGAAAGCTCCCGGAAATCGACTGGACGAAGCGCTGGCAAAGCCAAGCCGCCAGAGGCATGGCCGCGACGAGGTGGAGCGCGTTCGGATTCTTTGCGGCGATGTTGAAAGCCACCGTGACCAGAACTCCGATCGAGGCCAGCAGTTCCAATCGACGGCCAGCGGACAGGGCCGGACTGAAACCGCCCATGACGCTGCGCAAGGCCCACAGACAGGCCGGAACAAACAGCGCCAGCAGGAAAATCGACGATAGCCCGCCGAGTCCCCATCGGAAAAAGGTCAGCCATCCAGCCCCCAGGCCTTCCACCAGCAGGCGCTGGCATCGGACATTGAGCTGGAACTGGGCCCAGGCCGCCGGCTGAAGGCCGTACCAGGCGATCAGCAGCAGCACACCAATCCCCAGCGAAAGGCCTTTAGGCAGGTTCCGCGCGAAGGCGGCCTTCCATCCAGACAGTCTTCCATCGAGCAAGACCGTTGCGGCCAGCCAACATCCGGGAAGGACCGAACCGAGAGGATGCAGCATCGGTAGCAGGACCAGGCCCAACGTCCTCCAAACAATCGAACTCCGCCCCTTTCCGTCCCAGTTCACCAGGACCACCACCAGCACCAGCGCCGTCAGGATCTCCGGACGATAACTCTGCATCGAAGCCATGAACCCTGGTGCCGAGGCGGCGAACAAGCCGGTCCAGATCCCGGACCCATCCTGACGCAACCGTTCAGCCAGCCGTGCCATCAACCAGGCCGCCACTGCCCAGATCAGGCAGGCGAGAGCGAAATCCGTCGACGGTCTCCAAGGAACGAGCGGCAAAAGCAACGAACGCAGAAAGGGCCATCCGAACCAATGGAAGCCCCAGGTCTGATCATAGCCCATGAAACCGCCCAACAAGGGCCAGCGCAGCTTGCCCGGCCCGGCCGCGCCCGCCACCGCACCAAGGCTTTGGAAGCTGTCAACCACGACACTGCCCGTCTTGTAGGCGATCAGACCGAGGACGGAGCAAAGCAGCCAAAGCCCGAACAGAGCTCTCCAGCCCGGCTGGGAACCTGCCCTGTTTGGATCCACTTCCTGACTCATGGAATCATCAAGGATGTTTCGAAACACGCCCGGTGTTTCATGAGGCCTGCAGATCAGGCGTGATCCGGAACCGCCCAGGGGGAAAGCCTGGGTTTGCCTCAATTCTGGTCAGACTTGCTCTGCTGAGCCTTGATCAAGCGTTGATACAGCCCGGCAAGAGCTTCCTGGAACTGGTCGTCGGCCATGGCCCGGCCAGTGACTTGGTGGGACTGCTTCAGCAGACCCGCAGCGTGATCCTTCCTGAGTCGCGCCGCGATCTCCTCGGCATTCCATGGAATGCACGACCCATTCACGCCCTCAACCAAGGTCATCTCGTGGCCGTCAAACGCGGCCGGATAGATGCGGACCCCCATGGCGGCCGCCTCCATCAGTACCAGGCAAAACGATTCACAATGAGAAGGGAAAACAAAGGCATCCATGGCCGAGAAGTAGCGCTCCGTCTCGACCACCCGCCCGGTGGCGTGAATTCGATCCAACTCAAATCCAGCAGGTGCCAGATCCGCCATCGAGCCGCCATCCGCACTTGAGGCACCCACCACGAGAATTTGGATCGGAAGTCCCTCACGAACAAGGAGGTCCGCCGCAGCCAGCAGAAGCGGTAGGCCCTTCCGCTCAAAGTCCCCAAGCGCCGAAAAGCCAAGCACAAGGTCCCCTTCCGAAAATCCAAGCTCACTGCGCATGGAGGACCGATGCCTGTCCCGGGACGCCAACGAAAACCTTTTGGGATCGTAGGCATTGGGAAGAACCTCAACGGGCGACAATCCCTCGCGTTCCCGCAGGTGCCCGCTCATTGAATCGGAAACCGTCAGCCAGGTCCTGGGGCGTGCCCACCTGAAGCAGCTCATTTCAAAGCCACGACAAAAGAAGATCATCAGTCGGCGTGAGAGCGAAAGGACGATGACTCCCGGTTTGGACTCAATGATTTCACGATAGCGACCGAAGTGGAAATGGACATAGATGACGTCCGAAAAGAGGGCATAGAAATCCGTGCACTGGATGATATCAGGGCGGGGTTGACGAAGGATCACAAACCTCAGGAAAGCCCGAAGATGAAAGGCGATCACGGTCCAGACCAGTCGCAGCGGCCAGGGTCGGGGGGCCCAGAAAAGCGGGTCCCATTCGAGTTTGGGATGCTCCACCTCGCAGGTTACACTCCACACCTCAACCTTGTCGAAATCCTCGGCAATCCGGGGCAGGGCCCTCACCACCGACTTCATCGACGGACTGACCAGCGAGAAGTGTGGATCAATGTAGAGGATTCGGCGCATCGTCCCGGACCGTCACTTTTCAACCAAACGGCGATACACCGGACCATAGGCGGCCCCGATCACGTCCCAGGAAAAACGCTCTTTCACCCCTGCCCGGATCCCGGCCGCCAGCGCGGTCCGATCGGGTTCGGCAAGCGAAAGATATCCGGTCATGGCCGCCTCCCAGCCATCGAGATCTGCCGCATCAACCAGTCGCCCGTTCACCCCGTCCGTCACCAGTTCCGGCATCGAGCTGCGGGCCTGCACCACGGCGGGAAGCCCCATGCCCAGGGACTCGATCAAGGCCAACGGCAAACCTTCCCGATCGGATGGAAAGAGAAACACCGCCGCCCGCTTCAGCAGGGCGCGGATCACACGACGGTTGACCCCTTTCAACCAGATGAGATTGGGCAGGGCATCAAGCTCCGCCCCAAAGGATTCAGCCCCTGGCATCACCGCGCCGGCCAGGACCATCGTCACGTCAGGCCTGCGTTTCGCCAAGGCGATCAGCACGTCCGGACGCTTGCGGGCCTCGATCGCGCTCACCGTCAGGGTGAAGCTGTGGGGCGCCAGGGCTTTGATCTCCTCCGGAAGCGCCTCCTCATCCTCCACCGTCGGGTCGAAATAATCCGGATCGAAGCCATTGGGAATGACCCCGAGAAACAACTCCGGCACCCGCTGACGAATATCCACCGCCACTGCTTCACTCACCGCCACAAAGCCGTCCACCCAGCGGATCATCCGGTGATATCTCGCCCAGCAGGTCGGATGACTCGGATGCTGCTCCAGATTCATGGTGTTCAGGAACCGGGTCTTGCCCATGCCCCTGAGTTTCGCCACCACCGAGGATCCAAAGTTTCCATGACTGTAGGAAGCGGTGTGGACGATATCGAAGCGCTCCTTGAGGATGTCGCCTGGCTTGCGCAGGCGGAGATTGGGAAGTTTCCAGAAGGTCTCGCCTTCCTTGCGGTCCTCGTCGGAGACCGGATTGGAGAAGGAGTGAAACTCGATGTCCGGGTTGTAGCGGACACAGGCCCGCTGGAGCGTGCTGATCGGATTTCGCCAACGATCAAGACTGATGGGCAGGAGGACTTTCATGAGGATGAGAGCGGCCTGACCCATTGAGGCCCGGCGGCAGTGAGGACATCCGATGCGGCGGGACGCTCAGCAACTGAACATCTGGCGGTACAGATGACCATAGCGGCGGCCGATGGAGGCCCAGGCAAAGCGCTCCTTGGTTGCTTCCCGGATCGCCAACCCTTCTTGAAGGCGGGTCGAGTAGGCGGGGCTCAAGGCGGCCAGCAAGGACTCGGACCAGGCCTCCTTTTCTGCCAGATCGATCAACCAGCCATTGACCCCGTTCTGGACCAAATCCGGCATCGAGGTCTTGGGCTGGCCAATGACCTTGAGACCCATGCCCTGGGCCTCGATGACCGACAGCGGGAGGCCTTCCCTCTCGGATGGAAAGATGAACACTCCGGCCCGCCGCATGAGGGCCCGGATCACCCGCCGATCGACATGACCCAGCCAGATCAGGTTCTTCACCGACTTCACCAGCGGTTCAAAATGGCGGCCTTCAGGATGCACATAGCCGGCTCCAACAAAGGTGATCTCAGGATGCTTGCGGGCCAGCTCAACCACAAACTCCGGATGCTTTCTCGGCTCGAGGGCCCCCACATAGAGAGGAAAACTGCCTGGCTCCAGATCCTTGATGACCGCCGGGAGACATTCCTCATCCTTGATCGAGGGATCGAAGTAGTCCGGGTCGAATCCATTCGGAATGACCCCGAGAAAGCGGTCCGGGCAGCGCTGCGCAACACCCTCCCCGGCGATCTGGCTCACCGAGATGAATCCGTCGGCCAGCTTCTCGGCGATTTTCAGAAGGGTCCAATCCTTGCCATCGCCCGGCCCCACCTGAAGATTGACCGTGGCCAGATAGCGGCAGCGTCCAGGATTTCTCAGCTTCGCCGCCACGACTGCAGCTTGATTGTGGGCGGTGATCGAAGCGGTGTGGACCCCGTCGAAGGACGTGCTCGCCAACTCCAGCTGGGTGGCGCGATGGATGTTGGGCCGACTCCAGAACAACTCGCCCAAGACGCAGTCCTCCTCACCAAAGGGCCCGGAGGCCGAGTGGAATTCAATGTCCGGATTCTGCTCCACACAGGCCCGGAGCAGGGTGGCGATCGGATTCCTCCAACGGTCCAAAGTAATCGGCAAAAGGATCCTCATGCTGAAACGGGATTCGGATGTGGAAGGCGGGTTCGGCCCTTGTTCCCTGACACTTCATCCGCCTCCGCCCGAGCCGCTTGACGCGCTTCACGTCTCTGATTCATGGCGGACTGATAGGTCGCGAAGGGAATCGCCAGCCAGATCGCGAAGAAGAAATTCTGGGGGAAGTTCCGGAACTGGGCACCATTGCCCATGGCCCCCACCAGGATGCCGAACGCCAGAGCCATGCACAGCCGCGTGTTCTTGAAGGCCAGATCCTTTCGATCCAGGGAATACATGTATCCAAACAGCTTTTTCACCATGAAGACTGCCAGGACCATGATCATCGAGAGGGGAACATAACCGACCTTGATCAGGGCATCGATCAGCGCGTCATGGCCCCAGTGGAAGTCGGCATTCGTCGTGTTCGCGACGCTGATGCCGCTGGCCGCAAAGCCGAAGGGTTGCCAGAGCTCAGGTGCCTGGGTCAGGTTCGCCCAGCCTTGAACCCGGTCCTGCGCAGTTCCGAGAACGACCGCACGCTTGAGGGTGGGGTCGTTGGTCGTGGCGAGAACGATGCGCTGGAGCTCGGACTCCATGATCCCCAGCCAGCGATCCTTCACAATCATCGGTGCCAGGGCCACCACGGTGGCGAAGAGGCCAACCACCATCCCAAGCCCAAAGCGGGCCCGCAGGCGGGATCCCAGGAAGATGTAGGCCACGATCGATCCAAGCCCGCAGAACCAGCCGGTCCGCACGATGGTGAAGTAGGAGGCCGCGAGAAACAGGGGCGCCAGCAGCCATTTGCCAAACCTCTGGAAGAACGTCGGCTTCCCATTGCCTGGTCGAAGCGGCACGAAACAGTAGAGAATGTAGATGGACAGCAGGGTCGAGGCCGTGCCGGCACCGTTGAAGGTCGAGAAGCAGCGCACCTGTCCCATGCTCTCCACCAGATTCTTGGCTTCAATGGTCAGGCCCGACTGCAGGTAGGCAACCTCGTAGTCGGCATAGCCGAACTTGCGCTGCCAGAACATGTAAAACACCGAAGGGATGAAGGTCAGGAAGGAGAAATGCAGGATCTTGCGCCGATCCTCATCCGTGGGAAACAGCACCGGAATGGTGAAGAACAGGAACGAGTAGAAGCCCTGATTGACGATGCCGCTGAGTTGTCCAAGTCCCTGCGAGTCGTTCGAGCCCAGCGTCCCGGCCACCGTCACCAAAACCACGAAGACCGATACAATCAACGAGATCAACATGTCCCTGGTCATTTTTCCGCGGCCGACGGTCACTCCGAGGAATACCGAGATGATCGAGCCGGCCACCAACAACGGCGAGATGGCGAGAATGTAGGCCACGTCCTGAAAGGTCGGGTTGCCACCCACGATCATCAAGCGCTTCAAGACGTCGATGTAAACCGTCGTAACGAGCATGGCATACATCGCGGCCCGTGGGTTGGTGAGACCAAAGATGAACGAACCAATCGCGAGGAACAGATAAAGCTGCCCCAGCGAGCTGCTGCGCGCCAGAAGCACCTCCACCATCACATACAAGCCCAGGGAGAGCCCGAACAGAACGGAGAGAAGGGCTTTGAGATTGACTTGGTTCATCGGCTTGGAACGGAGATTCTCTCGAAATCACGAATGATTCAAGACGAGATTGCCCCTCGGAGGCATTCCTGATGGTGGCGAATCGTCAAGAAATGCAGAGCGGGAACCACCATGGGCGCACGGCAGACATGGGCGAACGGTTTATCTTCCCCTTTCAAATAGACGGGATGACGCAGAGAAGAGCAAACCTCCGTCAATTGGCTGCCGGATCGATGGCTCGGGGCCGCTGGGGCGCTGGGAGGGCTGGAAAGGAAGGCAAGTTCAGCTTAGGATCAGGTGCCGAAAGTGGTTCCAACGAGGAATGCGGAAATGCCTGCCCTCAGCGATCTCCCCAATCTCCGAGCCCTCAGCGTTCGATTAGGGGCTGCCAAGTCCAGGGATTTACGAATCTGATGAAAGCCCTGAATGGCTGCCACTGGAGAGTGCTCAGAGTGCCTACGCCGAGCGTTGGGCCCGGACCTGATTGAAACGCGCCGCGAGCTGCATCAACCAGCGGGTCGATCCTGGCGAGTTCCGCAAGGAGGCTCCGGGCCAGATCCAACCCCAGGGTTCCTTCTTTTGAATGCACGCGCGAATGCGCTGAAGATCATAACCCTGTGCCAGGGGCACGGAATCGAGATGCGCCTCGTCGGTGGAGATCCTCCAGTTTAGAAACCGCGCGGCATCGTCGGCAGTCGGATGCTCGAAAAGTCGATTCAGATTGCAGATGGCAAAGGCTTTCAAGGTCTCCGGGCTCCACCAATCGCGGTAGCGCTCATGGTTCAACAGGGCCACGAAGGCAAGGGCCGCCGCTTGGGCCTCCTCCCGCCCCGGAGCAGACTCTCCGCGCTCAAAAGGCTCGAAGTCAGGCTGCCAAGCCTCCTCCCCCTTCACATACCCGCGAAGGGGACCGCTCACTCCACCCACCAGCACCTCAAACAGGCGCTCGTGCCGATCCAGGGCCATCGCCCCCTCGCCCCTCGCGAGATCAAAAAGCCAACCTTTCTTGGCATTCGTGACCTGCTGCCGACGCGTCAACCCCAGATAGTATCCCATCAGCGGCGCCTCCAGTCCAGAGATCTGGTCGAGCAGATCCTGGGACCGGCCCTTCCACCCCACGTCCACCACGCCGATCCGTCCCTGCGCCCCTGAGAACTCCTGTTTCAAGTACTCCTTCACCGGTCCGCAGGCCTTGTTCAGGCAGTCCTGGCGACGGCGCTCCCAATCCGGAGTCACCAGCAACTCGATCGTGCGAAGCTTGTCCGACCGTTCCAGCACCTCCTCTGGCCCCAGCCCCAACTCCGCTGCCAGCTCGGTCAAGGTGCCCGCATCCAGGGCGAGGCGCGAGCCCACCAGACGCAAGGTATGCTGCCGGCTGCCCTCAAACAGGGAGAACTCATCCAGACCTGGAGCCTGCCCGATGGCCAATTGGAGCTGACGCCGATTGATCCCGAGATAGACGAGGCGAGGATCGCCCGGTTTCGCCAGGAGCTGCGCCGCCTGATGGAGCCACCACCCATCCCGCGACAGGAACCACAAGGTCTCCACCCCGTCCTGACGGGCCTGGTCCAGTGTCCATCTCGCAAAACCGGCCAGCATCGGACCCAGCATCCCAGAGCCCAGGGAGGTCCAGTAGTCATCAGGAGTCGGTCGCTCCGCACGGGCCAGCCGACTCAGGGCCGCCAGTCCCCCGTAATCGCGGATTCCTGCCACACCGGACCCTTCAGGAGCCTCTTCCCATCGGCTCGGCTCCGCCGTACCCAACCGCGCCGAGGACAAGCCCGCCCGACGGGGAGATTCGACGTCGCTGTGTGGGTTGTCGCCCTGATGCAGGATCGCCTCAGGTTCCACCCCGAGGAAGGAGATCAGCTTCGCCCAAATCTGCCCGCTGGCTTTCGAAGCCTTCCACTCTCCGGAGACCGCAAGACCGTCCCCCTCTTGATAAAGTCCTTCGCGCCTCAGCAACGACTCCAGGAACGAGGCTTCCAGATACATGTCGCTCACGAAAGCGATCTGCCTTCCTTCTCTCCTTGCCTTCAGCACAGCTTCTCGACCGTGCGGCGTGATCCCGAGCACTTCGGCCTCTATCTCCCTTTCCAGCTCAGCAGCCCTGGTCCGATGCACCTCCGACCAGAACAGGAAATGCCCGATCATGCGATGAATGTCGGGGAGAGTGACCTCATAACTCGGCTCAAATCGCCGTGACCAGCGCTCACAGCGGACGCGGAGCAGTCGGAACAGCGAAGGCGGTGGCACGCGTAAGCCCTCCTGCTTGAGCCTTTCTCCTAAAAGCGTGAACACATCCACAGGCTTCGAGACACGTCGTGCAAGAACCGTGTCAAAGATGTCAAATGTGCAGTGCGAAGGCATGTATTGAGTATTAGTGGGCTGGCCGAGGTTATCGTGCCAATCGGGAGACCACGCGCCTGATTCCGCCAGCCAGCAAGTCCATCTTGTTTGCGGCCTTAAAGGCAAGTCGGTGATATCCACCAAGACGGGCTTCTGCCCCCTCCCTCCACAGCACCGGCTGGGGCTGGCGATGGACAAAGTAGTTCCACATGTCCCCCAGATTCATCTGAGGAGCGAGTGCATGCGCGCCTTGGTGGGCAGGGTCCACACAAGCGGGCCATTCCCCATATCTGGAGGCCTCGGCAGACGAAGGCTTCGTGGCAAATCTCTCGAATTCGGACGCTGTCTTGGAAGCCAATAGATCAAAATCCCTCTGTGCCTCCGGAAGGCTGGCCTCCGCCCTGGTCAGAATCTCTTTCTGAAATTGTGGCAGGCCCCATTGGTTCAAAACATCACTTTCATCATGATCTGCAAGAATCGGAACCACCCCATGCTGCCCGCGCTCGTAACCGGTTACCCCACCGTGGTTGGCTGTGAGGATCATCTCTGCAAGAGTGTAGAACGATGCCAACTTGAAGAGATTGCCTCCGATTGAGCCGGGCTCCCATACCGCCTCCAACCGGGTACCCTTTGCGAAACCAGAGCGCGCCTGAAGGCCAAGGTAGATTCCACCAAGCCCTGCCGGATCGACTCCCGCCATGGTACGGTACTCCTGAAGGTGCTTCTGACAGGAACCATTCCAACCGACATCGACAATCTGGACACCGCCTTCATCAAACACACCGCTGGAACGTAGATACTCCAAGGTCGTTTCTAGGTGCTCCTTCTTGAGGAACTCCAGATGACCTGTAAACACGCGTGATCGGATGAATTCCTTGAGTCTGAATCGATCCGAACGGCCGAGACCCAGTTTCCATGACCGCTCGTCAAATCCAGCAGCGTGCAGTTCGGGAGCAAACTTTTCCGGCGAGGTCATGAACCTGGCTAGAACGGACGCCACGGTGTTGACAGTGGCCGGGTCAATCGCCCAGTTCGCTGCTCGAGCGGGATCTGCCGCAAAGAGCGGAGTTCGTAATGCCTGACGGGACACCATCAGATAGGGCCCAGCCTCACCTGACAACCTCCAGGGAAGCCAACCGTCCCGGGAAAGAAAGACGACCTTGCGCCCCTCGTTTGCGGCACGCGAAACCAGGGAGCCGACGCATGCCAGCAGGTCTCCGGCAATCTCAATAACACGGTCGCTCATTTCAGGACTTTCCAATCATGGTCCTCAGATCCCGACGGGTCGCTCTCCAGACGAATGGAGCGATGACCAACCCGGAAGCAAGTGGCGCAATCCACCAAGGTCCTGCGATGAAACGGGGAAGCAGGAATCCAAGGAGTCCTCCGATGGAGCAAACCACCAAGCACGGAAGCAACACTGTCCCGACCGATATCGGAATGAAGTTCCTTCTGATTCTAAATATCATGACCATTACCATGATCTCTGCAAACAGGGTGGTCCACACTGCGGCCCAGATTCCGATTTTCGGGATGAGTATCAGATTGAGCAACAGATTCACCAATGCCGCCACTGAAGTCACCTTGAGCTGCGTCTTCTGTCGGCCCCAGGCAAGGAGCGGCATCGCCAATCCACAATTGACTGCGACAAGCGCGATATCCAAGGCCAGGAGCGGGAAGATCTGAGCAGCGACCTTGAATTCAACCCCATACAGCATCTGGACAAGGCCATGGCCGCCAATCAAGCAAACGGTCGCAATTGGAATACAGCTCCAAGAAAGCAGTTTGAGATAATTCAGATTCAGGACGGAAGCCGCTTCTGGATCGTCGATTGCCCGGGACAAGCCGGGAAAATAGGCCTGGAAGAGCGTATTGCAGATCATCTGTGCCGGCATCAGCATCAGGCTGTATGCCGTGCTGTACTGGCCGACGGTCTCATTGCCGAAGCTGGCGGAGAGAATGATCGAATCAATGTTGTAGTATAGCAGGATGCTACCTTGGGACAGCCCGAATGGCAGCGCTTCCTTGATCAGGTTGACCACTCCGTCCATCCCAAGCCTAACATCACTCCACTGGACCAGTCCGTGGTGGTGTGCGGACCTCAGCAGGATGAAGGTAGTGACTAGTCGAATTGGATAATTGAGTGCAACATAGAGATATCCGTGGCTTGAGTCACGAACAAGGAGGAACAGAAGCACCACGAACCCGATCTGGCCCAGAATCGTAAGGAGGCTGACCAGCCTCATCCGCTCATGTGCCTGAAGTATCCAGCCAACATCAGTCGGCACCAGGATCAGGCTGAAGGCTGACACGTAGGCCACCAACTCGGCGGAGTGGCTGCCGGCAAGCAGCTTGGCCGAAACGACCGAAAACACGAATCCCGCGATGGCCAGCGGGATCTGGAGCGAAAGCATCCTTCCAAGCATCCTGCCTGTCTGGGATGGATCGCGGGCTACGTCGCGGCGCGCGACATAATCGAGCCCTGGATTGGCGAGCAGTTGAAAATACGAAACCAGGGCGGACGCCCAATTCACATCACCGATGCCAAGCGGACCCAGGATGCGGCGGGCATAAACTCCGCCAAAAAAGGTAAACACACGAGTGAAGATCGACGCCGCTGCCAGAGAGGCGAAGTTCTGCAGAATCGTCTTGCTTCCTGCGTTGCCGGGCGGCTCGACAGGACCTGTGTCTGGGGACTCTTCCGTCATTCGATCAGTGGATGAGCAAACCCTTCAGAACCCCTGTCGGGAGATTCATTACCCTCGTAGCGTTCGCCTGCACGTCGGTGAGTTGAGGAGGCCCCCCCCAACCTTTCCACGTGACCGAAAACAGCTTCCCGCTCCCACCGGATGTGAGGATCGGCAAAACAATCGAGTTTACCGCACCCGACCGACAAGGAAGCGAAACACCGTTGGGGACGCCGTCGGTGGCCTGAGCGATGAGCTTTCCGGAGGGAGCCAGCAGTGAATCCAAACCGTGAAAGCCGACGGTGTAGTTTAAGGTCAGTTCGATGAGTTGGGGCTCGCCCTCAACCGATGCTGGAAGTTCGATCTCGAATCCGTCCTTCCTGCTTCTGATTTCGAGACGCGCCATGGGTTGAACCTCGGGAAGCCTCATCCCTCCATTCCGCTTCCAGACCGTCCAGCCCGCACCCGAGGCCACGGGATCAGCGGAAGCCATGACTTCCCTCATGAAGAACCATTGACGCTGCCAACGCCCCGGGCGGTAACGGGAATCCACAGACAGCACCCAATCAGGAGCGGCATCATGATAGGCTTTCAGATATCGCCCTTCATCCTCAGCCCCAAGAGCAAAATAAATCGAATCCCAAGCTCCGGTTGGCTTCTCGGCGAAGGCCTGGTCCGCTGGTCCCGTGTGCATCGACCAGAGTGTTCCTTGATCCACTCCCAGCTGCCGCAACCAGGTAATCAATTCAGGGATCCGGTCGGGTGCAGCTTCATCTGAAAGCGCAGGGCCTTGTCCCTTGGTTGCCGCGGTCACCACATCCGGATACAGACCGTCCTGATACCATTCCCGTCTGAAGCAGGCGGCAAGAACGGATGCGAGGGTCAGCAGCCCTATCACGAGAGGGGTTGAAAACTCTATTGCGCGGGTGAGCCTGTTGGGAACGCATTGGAGGGGCCAGACTCTTTCGGAGGCAAGACCAGCGATCAGGAGCGTGCTCGCGATCGCCGCGTGAATGGTTGGCGCGATGTAGTGGAAAGATAGGTAACCCGTTTCAGGAATAAGTCCCAGAAGTCCAAACAGGAACAGGGGTGTAAGCCGGATGGCCAAACCTTCGAACCTATCGCGCATCCGGAGGGCTGTGAGCAGGACCACCAATGAAACGGCCACCGCAAGGATCGGCAGACGAAAGAATCCCACGACTCCCCCTGCACCCAGACTATACAAACCAGTCATCGGAGCCCCGTCCACCCAGTACCAGCCTTGGGTCTGCGGCAGAACCTGAAAGCTCAATCTCGCCTCCTCGGCAATTGCACCACCCGACCCGATGAGGTGGGCCATAAGCCACCCGGCCGCCACACCGAGAATGGCAAGTGAGCCTCTGATCGGAAGAGTTCTTAGGGTCTTTTTCCAATCAGCTAGCATTGAAGTAATTGCGTAGCCGACAGTCTGGGCCACGAGCACATACATGCCCACATCTCGAAACAAGGCGAGACCAACACCGGCGACAACCCCAGCGGGAACGAAGGACTTCCATGGCGCTCGATCCGATTTCCCATTCAGAAGACGGCTGATGACCGCAATGAGAAACAGCGCCACCCCGACCCTGGTCGAAACCAGGTTGTGCATCGGCATGAACAGGTAGCGGATCGGCATCGGAGCAAGGAGCCCAAGCCCAATCCCGAGGCAAGACAGCGGAACAGCCAAGGAGCGTTTGACACCGGATAGCAGCAGAAATGAAGAGTAACCGCCGAGGAGAACCAGGGCTCCCATGGCGTAATAGCAGATGAACGCCCCTTCTGGAGTTTTGGGTAGAAGAAAGTAGACCGGCAAATGAAGCCAGACCATTCCATTGCCGTGAAATACCACAAAATCCCTGCCCGGAATCTGCCCGAACTCCATCACCCGTCTGCAGGATGCCACCACCTGGTAAGGCCCATCCATCACATAAGCAGGCAGCTGGTGAAGCTCTTCCAACAAGGTGGAGAGATTCGGTGCGGCCCATAGCACAATCGACAGGATCCACAACAGGGTGATCCTGCCTCGGCTGGGAGACATCTTGAATTTTTGCATCCTCAGGAATTGGGGGTGACTTGATCCTTGTCCAGGCGGAAGAGACTCCTCCAGACGGCGAACCGCCAGGGCGCAGTGAGCAAGGCCGAGATGATCTCACGCCTGCGATTCGAACCTTCGAGATTCGCAAGATAAAGGTGCCACCCGGCCAGCTGGTGTCGGGCGATCATGGCTCCACGGAATCCAAATGAACTGCGATGACGACGGATCACTCCCATCGAGCGCCGCGCTCCGAGCTCGAGTGCACTGCTCCGCGAATGGGGCGCGATCCGGTAGTGGACGAGAGTGCGTTCGTCCTTTTCAAACCGAAATCCGGCAGCTGCGGCTCTTGCCCAGTAATCCCAGTCCTCCCAAAACTCCGGGCCGCCTCCACAAAAGCTTCCAAGGGTCTCGTGCACTTCCCGTTTAAGCAGCACCATCGCGGGAACGATCCAGTTTCCTCGGAGGAACGAGGCGGGGAGCCCCTTCCAAAAGGACTCATCCGGAAAATGGATCTCATCACTATCACCTGGAACCACTCGGAATCTCCGGGCGCTCGCCACGAACAGGTCGGCGTGATCCAGGGCCTTGACACCTGATTCAAGGAAATCGGGCTCCCAAATGTCATCCGCGTCGAGGAAGGCGAGGAATCGACCCTTCGCCATTTCAGCACCCTCGTTGCGGGTCGCAGTCACACCCATGTTTGCCCTCGAATGAAACCTGATTCTTGAATCGCGCGCCGCCAGTGAGCGGCCGACCTCTGCGGTGGAGTCATTGGAACCATCATCTATCAGAATGATCTCCCAGTCTTGATTGCTCTGTGCGACGACCGAATCAACTGTCGCCTCAAGCCATTCAGCACAGCAGTAGGCCGGGATGATGATGGAGATTAAGGGGGATTTCATGACAGTTGATGAGGCATTGGGTCAGGTCTGACGTTTGACTTCAGACCTATGATTTATCAGCCTATAACTTGGATCTTATCTGACTTGTGCACTGCGGGAATTTCTCGCGACCATGGGTGGCTATCTGAGAATGTGCCTTACCCGGAAATACTGAGGGATTCTCGGATTGCATAGCCGCCCATTTGATTGGTCGCGGCGATTTCCGGCATTCTCTCAGTGCGCCACGACATGAGGCGCAGACCACCAACAGCGGCGATCTTGATTTTCAGCCAGCCCCTCGGGACGCTTTTGCAAAGCACAATTCCCGCCGCATCCAACGAACAGAATGCAGATCTTTCGCTACTTGACGTTGGCTTCAGACTTGCCAACGAGGACGTAAGTATAAGCCTTGCCACTGTAGGTTCCTTGGGCAATGGACTTTTGGAAGTCAATGGTCAGCTTGAGCTCCGAAGTAGGGAACTGGAGGCTAATCTGATTTGGGGACTTCACCAGCCAGGTGAATGCCTGTTTCGTGGATACTGCATTCCCTGAATCTGAAGTTGCGACGTGATAGACATCCAGAAGGTTCTCGCGCTTCTTGTCGTCGGCGGTGTAGACCAACCAGACCGTTCCCGTCAGTGCCTTCCTGGCATCCGCCACTGAATCTGGCGCTTTCGGCACTGCCACGGCTTCTGATCGGTCGCTGGAAAGGGCTGAATTGGACTCCCGCTCGGACTTCACCAGCAGGGCTTCCTTGAGTCTCCGCTCTTGGACCATCCGGTCCTCCAGTTTCTGGAGTTCCTTCTTGTACTTATCCCTCCAGGGGATCAATTCTTGGTCGACCCGGGTCTGGAACTGCTCGCGCAGGCGGGTGAGTTCGAGCGGCTCGCCGGTTTCCTCCTGGGCTTGTGCGAATTCACCAAGCATCAGGAGCGCTCCCAGGAGGGTCGAAACGTAAGTGCTATTTCGATTCATGGTGGTGGATTTTAGGGGGAATTGTGGAAAGCGGAAGTGGGAAAATCGAGCATCGTGTGACTTCAGCTCCTTGGTGTCCGGGCGCTGGCTTTGACCTGATTTTCGCCAAACCAATGGATCATGGAGAGACTTTTGGACTTCAGTTCCGGATTTGCTTTTTTCTATCCGTACAGAACGGGTCGTTTGTCTTGGTCAACTCCATCCCGTTGGGAGGAAAAATTGCATCCCCTTCACGGGCTTTCGTGCTCAGGCTCCGGGGAGGGAAATCCGAGCGCCAGAGCCGCCCGACCCTAACGGATCAAGCGGACCGGGCAGGTCAGACCCCTTTGCCGATGACAAAGACCTCGAAGCCGTGGGCCTTGAGGGCGGCGGTCGGGAGGATGGCACGACCATCGAAAACGAAGGCGGGTTTCAGCATGCCGTCGTAAAGGCGGATGAGATCGAGGTTTCTGAATTCCTCCCACTCCGTCAGTGCGGCAAGCGCGTGTGCGCCTTGGCAGGCTGTGTAGGGTGAATCGCAGATCTGAAGATGAGTGTTGATCAGTTCGGGATCGACTCCGGCCTCGACCAGGTCCTGGCGGATGCTGTCGGCATCGACCCGCGGGTCATAGACGGCGATCTGAGCGCGCTCGCGGAGAAGATCGCGGCAGACGGCGATGGAGGCCGACTCGCGGGTGTCGTTGGTGTCCTTCTTGAACGCAAAGCCGAGGATGGCGATGCGCTTTCCGGTGACGGTGTTGTAGAGGGTGCGGACGATTTTCTCGACGAAGCGGGATTTCTGCCAGTCGTTGAGCTCGATCACCTTGATCCAGTAGGCGGCGACCTCCGGCAGGCCGAAGGATTCGCAGAGGTAGACGAGGTTGAGGATGTCCTTCTGGAAGCAGGATCCGCCGAAGCCGACGGAGGCCTTGAGGAACTTCGGGCCGATGCGGCTGTCGGTACCGATGGCGCGCGACACCTCATCTACATCCGCGCCGGTGGCCTCGCAGAGGGCGGAGATGGAGTTGATCGAGGAGATGCGCTGGGCGAGGAAGGCGTTGGCGACGAGTTTGGAGAGCTCGGACGACCAAAGATTGGTGGTGATGATGCGCTCGCGGGGGACCCAGTTGGCATAGACGGAGACCAGGGCCTCGACGGCGTCGGCTCCGCCCGGGGTGGTTTCGCCACCGATGAGGATGCGGTCCGGGGCGCTGAGGTCCTCGACGGCGGTGCCTTCGGCGAGGAACTCCGGATTGGACAGCACATCGAAGGTCGCGTCGGCGCGGGAGTTGGCGGCGAGGATGGACTTGATCGCGGTGGCGGTTTTCACCGGGATGGTGCTCTTTTCCACGATGATCTTGTGGCCCTGGGAAACCTCGGCGATGAGGCGGGCGGCCGACTCGATGTAGCGGAGATCCGCCGCGCGGCCGGCCCCGATGCCGTAGGACTTGGTGGGGGTGCCGACCGAGACGAAGATGAGGTCGGCGGAGGCGATGGCGGCCTTGATGTCGGTGCTGAAATGGAGGTTCCGGCCACGGGCGGAGCGGACGACCTCGTCGAGGCCGGGCTCATAGACCGGCAGGGAGTCGGAGTTCCAGGCGGCGATGCGTTGGACATTGAAGTCGGCGACGGTGACCTGGATGTGGGGGCACTTGGCGGCGATCATGGCCATGGTCGGGCCGCCGACATAGCCGGCGCCGAGGCAGCAGATGGATTTGATGTTCATGAGAGTTAAAGTTCAGGCCATACCAGCTTGGCCTCCATGCACCGCAGCGGCTGTTATCCCGAGGGCGCTTGCAGCAGGAGGTTTCAGCATTCAAACCCGGCTGAGGAGCCAAGTGAGGGCCAATTTGGGTAGGGAATGGTATATCAGGATGTGGACTCAGAGGGTTTCCTCGCAACTGGCGAGGACATAGCGGGCGAGGGCTTCCGGCGACCAGAGGCGCTGATAGCGATCGAGAAGATGGGCGGTGCGGGCGGCATCGTGGGCCGGGCTGGCATCCGCGATTTCCTTGAGGCGGGTTTCGGCTCGTTGCCAATCGACGTCCTGATCGAGTTCGTAGCCCATCGGGCCGAGTTCGATGACCTCTTCAGGATCAAAGGGGGCGTACCAGTGGATGGCCAGCGAGTCCGTGGCCACGCCGGTGCCGACCAGGAAGCTGTCGATGAAGCGGAATGGCAGGCTCAGGCTCAGACCGGAGACGTTGAGGTTGTAGGCAGCGGATGCAACGGTCCTGGAGTAGGCATCGTCATCCGAAAGGGCCGGGCCGATGAGGGATGGATCGGAACTGTTCACCAAACGGGCATCCACTCCGGAGTGTTCGAGACCGCGAAGGTATCTCACGAGTCGTCCACGTTTCAGATTGGGATGCTGATAGAGCCCGGGAAAATCCTTCAGCCGATTGTCCGCTTCCGGGTCACTGTCGCCGCCAAAGTAGGCAAACAGACGGGTCGATTTCCGAGCCGTTGCCTTGCTTTCCCAGTCCCGCAGGAGACGCAGGTTCTTTGAGAAATCAAGAGCGCGCGACAGCGGACGACCGAGCATCGCGGGCTTCACCTTGTGGGCGTGGTCGATCACGGCCTGCGGCATCGGCCGGCTGATCCCCTTGCAGAGCTGGAGCGGATCGGGAAAGGAGGTGGGGAGCTGGCACTTGAAATAACGATCGCAGGTCGGAAGCAGGGACTCGGCGTAGGAGTAGCCGTGGTCGGTGACGTCGAACACGAACTTCGAGACCTTGCCTCCGAAGTCGATCTCGGCTTCCAGCCACCACATCGGGCCGTTGATCCGTGCGACCCAACCCGGTGCGATGGCCTTGGCTCCCCAGCGGAAATAGCGGTGGCGGAGGGCGGTTTTCGAAGGCGGAAGCCGGAAGCGAAGGCGGAGCTGGCCACGCTCCTGGAGCAGGCCGAAGCCCGTCACCAGCCAGTCGAAATACCCGGCGTGGTTCAGGCAGAAGTTGGTGATGGTGACGACGGGTGGCTTCACTGCGGCAAGGGAGGTTCCGAAAGGAAGGACTCGTATTCGGCAGGTGTTCCGAGAATCCAGTGCTCCTCGCAGCGGTCCAGCACGAAGCGTGCCCCGCGTTCGATCAGGCGGTTGTAAAGCGGGGCCACGTAGAACTCACCCTTCTCCAGTTCGTTCGCGGCGATCGCGGATCCTGCGATCTCCAGAAAGGCGGCGGTGGAGGCGAAATGGTAAAGGCCGGTGAGGGCACTGGAGGAGATCACCGATTTTTCGCGAACCTCGAGAACCGTGCCTGCCTCGTCGGTGCTCGCGAAACTGAAGCGCGGCTCCGTGGAGGTGAACGCACCCAACACGCCATCGTGATCGGAGTCGCGAAGAAGATCGGCGAGGCCCGAGGAGCGGAAGGCGGTGTCGATGTTGAAAATCAGCAAGCCGACATCCGGATCCATCAGGGAACCCGCGAGCCAGACGGTCTCCGCCTGTCCACGGGTGGTCTGGTCGAGCCAGAGGAACTGCGGGTCGTACTCGGCATAGAGCGCGCGGACCACGTTCTCGAGATCATGGGCATCGCGGTGCTCCTTCAGACCTACGAAAATGAGGCGTGTCGCCAGCTCCAGTGGCAGCGAATCAACACTCCACTCCAGCAGGGTCTTGCCGTGGGCCGGGAGGAGGGGCTTTGGAAGTTGGTACCCCGCTTCGACGAAGCGGCTCCCAAGTCCAGCCATCGGGATGACGAAGTTCATGGCGTTCGTAAAAGGTAGCTCGTCCGCCGGACCCGTCAGACATTCCCACCCGCCCCGGCGATTTCCTCGCGGTTTCCGGGGAGATTCGAGGCGTCGTCGGCGATCGCATTCCAGTCCAGAAAGCGGAAGCCGTTGTCATCGATGTAGATCTGCGCCCAGGGCTTGCCGAAGTAGATCTCGTCGTAGGGGATGCCATGATCCTCAAGCCAATCGAGGGTGTCCTTGGCAATGCGTGCATTGACCAATCCGACGTTGGCTCCGCAGGTCTTCATGTGACGGGCGGTCTGGATGATCAGATAGTGCCCGGCGGCCTTGAAGGCGCGGAGTTTCTCGACGGCACCGGGAACGGGGTCGAGGGTCCGGTAGGTTTGACCGGGTTTCTTGAGTTCGGCGATGACGCCGTCTAGATCGAGACAGATGCGGGCCATGGGTCAGTCGAGTGCTTGGGTGAGGAGTTCCAGTCCCCGCAGGAAGAAGGCGAGCTGGCGTTGGGAATCGTCCGCGTGGAGCGGACACATGGAAAGGAAGAGCAGGGCGGTCATGACCGAGATCTCGCGCGGGTCCGCCCCTTGTTCGCTGACCAGCCAGCGGGTCATTTCCTGGAGCCATGGAGCATTGGGCCGCAGGCCGAGGTCGAGCCGGAACGAGGCCGGAGCCTCCCGGACGACCTCGAAGAGGCCATTGACCATGTAGTCGTAGTGGCCGATGGAGGAGTGCGAAAGCTTGGCGAGGTCGTAGCGCCAGTCCCCGAAGGTGCCCGTGAGGGATGGCCCGAAACTGCCACGCGGATCGATCAGCCGGACGATGCCGGAGGCGACATCGAAGAGGATGTTGTTGAAGCAGTAGTCGCCGTGGACGGTGCCGAACTCCTGCTCCCGGTAGGCGCGGGTGATGACCTCTTCGGCGGAGGCCAGGAGTTGGGGAAGCGGCGGGATCGCCCGCCCTCCGATGCTGAGACCTGTTTTGGAAAGCGTCTCCCGCAAGGACGCATCCGGGATGCTGGAGAGATAGGAGTCGATGCGGGCGATGGTCTTGTTCCAATGAAAATCCCGGTAACTCGCGGGACCGATGGAGGCGGGGTGCTCGCGGAAAAGTGACAGGGTGGTATGCAGTCCATCGAAGCAGCGCCACCAGCTTTCCTTACTAAGGTTCCAGTAGATCAGGTACTCGGCCAGGTTCGGATAGCCGTAGTACTCCATTTCATAGGAATCCACCCTGCCTTCTGAGCCGGACACGGAGACGAGTCTGGGAAAGAGAATCCGCAGTCCGGGTGGCAGGGTCTCGAGGTAGGAAACCTCGCGGGCGAGCTTTTCCTTGTCGCTGGAGGACTTGATGATCGTGCCGCGACGGGAGTCCACCCGCAGGCGGTTGAACGAGCGGCTGTTGATCAGGGCCGCCCGGCTGCGATAGTAGTTTGTCTCATGCCCGCAGTCGATCCACTCCACCTCGCGGAGCTGGAGAGGGGAAAGGGAGGCAGCCTCCTCGACCACCGAGAGAAGATCCTGGCGACGCGGAGCCGACTCGACCGCTGCAGAGAGCACGGCCGCTTCCAGACGGAAGATGCCGGTGAAGGCGAGTGAGTGATCCGGCCGGACCTCACCCTTGGCGTGAAACTCCAGACTTTCGCCGCTGCGGGAGATGGCGGACCAGGCCGAGGTGGAATGGGCTGGCAGGCTTCCCCCCTGGACCTCGTTGAGCTCGGGATCGGCCACCGGAATGGTGGTGACGAGATTGACGATGAGGTCCTCGGAGGCCGGCACCGCCTGAAGCGCCTGGCGAAGGGTATCGACCACCCCCTGGCCACGAACGACGCCATGAAGGGTGAAGCCGTGGCGGCGCGGGGGCAGTTCGATCTGCACCTCCTGGAGGAAGGCCTCGTCCACAAAAAGGTGGACGTCATGCCGGCCCCGATAGAACTCGATGACGTAGGAGGCCAGCGGCCGCGTGTTGAGGGGAATGAGGGCGGGACACGCAAAACCTGCCCGCAGGTGGGGCAGCTTGTTGGAGATGTCTCCCCCTGCAATGATCAGTACGGCTGACACGATGCTGGTGGTTGGATCTGGGTCACGCCGTGAGCGTGAGTGGGACGCCTGCCCAGAGAGGAACAGGCGACCTTCGGAATTCCTGACAATCCGCCAGGAACGGGCCTAAATGATCATCCCCGCGGCCACCGTTTCATTGGTGCCGGGATCGATGAGGATGAAGGAGCCGGTCTGGCGGTTCCTTCGATAGGAATCGTGGATCACCGGCTGGGCGGTGCGCAGGGAGATGCGGCCGATGTCGTTCATGGCGAACGTTCCGGGCTCCTCGATCTTGTGAAGTGTGTTGATGTCCACGAGGTACTTCACCTCGCTGACAATGGCCTGCATTTCCCGCGTGGTGTGGCGGAGCAGGAGCTTGGCGCGGGGAGGCATCGGCTTGTTCGAGAACCAGCAGATCATCGCTTCCAGATCCTGGGAAACCTGCGGCGGATTGTTGCGCTTGATGATCATGTCCCCGCGCGAGATGTCGATCTCGTCACAGAGGGTGAGGGTCACGCTTTGCGGGGCGTACGCTTCATCGAGACTGGCGTCGGCCGTGTGGATCGCCTTGATCCGGCTGGTGAAACCGGAGGGCTGGACGGTGATCTCGTCGCCGGGCTTGAACACGCCGCCGGCCACACGACCCGCATAGCCGCGAAAGTCATGCCATTCGTCACTCTGCGGGCGGATCACCCACTGGACGGGGAATCGCGCATCGACGTGGTTTTCCTCGCCGCCGACATAGACGTGCTCGAGGTGATAGAGCAGCGAAGGACCCTGGAACCAGGGCATGTTGGTGGACTTGTCGACGACGTTGTCGCCATTCAAGGCCGAGATCGGGATCGGCGTGATGTCGACGATGTTGTCGAGGCGCGAGGCGAACTCCTGATAGTGCTTGATGATCTGGTTGTAAACCTCTTCCGAGTAGTCCACGAGGTCCATCTTGTTGACGGCGACCACGACGTGCTGGATGCGGAGCAGGTTGGCGATGAAGCTGTGGCGCTTCGTCTGCTCGATGACGCCCTTGCGTGCATCGACAAGGATGATGGCGAGGTTCGCCGTCGAAGCCCCGGTCACCATGTTGCGGGTGTACTGGATGTGCCCTGGCGTGTCGGCGATGATGAACTTCCGCTTCGGCGTGGCGAAATAACGGTAGGCGACATCGATGGTGATGCCCTGCTCGCGCTCGGCCTTGAGCCCGTCTGTTAGAAGCGCGAGGTCCACATGGCCGTCGCCGCGGCGCTTCGACGTTTCCTCGATGGCCTCGAGCTGGTCCTCGAAGATCGACTTGGAATCGTAAAGCAGCCGACCGATGAGCGTGGATTTGCCATCGTCAACGGAGCCAGCGGTGGTGAAGCGGAGAAGGTCCATGGGGAAAGTTTGCGAGTGTTCAGTTTGAAGTTTTCAGCGGAGAGTTGTCGTCAGTCAGCAGCCAGTGGGAGTCTTCAAATCCTGAAAACTGAACACCGAACACTGACAAACTCTTCTTTAGAAATACCCCTCCTTCTTGCGGTCCTCCATGGCGGTTTCAGAACGTTTGTCGTCGGCGCGGTTGCCACGCTCGGTCTGACGGGCGGCGGCGACTTCCTCGATGATCTTCTCCATGGTGTCGGCGGTGGACTCGATGGCCCCGGTGATGGTGGCATCGCCCATGGTGCGGAAGCGGATCACCTTGCGCTCGACCGTTTCCCCGTCGCGAGGCTGCACGAATTCCGAAACGGCGAGGATGGTGCCATTGCGGGTGACGGTGTCGCGCTCGTGGGCGTAATAGAGGCTGGGGAGGACGATTCCCTCGCGGTGCATGTACATCCAGATGTCCATCTCGGTGAAATTGGACAGCGGGAAGACGCGGAAGTGCTCGCCGGGGTGCTTGCGGCCGTTGAAAAGATTCCAGAGCTCGGGGCGCTGGTTTTTCGGATCCCACTGGCCGAAGTCGTCGCGATGAGAAAAGAAGCGCTCCTTCGCGCGGGCCTTTTCCTCGTCGCGGCGGCCACCGCCGAGCAGCGCGTCGAACTGGTAATCGGCAATGGTGTCGAGGAGGGTGGTCGTCTGGGCGCGGTTGCGGGAGGCGTTCGGGCCCTTTTCCTCGACCACACGGCCTTCGTCGATCGACTTTTGGACGGAGCCAACGATGAGCCGCGCCTCAAGTTTCGCAGCGAAATCATCTCGATACTCGATGGTCTCAGGGAAATTGTGCCCGGTGTCCACGTGGACCAGCGGAAACGGCATGCGCGCCGGGTGGAAGGCCTTGCGGGCGATCCAGGCCATGACGATCGAGTCCTTTCCACCGGAGAAAAGCAGGCCCGGATTCTCAAACTGGGCGGCCGTTTCGCGGAGGATGAAGATCGCCTCGGCTTCGATTTGGTCGAGGTGGGAGAGCTGATAGCTGGGCACAGGAAAAGAACGGTTGGTCTGGAAATCAACGGCTTGAGGCCGGAGCGCGGCGAGGAGGTAATGAGACTCCTCCGCGCAGGCAAGTAATAATTACCAACTTTAGCAACTTTATCAGGAATCAGCCAGATGGAGCTGACTTCGAATGGCTTCGAGCAACTCAAATGCGGCGTCCTCGATGGTCAACTGCTCGGTATCGAGGACGAGCTGAGGGCTGACCGGCGGCTCGAACGAGCTGTCCCGACCGGTGAAGTTCGGGATCTCGCCCTTGGCGGCCTTGGCATAGAGGCCCTTCACATCGCGCTTCTCACAAGCCTCGAAGCTGGCCTTCACATAGACCTCGAAGAAGTCGTCGCCAAGAATCCCGCGGGCAAGATCACGCAGTTCGCCGCGCGGGGTGATGGCGGAGACGAAGGTGATGACGCCGTTGGAGGCCAGGACCTTGGCGGTTTCCGAAATGCGGCGGATGTTTTCGAGCCGATCCTGATCGCTGAAGCCGAGGTTGGCATTGAGGCCGGTCCGAAGGTTGTCGCCGTCCAGAATGATCGTGAAGCGCCCCTGCTGGTGCAGCACCCGCTCGGCGGCGTTGGAGATGGTCGATTTCCCGGAGCCGGAAAGCCCGCACATCCAGACGACGAGCCCTTTCTGGCCGAGAAGGGTTTCCTTGTCATGACGACTGAGGAAACGGTGGAACTCGGGATGGATGTGGGACGACATGGGTCGGTCAGAGTCGTGAAAAGGGCTCGATGGGACGGAGGTCCCGGGTCTCTTCAAGTGCCGATTTCCGTTGATCGGGTCCGGGGAAAAGGATGAGGGCGTAGCCGCCGTGGCCTCCACCGCAGTACTTGGAGGCGAGGGCTCCGGCAGGGGGCTGGATGGGTTCCATGCCTTCTTCGAGCTGGACCCGGTAGGAGGAGCGGACGGCTTCTGCGAGGAGGTTCAGGTCATCGAGCTTCACCGCTACCCTGGCGATCGTGGCGGCGCGGGCGATGGCTTCGAAGTCCCGGGCGAGTTTCGCGATTCCGGGAGTGTCGTGGGATTTTCCCGTCCATAGCAAGGCCATGCAGCCGTTCAGGAACTCGCCATTGGATTTGAATTCGAGAGCTGGACGAGGTCCGGAGCGCCAGACGCAGGCGCCGGATTCACGAATCACCGCCGGATCCTGCCAGCCGACACCGAGATCAAGTTCGGCATCGATCCCGTCCCGACCATTCAAGAGGGCCCAGGCCCCGCTGCCACCCAGACCGGCATTGCGCTCATAGGGCCAGTGTCTCAGGGAGACCATTGGCGAAATCGCGCAGTTCACAATCCAGGCTCCGGGCTTTGCATATCTCGGCACATCGAGCCAGCCACCTGCGAAGTCCACCCGCAGCGGGGCCTCTTCCGGGGCCTGCATCCAGCGGGCGATCGAGCTGGAGGTGACAACATCCTCGCCGGGTTTGGTGGGATGGAGAACCACCAGACGGGATCCCACCTCCTCGCACAGGCGGCGTTTCAACTCGATGAACGAGTCGTCGGAATTGACGGCCAGGATCTCCGGACGGAGGCGACGGAAGTGGGCTTCGAAATCCAGTCCGAGCTGGCCACCCTGGCCCAACACGACTTCATCCACCATCGTCAGCGAGCCGATCAGCACCTGCTTGTGCTCGTCTGGAATCGAGGGACGCCGCTGTTTGTGCCGCCAGAGCGATTCTTCGGAGGCCACGGAAACGATCAGGTGACCTCCCAAGGCGCGGGCCTCCTCGAAGAAGCGCACATGACCCGCATGAAGCACATCGAAGCAGCCACTGACAAACACTCGGGTGGCAGGCATCCGCGAAATCAGGCTTGATCCTGGGACTGAAGGCCACGCATCGGGTAGTGCCGCAGTCCGCTCAACTGGGCCAGCATTCCCGCGAGGAAACGCGGATTGTTCCGCAGATAGCGTCGCCACAGGCGCTTGGGATCCATCGCCATCCGGAACAGCCATTCAAAGCCACTGCCACGAATCCAGCTCGGAGCCTCCTGCACCAGGCCTGCCTGGAAATCGAAGGCCGCTCCGACCCCGAAGAACAGCAGTCCATGAGACGCCGAGCGGATCTTGTCTCCATGCCGGGCGATGAAGCCGGACATGAAGCGCTCCTGCTTCGGCGTGCTCAGACCGACCCAGAAAAAATGTGGCCTCAGGCGGATGATCTGATCCACCAACTCCAGCTCTTCCTCATCGCTGAGGGGGCGGAACGGCGGTGTGCAAGTGCCAACGATTTCCAGTTCCGGATGCCTCTCCGTCAACGCAGCGGAAAGCTGTTCCACCACACCATCTCCCCCACCCCACAGGAAATGGCGGCGCTTGGCCGGCAATCCCCTTTCAAGCAGCGCGGGCATGAACTCGGGACCACAGACCTGCTCCATCGTGCTGTGGCCACGCATCCAGCCCATCCACACCATCGGGATACCGTCGGGAATCGAGAGATAACTCGCGTTGTGGATGCACTGCAGATCGTGGTCACTCTGGGACTCGATCACGCCATGGACTCCCGTGACGGTGACATACCCGAGCAAGCCCGGGACCTCGACCGCAGCCTCAACCTCGGTGAGGGCGGTTCCCATGTTTACGTCGCTGATGCCAATCCCAAGGACATTGACCCTGGGAAGCGTCGAGGCGGAATGTGTGGAATTCATCGCTTAAAAATGAAGGGAAGGAAGGCTGATCCTCAAGGGCACAGCGTCCGAAGGGCGGCTTTCAGAAACCATCATCAGGTAGCCGCCGCCACAGCCCGAGTAACAGGAACCGAGGGCTCCGGAGGCGAGCGAGGCCCGGCGTTCCATCAGCTCATCGGAAACGGTCAGTGGAAGGAGCTGCCGCCAGCTTTCGAGGGTTTCGTTGAGGGCCTGTCCGAGCCCGACGGCGTCGCGTTTCAGGATCGACTCCCAGGCCAGGTGCCCCGAGGCGGCAAGACGGCGGGCATGGACGGGGTCCAGATTCTTTTCCAACAGCGGGTCGTAGCCCTCAGGGCGGTCACAAACCGGCACGAGGTGCAGCACGGACTGGAGCCAGCCCGCGATTACCGGGTCCACGCAGCGATCAATCTTCTCCGGCCAGAACCCGCCGGCGTAGTCGAGGCGGTTGATGCCTGGCAGCATGAATCCAAGGGCATCCTGTGAGCCTGAAACGTAGCGCGTGCCAGGTGGATTCTCGAAGGAGAAAAGGACCTTCGCCTGGTGCTCCAGGCGCGTATCCGGAAGCTTCCGACCCCAGAGGATTTCCGCCGCCCGGCGGCTGCTGGTCGCCATCCCGGCGCGGTCCATGAACTCGATCGTCGGCTCAAGCTGCGCCACGATCACCGGACCCGCCGCTAGTTCGGAAACCCATGGCTGGTCGAGCCAACCGCCTGCGATGCAGACCCGGTAGGGCAGGGCGTTTCGGGCTTTGGAATCCGTGCTGCTGCGGGCAGGGAAATTCTCCGCCGGGATGCGGTCGAGCACGAGATACTCGATGCCTTTTTCCCGACAGAGCGCCTCCTTTCCCGGCGTGTGCCCGTCGTGATTGACGACGAACACATCCGGGCGGAGTTGATCCAGATCAGGCGCGAAATCGAGCATCCCCCAGCCGCCGGAAACCCGTGCCTCATGCACACATTTCAAGCGGTTGAGCAGATAAACCCGCTCCTCCTGGGAGAACAGTGGCGGACGTCCTTTCAGCTCCTCGACGTTGGCGTCCGCCCCCACGCAGACGTGAAGCTGGCCGAACGATGCGGCCTGCTCCAGGAAGGCCATGTGGCCCGCATGGAGCAGATCGTAACAACCGGAAACGAGGACGGTTTTCATCAGGTTCCAAGTTCCAAATGCCAGGTTCTAATTTGATATCAGAAGGGCGTGGCTTTGGAAGCCGGACTCACTGCACGACGGATTCGCCGCGCTTGCGCTTTTCGTGCTGCTCCTTGATCCACCAGTAGGTCTTCTCCAGACCGGTCGCGAGGTCGATGCCAGGCTCCCAGCCGAGGACTTCCTTGATGAGCGTGTTGTCAGAGTTGCGGCCGCGAACACCCTGTGGCGCGTCGAGCTTGTACTTCCGCTTCACCTTCACGCCGGCGATCTTCTCGATGATGTCGAGCGTGCCATTGATCGAAACCAGTTCGCTTCGGCCAAGATTGAGCGGCTGCGAGTAGTCGGACGCCATCAGCTTGTCGATGCCGGTGATGCAGTCGTCGATGAACATGAACGAGCGGGTCTGCTCGCCATCGCCCCAGATCTCGACTTCCATCGTGCCGCTGTCGATCGCCTCGATGACCTTGCGGCAAAGCGCGGCCGGAGCCTTTTCACGACCACCGTCCCAGGTGCCCTTCGGACCATAGACGTTGTGGAAGCGGAACATGCGGACGGTCATGTTGTAGTCCTCCTCGAAGTGGCGGCAAAGGCGCTCGGAGAACAGCTTTTCCCAACCGTAACCGTCTTCCGGCATGGCGGGATAGGCGTCGGATTCCTTGAGCGCCACGACGGCTGCTTCTTCCTGGCGGTAGTCCGGATAGGCGCAGGCGGACGAGGAGTAGAAATAAGCCTTCGCGCCATTCTCCTTGGCGGCGAGGAGCAGGTGGGTGCTGAGCAGGACGCTGAGCATGCAGAGCGCCTTGTTCTTGGTGATGAAGCCCATGCCGCCCATGTTGCAGGCCAGATTGTAGACTTCATCGCATCCCGCGGTGGCCTGCATGCAGGCTTCGCGGAGTTCGAGGTCGAGAACGAGGTTCTCGGCGGTCGGATGAAGTTGATACCACTTGTCGAGTGGCTTGATGTCGGCAACGACGACCTGGTGGCCGCGCTCGATAAGGACGCGGGCGAGTTCGCCGCCGATGAAGCCGCCGCCGCCGGCGACGAGGATGCGTTTGCTGGTGCTCATGTTGTCAGGATGTTGGTTTGGATGAGTGGGTCCGCCTCAGCGGATTGGTGAGAGGGATTTTGTGGTAGACCGGGAGAGGGATCGACTTGGGGGCCGGGTTGCTTTGCTGGCTTCATTCGGGCCTAGCGCATCAGGCGGGCACGAATGCCGAGCGCGATAAACTGGCCAAGGGCGAGGCCGCAGACGTCGGCGAGCCAGTCGAGGACGTCGCAGGATCGGGACGGAATGAAGGCTTGGGACAGTTCTTCGATTGTCAGCAGCAGGAAGAGGATGAACGTGACCGTCGTGATCCGGCGCGGCAGCCACCGCAGCGGGCGGATCGAGAAGGCGAGATTGCCGAGAAAGGAAAGGGTGCCGACGAGGATGAGGTGGCCGAGTTTGTCTCCGTATCGGTGCCGCACGAGGAATCCCCACCAGCGATTTCCATCTCCGCGATCGGCAATGATCACGATGACGATGAAGAAGACGAGGAAGGAAAATGCAAGTGCTCCAAACAGGATCCGCTGCGGGCCATTCTGATCCTTCATGAAGCGTGCTCAACTCAGGCGAACCACACCGGCTTCGAGGCTTGCAAGGAAATCCGAATAGGCAGCGGCGAGTCCGTCCCGGAGTCCGGTGCGTGGAGACCAGCCGGTTTCCCGGATGAGTGAGATGTCCAGCAGCTTGCGCGGCGTGCCATCGGGCTTGGAGGGATCCGTCAGGATGGTGCCGGAGAAGCCGACGGTTTCCGCGACAAGCGAGGCGAGCTCGCGGATGCTCAGATCTTCCCCGGTGCCGACATTCACCCAGTCCGGCGGTGACTCCAGCGAGAGCAGATGGAAACAGGCGGAAGCGAGGTCATCGACGTGGAGAAATTCGCGCCGTGGTGTGCCGGTGCCCCAGATCGTGACGCTGGAATCGCCGCGCACCTTCGCCTCATGAAAGCGGCGGATGAGGGCCGCCATGACGTGGGAGTTTTCCGGATGATAGTTGTCGCCAGGGCCATACAGGTTGGTCGGCATGGCGCTGTGGTAAAGCAGGCCGTGCTGGGCGCGGTAGTGCTGGCAAAGCTTCAGTCCGGCGATCTTGGCGATGGCGTAGGCCTCGTTGGTTGGCTCGAGCGGACCCGTCAGCAGGCAGCTTTCCGGCATCGGCTGCGACGCGTGCTTCGGGTAGATGCAGGAGCTGCCAAGAAAGAGCAGCCGTTTCACCCCCGCGCGGCGGCTGCCTTCGACGAGGTTGGAGACGATGAGCAGATTTTCGTGAATGAAATCTGCCGGATAGGCGGAATTCGCGTGGATGCCACCGACCTTGGCGGCGGCGATCACAACCTGGTCGGGACGATGACTCTCAAGCCAGTCGAAGGTCGAACGCTGATCGAGCAGATCGAGTTCGGTCCGTGGGGCGGTCAGCACGTCGTAACGGCCGATTTCCGGAGCCAGACGAACCAGGGCAGAACCCACCATGCCGCGATGGCCGGCGATGAAGAGCTTCTGGTTCATGCTGCGTTCAAGAGGCACTGCAGGCTTTCACCAGGATGTCGCGCATCGCTCCCACATGGGCGGAAAGGGTCAAGCGGCGCTCGTAGGTGTCGCGGCCTTGTTTGGCCAGACGGGCCCGGAGTTCGGGGTCAAGGGCGAGCTGGACCAACTTGTCGGCCATTGCCGCGCAGTCGCGGGGTTCAACCATGTAGCCGTTGACGCCCTCTTCGATGATCGAGGGAATGCCGCGCCAGTTGGTGGCCACCACCGGCAGGCCGCAGGCCAGGGCTTCGATCAGGACCAGCGGGAAATTCTCGGAGCGATAGAAGGAAGGAAACGCGAACACATCGGCTTCCGCGAGGGCTTTCCACTTGTCATCACCATAAGCGGGAGCGGGCGGGTCGACCTTCAGGTTGGCAGGGGCTTCGGCGCACAGGGCCTCGAAGCTTTCCCGTGTGGCCTCGTCCGGCCATTTTCCGATGAAACGCAACCGGATCGGTTTCGAAAGCCTGGTCGCCGCGAGCGTGCAGGCCTTGAGAAGATCAAAGACGCCCTTGTCCTCATAGAGATTGCCGAGAAACAGCACCCGGAATTCATCGTCCTGGCGCTCGACCGCTGGAGGCGGCGGAACATCGAGACCGTTGGCGACTTCAAACTCCTCTGCGGCTCCGAAAGCCAGTCCTGGAACGGGCGTGTGTCTGGAAAGGCTGACCGCCCAGGCACCTCGACCGTAGATCCAGCGCCCGAGAAAATTCCTCACCGGGCTGGCCGCGAGGTAATCCGGGAGCCCGCCGGAGTGATAATGAAGGACGGTTTTGGAGAAAAACGGACGGCACAGGCCGAGGAACAACACGTCACGAACGAAGGGAACAAAGGACGCACTACCAGGAGTGTAGTAGAGAACACGGCCGCCTTTCGTGAGCTTCAACCGGATGCAACGAGCGACCAGCGCGATCAGTCCGAGGCCTTTCCCAATCGAGGCCTTGCCGACGTTCTCCAGATTCGTGCTCGAGCGGATCTCCAGCAGGATCTTTGAAACCGGAGCAAGGTCCGCATCAAACAAGGCCCGCGTGGCGAGCGACGCCCCGTGCACGGGTGGCGGAACCACTCCCGCCATGAGAACTCGATAGTCGGGTTGGTTCATCCAGTCGGCAAACAGGTTCAGGAAAGAAAGCCCGCGATGGCCTCGACGACCTCCTGACGCTGGCTTTCCAACAGCTCGGGATAGATCGGGATGCTGAGCACCTCGGTGGCGAGACGTTCGGACACCGGACAGGCCTGGATGGCCTGCGCGGGAAGGGATTGGAAGCACTCCTGGCGGTGCAGCGGCACCGGATAATAGACCTCGCAGCCGATGCCCTTGTCGATGAGGTGCTGCTTCAGCGCGTCGCGTCGGCCATCCCCGATCACCCGCAGGGTGTATTGGTTCCAGATGTGGCCGTTGTGCTGGTACGAGACAGGCAGTAGAAGGCGGATGCCCTCCCTCTCAAGACGGGCGGTCTGGCCTTCCGGGCAGCAGCAGTCGGACTCGCGGGCGGTCGAAACACCGGACAGTGCCGACAATTTCTCCGTGTAGAACGCAGCATTGCGGCGGCGGCCATCGGTGTATTCCGCATAGTGGCGGAGCTTCACCCGAAGCAGGGCGCACTGCAGCGCGTCCATGCGGAAGTTCGCGCCGACGAAGGAATGATAATACTTCGGATGCATCCCGTGGTTGCGGAGCTGCTTGAGCTGCTCGGCCCGGGCATCGTCGTTGGTGGTGATCAGGCCGCCGTCACCGAAGCCGCCGAGATTCTTCGACGGGAAAAAACTATAACAACCGTAGTCGCCGATGGTGCCGCAGCCGACGCCCTTGTAGGTCGAGCCGATCGCCTGCGCCGCATCCTCGATCACGGCGAGCCCATGCTGCTTTGCAAAGGCCATCACCTCATCCATCGCTGCGGACTGCCCGAAGAGGTGGACGGGAACAATGGCCTTTGTTTTCGAAGTCAGGCGCTCAGCGGCGGAGTCGAGGTCGATGTTGAAGCAAACCGGGCAGACGTCGCAGAACACCGGCGTGGCTCCCGTGCGGGCAATGCAGCCGGCGGTGGCGAAGAAGGTGAAAGCCGGGCAGAGCACTTCATCGCCAGGGCCGAGGTTCAGGGCCATGAACGCGGCGAGCAGCGCATCGGTGCCGGAGGACATCGAGATCGCGTGTTTCGCACCGACAAGCGCGGCGCACTCGGCCTCGAAGGCATCGACCTCATCTCCAAGGATGAACCGACCGGTATGCAGGACGCGCTCGAAGACCTCCTTCAGCTCGGCTTCGAGCGGGAGGTTCTGGGCGTTGACGTCGAGAAGGGGGACGGGCATGGGAGAAGAGGCAAGACTTGAAGATTCAAGACTCAAGAGAAGAGATCAGGCCTTGAGGACCTGGCCTTCCCGGGTGGCGATGGCGGCCATGGCGTTCCTGGTGTCGATGATCAGATCGGCGGAAGCGGCCAGCTCGGTGAGGTCGAAGGCGGCGTGATGGGTGGAGATCACGATGCAGTCGTAAGATGCGATGTTCTCCGGCGACCACGCCACTGATTCCTTTCCGGCCCAGGCCATGTGCTCGCGGGTCGGGCCGACGACACGGATATGCGGATCGTGGAAATCGACCACCGCGCCAAGGGACTTGAAACGATCGAGCAGCTCGAAGGTCGGAGACTCCCGCATGTCATCGACGTTGGCCTTGTAGGCGAGTCCGAGGATCAGGATGCGGCTGCCATTGACTGCCTTGCCCTTGGTGTTGAGGGCCTCCATGGTACGATTGACGACGTACTTCGGCATCGAGCGGTTGATCTCCCCGGCCAGCTCAATGAAGCGGGTGTGGACGCCATACTCGCGGGCTTTCCACGTGAGGTAGAACGGATCGATCGGGATGCAGTGACCACCGAGGCCAGGTCCGGGATAGAAGGGGGTGAAGCCGAAGGGCTTGGTCGAGGCGGCGCGGATGACCTCCCAGATGTCGATGCCCATCGCGTCCGCGGCGATCTTCAGCTCGTTGACGAGCCCGATGTTCACCGCTCGGAAAATGTTTTCGAGGAGCTTGGTCAGCTCGGCGACCTTGCAGGAACTGACCGGCACGACCTGTTCGAAGACCGCGCCGTAGAGGGCGACTCCGGCTTCAAGGCAGGCGGGCGTGATGCCACCGACGACCTTCGGGATGTTCGTCGCTGAGAACTTCGGATTGCCCGGGTCCTCGCGTTCGGGGGAGTAAACGACGTAAACCGATTCACCCGCCTTGAACCCGGCGGCTTCGACCCGGCTCAGGAGTTCCTCATCCGTGGTGCCGGGATAGGTGGTGCTTTCGAGGCTGACCACCTGGCCCGCCTTCATGTGCGGAACGACCGACTCGATGGTGTCGATGACATAACTCAGATCCGGCTCGAAATGGTGATCGAGCGGCGTCGGCACGCAGAGGATGATGGCATCGCATTCGGAAACACGGGCGAAATCCGTCGTGGCATCCAAGGTTCCGGCAGCGAGGGACTCCGCGATGTGTTCGGACGGGATGTGCTTGATGTAGCTGCGGCCCGCGTGAATCGCATCGGACTTCGCCGTGTCGATGTCGAAACCCACCGCACGGATGCCGGCGCGGGCATAGGCCAGCACGAGCGGCAGTCCGACGTAGCCGAGACCGACGACGCCGATCACGGCACTGCGATCCTTGAGTTTTTCCTGGAGACTCATGCGTGCGTGGCAGCTCCGAAGCGCTCGATCAGCTTCGCGGCTTCGGTCAGGGCCATGCCTGTGACCTGGTCCATGTTGTAATAGCGGTAGGTGGCGAGCCGACCCACGAACGAGACGTTCTCTTCGTTCTCCGCGAGTTCAGCATAGCGGCGGTAGGCGGCCTTGGCGTCCTCTGCGGGGATCGGATAGAAGGGCTCTTTGCCGGGCTCCCAGGCTTCTGGAAACTCCCGGACGATCGTGGTGGCGTCGATCTCCTGACCGGTGGCATGTTTCATCTCCACGATGCGGGTGAAGGGCACCTCCGCGTCCGGGTAGTTCACCTGCATCTCCGGTTGCCAGTGATTCCTTTTCCCGGAAATGGATTCCCGCTCCACCAGTTGTTCGGCCGTGAAGCTTTCGTGTTCAAAGCGCAGCGACCGGTAGGGAAGCGGGCCATAACAGCGGTCGAAGTATTCGTCGATGGGTCCGGTGAAAACCAGATGTCGGTGGGGCCAGCGGACCTTTGCCTCGTGGAAATCCAGATCCAAATGAACCTCAAGGCCCGGAGAGGCCGAGATCATCCGCTGGAACATGGTTGAATACCCTTCGCTCGGCAGGGCCTGAAACTCCTCCCGGAGATATCGACGGTCGCGGTTGGTTCGGATCGGAATCCGCCCGCAGACGGATGGGTCGAGATCGCGCGGATGCCGCTGCCACTGTTTCAGGGTGTAACCTTCAAAGAACCGCTCGTAGAGCTCGCGGCCCACCTGGGAAACGATGACCTCCTCGGAGTTTTTCGGCAGCTCGACCGGCTCCCGTTTTTCCTCAAGCCATGACTCGAATTCCTCCGTCGTGGATGGGCGGCCGAGGAGTTCCTCGAAGGTGTCGAGATTGATCGGAAAGGTCCAATACCGGTTCTCTGAAAAGCTCTTCACCTGGTACTCGACCGGGTGCCAGTCGGTGAAGCGGGAGAGGTAGTCGACGATCCGTGGCGAGTTGGTCCTGAAATAGTGAGGTCCATACGGATGGATCAGCACCCCGGCCTCGTCACGGTAGTCGTAGGCATTTCCTCCGACATGCGGTCTCTTATCTACAATGACGCATTTCCAACCCGCGTTGGACAACTGCTCCGCGATCACCAGGCCGGAAAAACCAGCCCCGACGATCAGGAAGTCGATGGGCCGATCAGAAGACATCAATGCGACGTGGAGCCCACAAACCCGCGGAAATACTCGATCGTCTTGGCGATCCCCTCGTCGAAGGGAACGACAGGCTGCCAGTCGAGCACGGCTTTCGCGCGAGTGATGTCAGGCTTGCGAACCTTAGGGTCATCCGGCGGCAGCGGCTGCTCGACGACATTGAGCTCCAGCCCGAAATGACGGGCGATCTCCTCCGCGAACTGCCGGATCGTCATTTCATGGGGATTGCCGCAGTTGACCGGCTCGTGGGTCTCCGAACGGGCGAGACGCCAGATGCCTTCGACGAGGTCAGACACGTAACAGAACGAACGCGTTTGCGAACCATCACCGAACAGCGTCATCGGCTCGCCGCGCAGGGCCTGGCCAATGAAGGCCGGCACCACGCGACCGTCATCCAGTCGCATGCGCGGGCCGTAGGTATTGAAAATCCGGACGATCTTCGTGTCGAGCCCGTGGGCGCGATGGTAAGCCATGGTGGCCGCCTCGGCGTAGCGCTTCGCCTCGTCATAACAGCTGCGGACGCCGATCGAGTTGACATTTCCCCAGTAGGTTTCGGGCTGCGGGTGGATTTCGGGGTCGCCATACACCTCGGAGGTGGAGGCGACCAGGTAGGTGGCACCCTTCGCAAGAGCCAGGTCGAGGGCATTGTGCGAGGCGTAGGAGCCTGCCTTCAGGGTCTCGATCGGAATCTTGACGTAGTCGATCGGGCTTGCGGGCGAGGCCATGTGGAACACGTAGTCCACAGGACCCTCGACGTCGAAGGGCAGGGAGACGTCGTGCTCAATGAAGCGGAAATTCTCATTTCCTTCGAGGTGCGCCAGATTGCGGGGGTGCCCGGTGACGAAGTTGTCGAGGGCGATCACCTTCAAGCCGTCATGAAGAAGGCGCTCGATGAGATGGGATGGCACGAATCCCGCGCCGCCTGTCACGACTGCGGTTTTGCCCTGCTGGGAGGATGTTGGCTTGACGCTCATGGGTCGTTGGGAAGGCTTGGTGACGCTGCCGCCCTTGGTCGATTCTTCACAAGTCGAAGAAAACCATGGGGCTAGAATCAGAGGATCTGGGCGAAACGGTGCAAAATGCGGCTTCGACTCCCACATCCTCTGAATTTCGCAGGTTTGTTCAACAAAAAATGAACAAACCACTTCCGGCGATCAAATCTTCAACCGACGACAGTCTCACGGAATCGGGCGCCGGGGCAGGAGGATCGAGAACAGATCGAGATCGACCGCGTTCTGCTGACCCAAAAACTCCAGCAAGACTTTCACCCGCTCGACAGCCGGAGCCACCGCAATCACCTGACCCCGCATGCCTTGGAACGGTCCGACCGCCACTTCCACTTCCTCGCCAACGTCGATGACCGTGTTGAGGGTGAGGACGTCGCCATCGGCCTTTTCCCGCTCGAGAATCTCGTGGCGCAGCGCCGTGACAAATTCGTCAGGCACCGGTGGAATCTTGTCGCCGAAGCGCACCAACCCGCGAACGCCCTGGCTGAAGGTGATCGCGCGTTCTTGGTTCATCAGGTCGAACTTCGCCATCAGGTAGCCAGGAAACATCGGCTCCACCCACCAGATTTTTCCGCGCCGGGTGGCTTTTCGATACCGCAGACGCGGGCAGAACACCTCAACGCCCTCCAGCTCGCGCAAATGCCCGGCCGCGATGTGCTCGCGCTTCGTCTGCGCCTTCACGCAATACCACGCACTGTCCGTCACCTCACTCATTCGCCGAGAATACGTTGCAGTAGGGGCAGCACCTGACCGCCGCGGCGCGTCCAGTTGTCGATGCGCGCCACCCGTTCCTGGAAAAATGCCCGACGCTCCGGATCCGGCTCCTCCCTTGCGGCCTCCGCCAGCTTGCTGATCTTCTTCTTGCCGCTCTCGATGTGCGGGCGCACCTGCTCGCGGATGAAACCGCCGACCAGCCGCTTCAGGTCCACCGCCGGCTCGAAATAAGTCCGCCGCTCGCCATTTCCCTCCACTTCACGGACCGCGCCCAGCCCCTTCAAGGCCCGCAGGCCCTGACTGGCCGAGCCCTTGCTGATGTCCAGCTTTTCCACCAAATCATCCAACGCGAGAGGCGTCGGTGAAATGAACAGAACGCCGTAGATTTCCCCGATCGATCGAGGCAGCCCAAGGACCCTCACGCCGTCCACAAACAGGTCCACGATCTGCCGCTCAAGTCCCTCCAGGGCACTCGTTGACTCGTTTTCTTGCTCGGGCGGCGTCGCCATGCCGCAGCCCATAGCGGTTCCCGGGCGTTTGTTCAAACTTTTTTGAACAAACGACCCGCCCTTGCGTTCCTGACCCTCCCGGTTTCTCGTCGGTGTTCATGGAACTGAACTTCACCGGAGCCCTCGAAGAGCGCGCCTACCCCATCCTCTCCTCCCTGGTCTGCCCTCGCCCCATCGCCTGGGTCACCACCCTCAATGAAGACGGCTCAGTCAATGTCGCACCCTTTTCCTTCTTCAACCTCGTCGGCACCGAACCGCCGCTGCTGATGTTCTGCCCCGGCGACCGCAACGACGGCACGCCGAAAGACTCCGCCCGCAACGCCCGCGACCGCGGCGAGTTCGTTGTGAACCTCGTCGATGAACCCCTCGCCGAAGCCATGAACCGCACCTCCGCCGCCCTGCCTCCCGGGGAAAGCGAGGCCCTGCGGGAAAACCTCATCCTGCTTCCCTCTTCGACGATCGCCACCCCACGCATCGCCGGTGCCCCCGCCTCGTTCGAATGCACCGTCCACTCGATCCAGCTCATCGGCCAGAACCGCCTCATCCTCGGACTCATCCAGCGCACCCACGTCCGCGACGATCTCTATGATCCGGAAAGCGCCCGCATCCGCACCGACCTCTACCACCCGGTCGGCCGCATGGCCTCGCCGAATTGGTACTGCCACACAGGCGACCAGTTTGAAATGATCCGGCCTGCCTGATGCAGTCCCTCCTTCCCAACGGCCGACCCGCCCTCATCCTCGCCCCGATGCAGGACGTGACCGACCTGCCGTTCATGCGCGTCATCACCCGCCGCGGCGGGCCCGACTGGTTCGTGACCGAATATTTCCGCGTCCATCCGGATTCGAAAATCGAGCCCTACATCCTCCGCTCGATCCGGGAAAACGAAACCGGCAAGCCCGTCTTCGCGCAGATGATCGGTCATGATATTCCGTCACTTGTTAGAACCGCGAAAGACCTGCTCAAGCACGACGTTGCCGGCATCGACCTCAACCTCGGCTGCCCCGCGCCCGTTGTCTGCAAGAAAGACGCCGGCGGCGGACTGCTGCGGAATCCGGAGCGCATCGACGCCATCCTAGGAGCTCTGCGCGAGGCCATTCCCGGGAGATTCACCGTGAAGACCCGCATCGGCTATCACGAGGCCGACGAGTTTCCCCGGCTGTTGGAAATTTTCCGCAAGCACGCCATCGACTCGCTCGCCATCCACGGTCGCACCGTTGCCGAGCGCTACCAATCGCCCGTCCATCCCGACTGCGTGAAGCTCGCCGTCGAGACGCTTTCCTGCCCTGTCATCGCGAATGGCAACGTCGTCGATGTCCCCACCGGCCTCGGCTACCTCGCACGATCGAATGCCGCCGGCCTGATGATCGGTCGCGGCGCGATCCGGAATCCATGGATCTTCGACCAATTCCGTGCCGCCTTTTCCGGAACCCCTCCGCCGGTGCCAAGCCATCGCGATCTGCTCGACTACGTCAATGAGCTCCACGACGAACTCGCCCGCGAGACCAAGCGCTTCGATCCGAACGCCCACATCCAGCGCATGAAAAAGACGATGGTCTACATCACCCAGGGCATCGATGAGGACTTCAGCCACCGCATCCTCCGCGCCCGCACGCCGGAGGAATTCCACTCCGCCTGCCAGGACCATCTCGACAACCACTCCCCGCTCCAGCCAACCCCGCCGGAAAACTCCCGCCTGTTCTGTGGGTTCAGCGCGTTGGCTGAAGAGTCAGGAACCGCGAATGGACGCCAATGAACACGAATGGAATTCAGCAATGCCGATCAAGTTCATCTCTCACATTCGTGCCCATCCTCTTCATTCGTGGTGATTCCATTCATCCAACATTCTCGTCCCTTGGCGTCCATTCGCGGTTCCCAACTTCCACCTGAAATGATCGCCTTTCCCTCCATTCAAAACGAGCTCGCCCGACAAATCCGCGAGGCTCGGGTGGATCATGAGGCCTTTGAGAAGCCGCTGAGAATTTGCGAGCTCGCCGACTGCCGCGCCACCTGTTGCCACGACGGCGTCTATCTGGAAATCGAAGAGCGGGACATCCTCGCCGACGTCATCGCCACCCACGCTGATCAACTGGCCAGCTACGATTGGAACGAGCCCGAAATCTTCCAGCAGATGGCCGACGGTCGCTGGAAATCCATCACGCTTCCAGACCCCGCACCTGCAGAGGATTTCCCCGCCCACTTTCCAAAAACCCGCTGCGTCTTTCTCGATTCCGCTCACCGCTGCGTGCTCCAACGGCTCGCGATGGACGAGGGCCGCCACCCCTGGTTCTGGAAGCCCGTCTCCTGCTGGATGCACCCCCTCCTGCTCAAGCCCGGCCGCCATGGGGGACGCCCGGAGCTCACCCTCGCCACTCCGGAAAACGATCCCGCCGCCCAATCCGGCTATCCCGGATTCTCCGCCTTCACCCCCTGCGGCATCCCCTGCCAAAGCGGCCCACCCGCCCACCAAACCCTCGCCCCCGAACTGGACCTGTTAGGCCGCATCGCCGGGCGGGATCTCGCACGTGAGCTGAGTCCGACTTGACCTCCTTGCTTGAATTCAGTGCAGGATGTTATCCGGATGCTCCCACATGAACTTCCTTATCTCGAATTTGAAAGATCCGAAGTTGATGAGGAGGCCATGCTGGAGTCGTGATGACTTGAGATAACCAAGAATCTGCGCCTCATGTTCGGCGGCAAGGGATTTGGCCGTCTTCAACTCAATGATCAAGCAGCCCTCAACCAACAAGTCCGCAAAGTAGTCTCCTATCAAAGTGCCGTCCTCATCGTAAACCTTGATCGGTGCCTGCTGCTGCACCTCAAGGCCCGCTTTCTTGAGTCTGTGATACAGGGCATTCTCATAAACCTTCTCCAGATGCCCGTGGCCGTGATATACGTGGATGTCATAAGCTATCTGACGAACCCTGTCGCAAAGCCGTTTGATGTCTTCCATGGTTGTGGATTTGAATTGAACCACAAAGAGCACAGAGACCAGAGAGATTGGAATCAAATTTTCAATGCCAGCCGACAATCCACCACCTGGAAACCGAAACTCTGATTCTTTGTGTTCTCTGTGATCTTTGTGGTAAACCCTCTTCATCCAGCGCCCGTCAACCGCAGACCGCCTAACCGGAACAAGATTTTGAACCACAAAGGACACAAAGAACACAAAGACTGAAATCAAATCCCTTGTGGCCAGCGACTCCACAAGGAACTTCTGATCCTTTGTGTTCTCTGTGCTCTTTGTGGTGAATCCTCTTCATCCAGCGCCCGTCAACCGCAGACCGCCTAACCGGAACAAGATTTTGAATCACAAAGGACACAAAGAACACAAAGATTGAGATCAAATCCCTTGTGGCAAACGACTCCACAAAGAACCTTCTGATCCTTTGTGTTCTCTGTGCTCTTTGTGGTGAATCCTCTTCACTCCAAAGCCGACCGCAAATCACTCGCCGCACTCCGAGCACTGGCATCCGGGATGAAGGTGAAGTCATCCTCCGGATCGAGGGCCTTCGGTTCCGGCAGCGCGGCCTGAGTCGCAGATTGCGGAAGACGGGAAAGTTTTTCCACCGGCTCCAGCACCGGCAGCGATGCGTTCTCCGGCGCGGCCTTGAGGTCCTCGAATTTCCGCGCGGCGGGGAGGACTCGGGATTCGAACGACGCGACGGCGTTGTTGTAGTTTTGCACCGCGCTGTCGAGGGACTTGCCGACCTTCGTGAAATGGCCGGTGAGCGTGCCGAGTCGCTCGTAAACCTGACGTCCGAGTGCGGAGATCTCGCGTGCGTTGTCAGCCAACGCTTCCTGACGCCAGCCGTAGGCGACCGCACGCAGCAGGGCGATCAGCGTGGTCGGCGTGGCGAGGATGACGCCATGCTCGACACCGCGTTCGATCAGGCCGGGATCGAATTGCAGCGCGGCGGAAAAGAACGACTCGCTCGGCAGGAACAGCACGGTGAACTCCGGCGCATGATCGAACTGCGCGGTGTAGTTTTTCGAGGAAAGCTGCTCGATGTGCGTGCGGACCTGTCGGCTGTGGCGGCGCAGCGAGTCATCGCGAGCAGAGTCGTCGGTGGCCTCCAGCGCGTCGAGATACGCGTCCATCGGCGTCTTGGAATCGACGACCAGGGTCTTCCCCCCCGGCAGCTTGATGATGAGGTCGGGTCGGAGGCGCTTGCCTTCGTCGGTGGTCGAGGTGTGCTGGGTTTCGAAATCGCAATGCTCCTGCATGCCCGCGAGTTCGACCACGCGACGCAACTGGAGTTCGCCCCATTGGCCGCGACCGGTCGGCTGGCGCAGGGCCTTCACGAGATTGGCGGTTTCCTTTTGAAGGCCGAGCTGGCCCTCGCCGAGGGTCTTCACCTGCTGCTGGAGTTCCGAGTAGGCGGCGACGCGGGATTTCTCGATCTCGCCGACCCGGAGTTCGAATTTTCCGAGCGATTCCGCCACCGGTTTGATGAGGGCCTCGATGGCGGATTTCTTCTGCTCGATGTCGCCCTTGGCCTCTTCGGTCTGAGCGCGGAGGGAGGTTTTCGCGAGCTGGAGGAACTGCTCGGCGGAGGACTTCAACGCATCGGCGGAAAGGGCCTTGAAGGTGTCGGAGAGGCGGCTTTCCGCACGGTCGAGCAGCGCCTGTTTCTCGGCAGCGGCCTTCTGTTCGTCCTCCAGTCGAGTCCGCAGCTCGGCGAGCTGGGTCGCGAGCAGGCTGGCATTTTTCTCGGTTCGACCGGACTCATCCGCCACTTGAGCCAGACGCGCCTCCAGCTCGGCGGCGCGACGTTCCTCCGATTTCAGTCTTTCCGCTGCGGCGGCCTGCCGACCCGCCGCGATCAGCTTCGTGAAGAGCCAGCCGAAAAGGAGTCCGGCGAGGGCGGAAAGGATCTGTGACTGGTAGGGCTGGAGTTGGTCGAGCATGGTGGATTTTGCCTTGCGGCAGGGAGAATGCGAGCGAAGGCTGTGCCGTCATCGCTCTGGAACGGCCTACCCGTCACCGCGATCCAACGCAAACCAAACTCCTCATTCCCATGGCCTTTACCCTTCCCGAACTCGGCTACGCCTACGATGCCCTCGAGCCCCACATCGACGCCCGCACGATGGAGATCCATCACAGCAAGCATCACCAAGCCTACATCACCAACGTCAACAACGCCCTCGCGGGCAAAGAAGGACTCGTTGAAAAGTCCGCTCTTGAGTTGATCACCCACCTCGCCGACGTGCCGGAAGACATCCGTGGCGTCGTCCGCAACAACGCGGGAGGCCACGTCAACCACTCGTTCTTCTGGAAAGTGATCGCTCCCGGCGGTGCCAAGGCTCCTTCCGGCGAACTCGCCGCCGCGATCGACGCCGCCTTCGGCTCGTTCGATGCCTTCAAGGAAGCCTTCGCCAAGGCTGGTGCCACGCGCTTCGGCTCCGGCTGGGCCTGGCTCTGCAAGGACGCCTCCGGCAAGCTCGTCGTCTGCTCCACCGCCAACCAGGACAATCCCGTCATGGGCAACGACTTCGGCGGCTGCGGCGGCACTCCGCTGCTCGGCCTCGATGTCTGGGAGCACGCCTACTACCTCCACTATCAGAACCGCCGCCCCGACTACATCGCGGCCTTCTGGAACGTGGTGAACTGGGACGTCGTCGCCGCCAACTTCGCGGCTTGATCGGACCGTTCTGACACTTCATTTCATTCGAGCGGGGACAGCGATGTCCCCGCTTTTTTGTTTTCATCCCCGTGCGCCGTTTCTTCATCAGCCTCCTGCTTTTCGCCCTGCTGGCCACCGCCACCGGGGTTCTATGGAGGCATCGCTTTGAGCACGCGGGCCCACCGCTTTCCGAACCCTTCAAGCCCGGCCTTCCCGGCTGGAAATGGCTCGAAGGAAAAGGCCGCGAGAACAATCCCGATGCCACGGGCGCACTCATCCTTTCCAAACAGAACGGCGACCCCCCGATCACTGTCGAACGGGTCCTCGGCCAGCTGGATGGCGTGCGTTTCCTCCATGTTCAGGCGGACGTGAAGTGGACCGACGTGAAACAATCCGGCGAAGTCCGCTGGGCCACCGCGCGCGGATTGATCTGCGGAAAACGACCCGACGGCACCAACACCTGGCCCAAGGACCATTGGCTCATCAACGCCTACGGCAGCAGCGTCTGGCATCGCGAGGAGAGCGTCTTCGACCTCGTGCCCGACATTGGTGAGGCCCGCTTCGCCCTCCAGCACCTCGGCGAGCAGGGCACACTGGAAGTCCGGAACGTGGAGATCCAGGTCGTCCACCAGAGAAGTTGGTATGTGCCCTCCGCCGCCTTTCTAACAGGTCTCTGGGTCCTCTGGGCCGCCTGGACCCTCGCCCCCGCCCTGCCGCTGACGTTCCGACTGCGCCCGATCCGCAGCCTCCTCGGCGGCACGGCCGTGATCGCCGCCTCCTGGCTCCTCGTCTTCCCCCAGCCCCGCTTCTGCGCCCGACCCCTTGTTGGCGGCTTCGCACTCGGCCAGCCCATTCCAGCTCCAGTTCCCCAACCTCCGTCGGCCCCAAAACCGGTGCCACCTTCCCAGGCACCCACGCAACCGGTGACGCCCCCTCCGGTCGCAGCCCTGCCAACTCCTCCTGCCCCACCTTCTCCAACACCACCGGTGCCGCCGGTCGTCGAGAAGCGCGAAGCCAGGGTCGTGGAACAGGAGATCCGCCAGCTCGACGAACGCTTCAACTTCCTCCACCTCCTCGCCTTCGGGTCCTTCGGGCTGGCCTTGTTCTCCACCACCCACGTTCGCACCTGGCCCATGGCCGCAATCGTCGCGCTGGCCTCGGAAGCCCTGCCGAACTGGCAGCTCGAACAAGCCTGGGACCTCGGCGATCTCGGTGACCTCGCCGCCGATTTCGCCGGTCTCGCCCTCGCCGCGCTGGCCGTGACCCTCGTCAAACGGCTCTGGCGGACGCGCGTTTCCCGATCAAACGATCCTGGAACATCCGCGTCACCAGCACCGCCGTGAACGCCCCGATCCAATCAAACCCGCCTTCACCGGCGGCGTGATCTTCGCGGTCGAGTGGAGCGCAGCAAACCCCTGGTCATTCACCGACGCCACGTCGGCAGTCCTCAACGACCATACACCGTCCAAGCCGTCAAGGCCACCGTCCAAGCTGGCCCTTCAACTCCCATGCGCTACGCCCGGCCCAAAGTCACTCAAGCCCCTTGATCGTCCCGATGGCCCCACCCTCGACGAACTCCGACTCTGTGCCAGTTTTCGTTGGTCATCCTTGCCGGTCCACCTTCGGGACCGGGTCTCCCCTTTCAGATCCTCCACGAACTGCCCGGATGAGGAACGGATGCGCAGGGTTTTCATGGGATGCGCTTGGGTGATTCAGGATCAGTTGGCGACGGAGAATAGATTTGCCCGGAGAAGCGGCTGTGAAGGAACGCTAGCGAGGGAAGTTCGCTCATCATCCGGCAAGCCACCGCCCGTCCGCATCCAACTCCTGCAAGCCCTCCAATTCCATCACCCCCATTCCGCCTGCCAATCCGCAATCCACAGAACCAGCGTGAAACCCAGTTCCACACTCCGCGCTTTGCTCCCCGTCGTCGGCAGTTCGCTGCTCGCGTCATCTCCGGATCACTCCAAACCATGCGGACCTTGGACAACCCCGCGGAAGCGACCGAGTGGGTTCAAACAGAAATCCCACGATCACACTCTCTAAGAGGATTGATCATGATCGAATGGTCGGCACGAAATTCCAAAGGAGTATGTGGCGTAGGGGCTCGTGCCATGGGACGCGACAATCAGTCATTCCATCCAGAGCCGATCACTGAGTTACAGGTACCATGACGCAGCAGAAATTCACTTTCCCATGAACGATCCTGAACCGGTGTTTCGAGCCAAGGTGCGATGGGGTTCCGCCCTCGTTGCCGTGATCGTCGGCAGCTGCATCACGGCGAACCACCTCGTGGCGGAACCCTCCACGACGGTGTCGAAGGTTGGGGATAGCGCCAACTCCTCCGCCGCGCTGAATCCAACCGAATTGCAGGACAAGGCGATGCAGGTGATGGAGACCCATTGCTTCTCCTGCCACGGTGCCAAGAAACAAAAAGGCGACATCCGCTTCGATGCGCTGGAATCCATCGATCCAGTCGATTTGCAGGATCTCTTTGCGGATTCCCAAAAGTCGCTGCGACTCGGCGAAATGCCGCCCGAGGAGGCCAAAAGCCAGCCCAGCAGGGAAGAACGCGAGCTGTTGATCAAATGGCTGGATACCCAAGTCAGCGGGGATGCGGCCAAGGCTCTGGCTGAAAAGCTCAAGCGCTTCGAGTACGGCAATGTCGTCGATCACGCCGAACTTTTCTCAGGCAAGCACGCCGGGCTCCCCGCCTCCACGCCCGAGCGCCGCTGGCTCGTCAGCGAGTACATTTTCAATGAAAAGGTGAACCGCCTGCTCGACTACCATCCGACCCGGACGATCTACGACAAGCAGGTCCCCGTCCGCGGCGACAGCGGCATCCACTGGAGCCCCAAGAGTGAGCAGGGCAACGTATTCCGCCGCACCATCACCAACCCCTTCCTGCTGCCGAAAAAAGTCGGCGTCCGTTATTCGGCGAACGACGCCCTCACCGCCGGGCATCTGCTGACGATGATCGGCAACACCAAGCGCATCGCCGGGTACATGACTTCCGATGCGACCATCAAGAAGCAATACCCGGCGATGCTCAAGCTGATGGAAACCGAATTCCAACACCGCGACCTCCTGGCATCACGCGAGCGTTTCCTTACCACCCATGGCTACATGGAGCGGCTGCTCAAGGACA
>JAIXPW010000110.1 GCA_027485995.1 Verrucomicrobiaceae bacterium
GCCATCACCGTCCGCGGCAACCAGCACGCCACCCAGCACGAGGCCAGCGTTTCGCAGGTCTCCGAGGACATGCTGTTCTACATGCAGCAGCGCGGCCTCAGCGAAGGCCAGGCGATGTCACTCGCGGTCAATGGTTTCATCAACGACCTCGTCCGCGAATTCCCGATGGAATACTCCGTCGAACTCAAGCGCCTGATCGACCTGGAGATGGAAGGCAGCGTCGGCTGAACCCTTCGTAACCAAGCTTTGCCATGAATCCTCTGTCTCGCTCCGATTGGAAAATCCGCACCTTCGATTCCTTCGAAGAAGCGGAAGCTTCCGAGCGTCGCGAGCGGGCGGAAATGACCGGAGAACAACGGCTGCGCATCACCGAATCCCTCAGAGCAATCCACTATGGCTATGCAGAATCTGGAGTTGAGCCGCGACTTGAGAGAACTCTTAAAGTGCTTCCTGTCTCATGATGTTCGATTCCTCATCATCGGTGGTCATGCGGTCAGCTATCACGGATACCCCAGATTCACCAAGGATCTCGACCTTTGGATTGATCGCAGCGAGGACAATGCCGTCCGCGTCGTTGAGGCTCTTCGGGATTTCGGATTCGATTTCGAAGGCCTTTCTCCGGAAATGTTCACTCAGGAAAGCCGCATGACCCAGATGGGACGCGAGCCCAATCGGGTGGACATCCTCCACACGATCAAGGGTGTCGAGTTCAGCGAATGTTACCCACGCAGCCAAAGAGCGATCATCGACGGAAGCCCCATTCCCATCATTTCAAAACCTGACCTCATCCTGAACAAACTGGCGACCGCCCGCCCTCAAGATCTCGCCGACGCCGATCAGTTGCAATAACCCGGCCCATTCACTTCCTCCCATGCCCGCCGTTCTCGACATGCCTTCGATTCTCGATTCCGCCCCGGAGACCCCCGCGTCCTTCCCCGCCTGGCTTGCCGAGCGCCGCCGTGCGGCCTGGCAGCGCTTCCTCGAAACCCCGGTTCCCAAGCGAGGTGACGAACCCTGGCGCTTCTCCAGCCTGAAGCAGCTCGATTTCAGCAGCTACTCGCGGAAGGAAGCTTTCTCCACCGCAGCGTGCATCGAAGGATCGACCGGTCTCGAATCTCCGACGGCGAAGTTCGTCTTCGTGAACGACAGCCTCGTTCATTCCGAGTCCAGTCTGCCCGCTTCCGTGGTGTGTCTTCCGCTCGATCAGGCGGCCGTTTCCCACGGCGATCTCGTCCAGGCCCATTTCATGAAGCAGGAGCCCCGGCTCGGCTCCGCGAAGTTCGCCGCGCTCCATGAGGCGAACGTTTCTTCCGGCCTGTTCATCCACGTGCCGGACAATGTTGAAGTCGAGGGCGCGATCGAGGTCCACCACTGGATCGAGGGCTCTGAAACCGCCATCTTTCCGCACACCCTGATCGTCACCGGTGCCAACTCGCGTGTCCGCGTGATCGATGTCTTCCACTCCGCGGACGATTCCTCGAAGGGCCTGGCCATCGCGGTCAACGACCTCATTGCCGGCCCGGGCTCGAAGCTCGACTACGTGGCCATCCAGGCGTTCAACGAGAGCACCAAGGTCATTCAGATCAACGAAACCAGCGTCGGCCGCGGTGCCTCGGCCATCGGCTTCATCCTCAACACCGGCGGCTCCTGGGTTCGCAACGAATCGCTGTCGCGCCTCGAAGGCGAGGGCGGCCGCTCCGACATGCTTTCCGCCAGCATCCCCGCCCATGGCCAGGAATACGACCAGCGGACCTTCCAGCACCATGTGAAACCTGGTGCCTACAGCGACCTGCTCTACAAGAACTCGCTCTACGACAAGTCTCGTACCATTTTCTCCGGCCTGATCTTCGTGGACGAAGGTGCCCATCGCACCGACGCTTACCAAACCTGTCGCAACCTCTTCATGAGCGACGATGCCGAGGCCAACTCGATGCCTGGCCTGGAAATCAACGCCGACGACGTGAAGTGCTCCCACGGCAGCACCTCGTGCCAGATCAGCGAGGAGGAAATCTTCTACCTCCGCGCCCGCGGCATCGACCCGGCCCGTGCCCGTCAGCTCATCGCAAGGGGCTTCTCGGTGGAGGTCGTCGAACGCATCGGCCACGAAGCGACCGAGGAACTCGTGCTGAAGTTCATCGACGAGAAATACACACACATCGACGGCTGCACGGCCTGATGATTTGGCACCCCTCCGCGATCCGATGCTCCAGGGTTCGGATCCCTCCCTTTGGAATTGGATTTCCCGTCACCGCATGCGCCCGATCGCCCTTCTCGTCCTCTCCTGCCTCCTTGCCCATGCCGCCCCGGACACCAGCGTGCTGGATGCCTGGCTGAAGCGGCAGACCTCGATCAACACGCTGGAAGCCGACTTCGTGCAGGAGCGTCGGCTGCCCTCGCTGAAGCAACCGGTGAGCACACCCGGCAAGCTGGTGATGCAGAAGCCGGACAAGCTGCGCTGGGAGCTGGGAAATCCAATCGAGACGCTGGCGGTTTCCGACGGCACCACGATGACCCTCCTCCAGGCCTCCGACAAGAGCGCACGACAGGTGGCCAAGGACTCCCCGCAAGCGAAGCAGTTCTCCTTTCTCGGCGGCAGCGCGCTGTCCTCGCCGGAAGCCTTCCGCGAGGCTTTTGATATCTCCGAATCCCGCATCACCTCGGGCATTCATCAATACACGCTCCAGCCTAAGGAGCGGCGGATGAAGGCGAACGTGCCGTGGGTGTTTCTCGACATCGATCCCTCGACCAACGAACTCCGCGCGCTGGAGCTGGAAATGAAGGACAAGTCCCGAATCCGGACCGTGTTCAGCAACACCAAGCTGAATGGCAAGCTGCCCGCCTCGGCCTTTCAGGCGGACCTGACGGGCTATCAGATGAAGTGACGGGAATTGAAAATTTCCCGCTCGAAGTGGATCCAGGTGGCCGCTTGACTGAGGCGCAGTCCATCGATCATGCCAGATCCACAAGCTGACAACTCTGACCTCTTCCTAGCGATCGCCAAAGCGCTCGGCGCCCGAGAAGGTGACAACGGCCATCACCGGGGCATTCTCTTGAATGTGCCCTTCTTGATGAAAATGACCTCAACTGTTGCTCCGGGCTATGTCTTCAAACTCCGCCGCTTGAGTCCGGCGGGGAGCTCCACCAAACCTGTTCCGAGAAAGCCGCTTGCCCCGTGGCACAAACTTCTGCCTGAAGATTACGAAACAGCGGAAATCCGCTGTGAGATCGAGGACGACTATCTGTACCTGTGGATCGACAAGCCCGAGGAATTGACGGCGGATTCCATCGTTTCGCTATTGGAATCATGTATTCAGGATCACTCCGGCTATTTCCCAAGCAAGAGTTCGTATTGTTATGGCTGCAGCAGCATCGGAGAGGCCTCACTGGTGCAGGTCTCCAGTTCGATCGCGACAATTTGCCCCGGGTGCCTGGCTGGAAAACAGCGGTCGAATGCTGAAGAGAACCAGCGCCTCAATGCCTCAAATGCAAGACTTTCCCTATTGTTGCCACTGGGACTGATGCTCGGAGCATTTGGCTGGTCGGTGGTCTGGACGGTCTACGACGCGATTTTCCAGATCGCAAAAGTCAGTCGCATCTGGATGCCCTACATCGTTTGCGTGGTGATTTCCGTCGCTGTGGGATTTGGCTTGGGATGGCCAACGGGAAAGATTCTGAGCCGTTCGGGTGCCGCGAAGAAGATCCCCTGCGGTCTCCTGGCGCTTTTATCAACGTTCGTCATCCTTCTGTTCGGCGAATTGCTCTACGCCGGCTATAGAGTCTTCAGCCTCACTGGCACATTCGACCCCTTGTTGATCATCCATGCCACCCTGCCACTTGCGTTAGGTGAAGATATCCACTATGCGGCCCTGAAGTTTATATTCGCGACGTCGGTGGCAGTTGTCATCCATGAAATCGCAAAGCCCAAGAAGGCAAAAATGCGCCTCTGATTTCAGCTGAATGGAAGGCAACATGGGCATTTGCGCTGAAACGAACAGCCCCACCGGTTGTAGGGTCCGATGAGGCTGTGTGAGCATTCCAGAAGTGGTGCCCTTTTCTCAGGGAACGGTGACTTTGAGGCGGGCGAAGCGGGCGGGATCGCCGGTCGGAATGGTGTAGATCACCGAGGAACCGGTGTCATTGACTCCGGTGGTGGCCGTGTTCCAGGTGCTCAGATCCGTGGAGGTCTGAACGACGTAGGTGGCGACCGCCGTGGGGTCCTTCGGCCAGGTGATGGAACCCCCGCTGAGCGAAGGATTCACGGTGAAGGAGGAGCCGGTCTGACCCATGAAGTACTCGACGCCGTTGAGCACCCCGTCGCCGTCCGTATCAACATTGGCGGGAGCGCCACCCACGTTGGTGGACGCCCAGCTCGTGTATCCGGCGGCCGTGGCCGTGAGGGTGACCTTCGAGGAATCCGTGTAGCTGATCGTGAAAGTCTTCGTGCCGATCGTCACCGTGGCCCCTTCGGCATAACCGGTGAAGGTGCCGGTGAGCGAGCTGCCGGTGTAGTCGATGATCGTCAGCTTGGTTCCGGCGGTGATTGCTCCGCTGCCGAGGTCGGAGAACGAGACGGCCGTGGTGCCGATCGACACCGGGCCCGTGGAAACCAGCTTGTCGGCGGTGACTGTGGAGCTGTTGATCTCGACCTTGAAGGTGGAGCCGTTGCTGAAGGTCGTGCCGGCGGCGCTCATGGTGCCGACGGTGGTGCCTGGAGAAAGCGTGGCACCGCTGGAGACGGTGAAGGCGGACCCGGAAGCTCCGGTCCCGGCGAGTGTGCCGCCATTGACGGTGGTGGCACCGGTGTAGGTGTTGGTGCCGGTCAGGGTCAGGGTGCCGGCTCCTGACTTGGTCAGGCCATTGCCGGTTCCGGTGATGCCGAAGCTGGCGCTGGCGCTGAAGCCGTTGGTGTCGATCACGCCGCCACCGGTTCCGAGGATGATCCGGGTATTGGAGGTGAGCTGGGCGACATCGGCACCCAGTTTCAACGTACCTCCGCTGGCCAAGGCAAGTTGACCGAAGCCGGTGGTGGGGGTGGTGGTCTGCTCAAATCCAGCGGATGTGGTGAGGGTGCCTCCCGTGACGTTCAGATAGGCGCGGGCGAAGTTGCCTTCGGCTCCATTGAGTTTGAACGTCGAAGTTCCGGTGTAGGTGAAGCTGGCTCCGGAGAGGACGTTCATGGTGGCATCATAGCCCCCTTGTCCGTTGACGCTGGAGTTTCCGGACTGGGACCAGGTGGAGCCGCTGTTGAGATTCAAGACTCCTGGACGTCCGACGTGGAGGGCTCCGGCATTGGTGACCGATCCATCGATGTTCAGGGTCTGAATGAAGGTTCCCGATGCGCTGGTATTCCCAACCTGCACCGTCTTTCCGGACGCGACCGAAAGCGATTTCCCGGCTGGAAGATTGACCGTCGTGGCGGCGGCCGAAGTTGGTCCAACGATCAGCCCACCGGTGAAGCTGGGTGTGCCGTTGAAATTGAGCGTGCCTCCATTGGCGGGGACGGTGATCCCACCGGTTCCGGACACGATGCCGTCGAGATTGACCGTTTGCCCGCCGGGATTGACTGTGACCGTTCCATCGGTGGTGATCTCACCGGTCCAGGTGGCGGTTCCGCCTCCCGTGTTCGAAAGCGTGGCCCCGCTTGCGAGGGCGATGGGGGTGGCGATGGTACGGACGCCGTTGGTTCCGATGGTCGCGTTGTTGGCCACCGAAATCGAACCGGTGGTTCCGCCGAAGGCGTTGTCGCTGTTTTCCGCAACGATGCTTCCGGCGTTCACCTGGATCGTGATTGGGGTGGCCGAGGCATCCCCGCGGAGCGAAACCTGGCCGGCCCCGATCTTGGTCAGCGTCTTGCCATTGCCAGTGATGAGTCCGCCGACACCGTTGGCCAGACCGATGTCGAAACGGCCGGAACCGCCGACGGTGGCGTTGTCCAGCAGTTCAAGATTCAGGATGCCGGCATTTGAGGCGATGCTGGTGGAGCTGGAGTTCACCAGCGCACCGAGGCCGTCACCGATGCCGGAGATCTTGAAGCTGTAGGTGCGGGCGGTAGGGGATTGCCCGTTCAAGTCGATCTGGCCTCCGCTGTTGACCGTGACGATCTTCGCCCCGGAGGTGCTGCTGCCGAGGGCGGCGGCATTGCCCAGGATGAGCTTGCCCGCGTTGACCGTGACATTTCCGGTGTAGGTGTTGGGCGTGGAGAGGGTCACACTTGCACTGCCGGATTTGGTGAGGCCAGTCGGCCCGGCGATCACGCCTGCACCGGTGAGGTTGTAGTCGCTGGTGGAGTTGTTGAACGTGATGCTGGAGGGATTCACGGTCCCGGCGAGAGTCGGCGCGAACGAGGTGGCGCTGTCATTGAAGGTGACGGCATCGAGTTCGAAGTAGCTGTCTGCGGCGGGAGTGCTGTTCTCCCAGTTGGCCGTGGTGTTGACGTCCCAGGCGGCCGAGGAATTCCCCTTCCAAACCAGACTGCCGCTGGAGATGGAAACTGTGACCGCGTTCGGGATGGTGGTGGTGTCGAAGACCGGGGATCGATAGCCCGCGAGGGAGAAGTTGGCAGCAGTGGCCGAAGTCCCTCCGTGATTGATCAGTGTGTAGGTCCCGACGGCCGACGGGGCCGGGCTGAGGGACACCGCCGTGACGGTGCCAGGTTCCGCCACATTCAGCGTGCCGGTGACGGTCAGGGCTCCTGAGGTGACAGGGTTGATGATGAGCCCGGCGCCCTTGCCAACGGCTCCGAGCGTGAGGTTGCCAGCGATCGAACCCTCGCCGCTGAGCGTAGCCGCATAGCTCGTGCTGGAAACATTGACCGCTCCTCCGAGAGAGCCGGTCAGATTGAGGGTTCCTTGGGAAACGGTCGTGGCACCGGTGAAGGCCGAGCCATTTCCCGAATAGGTGAGGGTCCCGGTGAAGGAGGCCGAGGTGGTGGCGTTGATCTCCAGATTGTTCGTTCCGGTGAGGGAACCGGAAATGGTGCCGGAGCCCGAGTATGGACTGATGCGCGCATCCGCCGTGAGGGTGACCGGTCCGGTGATGTTGGCACTGCCGGTGATGCGGAGCGCCCCGAGCTGCCCGGCGGTTTCGGTCCATCCGTTGCCGGCGATGTTGAAGGCGTTCGGGTAGGTGCCTCCATTCAGGAAGGCCTGGCCACCGGAAGCGACGTTCACGTTGGCGGCCGCTCCCAACTGATTGGCAGTGGTGGAGGAGACCCTCGCCCCGGATTCGATCGACAGGGTGCCGGTCAGGGATGAGTTGTTGCCAGTGAGGGTGTACGAGGACTGATTGGAAGTGCCGGTGCCCTTGAAGGCCAGGGTGCCGGAGCCGGAGAAGGCATTCGAGAGCGTGGGAGTGTCACTGCGGAAATAGCGGAGGGTACCGGGGCTCGTGACAACGGCTGCTCCTGGCAGCACGCCCGCCGTTCCACCGTTGCCGACCTGCAGGGTGCCATCATCCACGAAGGTCGATCCGTAGGTGTTGGTGCCGGTGACGGTCAGGGTGCCGGTGCCCTGCTTTCCGAGGTAATTGCCGGAGCCGCTGACCACACCGCTGAAGACAACGTCGGAGCTCGTCGTGACATCAAGTCCGGAAGCCAGGGAGACCGCACCGGAAAGGGTCAGGATTCCATTGTCGGTGGCATTTCCGAGTGTGGCTCCGTTGTTGAAGATGATCGCGTTCGGAATGCTGATGGCGGTGGTGTCCTTGCTGGACAGGGTGCCTCCATTGATTGTGAGGGCGGCGGTTCCGAGAGCGGCGGCATCGCCGACCCTGAGGGTGCCGTCATTGAGGGTGGTGCCGCCCGAGTAGCTGTTGGCGGAGGCGAGGGTTGCAATCGCCGAACCGCCCTTCACCACGGAAGTCAACCCGGTGATGGCCCCGCCGGAGATCGAGTAGTCGCGGCTGCTGTTGTTGAAAGTCACGCTGCCAGGTGCCACCGTGCCAGTGACGGTGATGGACTGGTTGGATGCGGGCGTGTCATCAAAGGTCACATTGTCCGCCGTGTAGAAGACGTCACTGCCCACCCCATTGAGCCAGTTGGCGGCCGAGCCCGTGGCCCAGGTGTCGGTTGCGGCGGCATTGTTCCAGATCAGGGAAACGGCATTCCCGATCGTGAGTGTGATCTCACTGTTGCTGCCAGAGCCGGTGTTCAGCGAGGCTCCCCGATAGTTGGCGGACAAATTGGCGGCGGATCCGGTGAGGGTGCCCGTGTACTTCAGGATCGTGTAGGTGCCTGCCGGAGGCTGGTTCGCGAAGACGATCGGCGTGACACCGTTGAGCGTCACGTCAGTCGCGGTGAAGGCGGCGGTCGGGGTGGAGGCATCCGGAAAGAGTTTCGCTCCCGTCGAGGATCCGATGACCAGCGGCCCCGAGGTGTCGGCCTCACCGCCGAGGGAGGCTCCGTCCGCGACCGTCACGGTTCCGGTGTAGCCGCTGGAGGAACCGGAGAGCGTGACGAGTCCGGTGCCGGAAACCGCAATGCTGCCGTTTCCTGAGAGGCCACCGACGAGGCCGGTGTCAGTGCTGCTGTTGAAGAGCACGCTGCCGGCACTGATGGTCAACGGACCGGCGAAGGTGTTGGCGGAGGAAAGCTGGAGTGTTCCGGCACCGGACTTGGTCAGACCGTTCGCGCCCGAAATGAGACCACTGACGACGGCATCGACGCCGCTTCCAGAGACCGCGTCGTTCACCGCGAACGTGACCCCGGTGTTGTCGAGCTGGACGTTTCCGGAAACCGTCGAAAGCGCGGAGCCGCCGAAGGTCCAAGTGCTCGATGCCGCGGGAACGAAGGCGGAGGTTCCGGCGGTGCCGTTGACCGAAAGCTTGCCGCCATTGACGGTCACGGCTCCGACCGGGCTGAAGAGGATCGAATTGCTGGCACCATTCGCCAATCGCAGTTCCGCGCCCGAGGCGACGGTGAACGATCCGCCTGGAGCCAGGGTCCCAGTGGTGGTGGTTCCAAATTCCAGCACACCCGCGCTGATGGACGTCGCCCCCGAGTAGGCGGTGGTGCCCGTCAGTTGAAGGGCTCCCGCACCCGTCTTGGTGAATCCATTGGTCCCGGAAAGGGCACCGCTGATGACGGTGTCGATGCCGCTGCCTGCGACCGCGTCGGCCACCTGGAAGGTCACGCCGGTGTTGCTGACCTGAACCCTTCCCGAAATCGTCGAAACCGCTGATCCACCGAAGGTCCAGGTCGTCGAGGCGGCGGGCACGTAGGCCGAAGTGCCGGCGGTTCCGTTGTTGGACAGGGTGCCACCGTTGACCGTGATTCCGGCCGCAGGGCTGAAGAGAATGGCATTGGTGCTGCCATTCATGAGCCTGAGTTCGGAACTGCCCGAAAGCGTGATCGCGCCTGCGGGTGCGAAGGTGCCGGAGACAAAGGAGACGCCGCTCCCACCGGTCCAGCCGGCATTGTAAGCGGTGGCGGCTTCATCGCCGATCACCACGCGGGACCCGGCACCGGAGAGGGTCAGGGATCCCGTGCCCCATCCCGTCGAGTTTCCGAACAGCACGTAGCCGAGCGAGGTGGAGGTTCCAATGGTCACATTGCCGGAGTAGCCGGACATGCTGCCCTTGAGATTGAGATAGCGGTTGCCGGTCGCGCCGGAACTTGCCGCCCGGTTCAGCGAGAGAGCGCCACTGCCGGTGAAATCTCCTTCAATCACAAAGTTCTGGGAAAAATTCCCCGTTGCCTGGGAGATGGCGCTGGAGGCATCGACCTGAATCGCGGTGGTGCTGGGGATCCTCTGGAACAGGGCTCCGTTGCTAGATCCCCCGTTGAGCGTCCCTCCGTTCAGGGTCAGCTTCGAACCAAGGGTCCAGTTCTTGACGCTAGTGTAGCCTCCATTGTTCGACTGGTTGAGACTGATGATGGCACCCGACGCCACCTTGACGATTCCATTTGTTCCGGCTGTCGAAAACAGATCCGAAGACGCTGCAGAAGTGTTGACCTGCAAAGTCCCCGCCTGCACGTCGAGCGTGGTGCTGGCCGAAACCACCTGGGCTCCAGTGTTGTTCCACTGCCAGGTTCCAGTCCCGGACTTGATGACGGTCGCACTGGCCGCCGAAAGATCGATGCCCCACACCAGGGACTTGCCGGACACGGTGTTCACCGTCGGCGTGGTCCCCACAAAGGTGGCGGTCGCCGTGTTGGTGGCGAGGGTGTAGGTGTTGTTCGCCGTGATGGTGTTGAGGTTGTAAGCCGTCGAACTTGTCAGGGTCATGGTCACCGAGTCCACCCCCCCAGCGAGGACGAGATTGGCGGTGGTGTCGTTCTGAGGTCCCGAGGCGTTGTTGTAGGCGGTCAGAGTTCCCGTCGCAGAGCCATTGCGCCAGAGGACGCCAGCCTGGGTCCAAGATCCGGCTCCCCCGGTGGCGGTCGTCGTCGCTCCATCTGCGTCCCAGAACCAACTGGCCGCGAGAGCGCTGGGAGCACTGAGCGCGGAAAGGGCGAGAATCAAAAGGGAGGGAAAACGCGAAGGAATGCGGGGCTTCATTGGGGAGGTTTGGGTTGATCGGAAATCTGAGGGTGTAGCAGTCCGTATACCACTCAAGCCCCTTGCGCGTTTCAATCACCCATCAAATAGGACAATCGATTGGGCCGAAGTCTCACCAGGTCTGTTGAGCCAACTTGAAGGCCATCCACCCAAGGGCGAGCGCCTCTTGCTGACGGTATCCTCGCCCAATCCAATGGATGTGTCAGGCGAGCAACTCCTTCACCACATGCCCGTGCACGTCGGTGAGGCGGAAATTCCGGCCGGAGTAGTGGTAGGTGAGCTTCTCGTGATCGAAGCCCAGCAGATGCAAAATCGTCGCGTGCAGGTCGTGGACATGCACCGGCTTGTCCACCGCCCGGAAGCCGAACTCGTCGGTGGCCCCGTGCACGTAACCGCCCTTCACTCCGCCGCCGGCCAGCCACATACTAAATCCATAGTGGTTGTGGTCGCGGCCTTTCATGATGCCCGCATTCGAGCCCGCCTGCGGCAGCTCGACCACCGGAGTGCGGCCGAATTCGCCGCCCCAGATGACGAGCGTGTCATCGAGCATGCCGCGCATTTTGAGATCGGAAAGGAAGGCCCCGATCGCCTGATCACACTCGCCCGCGAGACGGCGGTGATCCTCGATGTTGTCGTGGCTGTCCCAAGGCTGGCCGTTGCCGTGCCAGAGCTGGATGAAGCGCACGCCGCGCTCCAGGAGACGACGCGCCATCAGGCACTGGCGGGCGAAATTTCCCGGACCATACATCGCCTTGATCGGCTCCGGTTCCTTGGAAACATCGAAGGCATCCGTGGCCTCGCTCTGCATGCGGTAGGCCAGCTCGAAGCTGCGGATGCGGGCGTCGAGCTGCGGATCATGCGCGTGTGAGGCGAGGTGCTGCTCGTTGAGTTCACGCAGCAGCGAAAGATCCCGCGCCTGTCTCGAATCGCGGGCCATGGGGTTCTTCAGGTTCTCGATCATCCGCTCGATGTCCTGGATCGAGGTGTCGAGGTAGGTGCCCTGGAATCGCCCCGGCAGGAACGATGAGCGCCAGTTTTCGCCGCGCTTGATCGGCATGCCGCCGGGGCACATCGAGATGTAGGCGGGCAGGTCCTCATTGCTACTACCCAGGCCGTAGCTGACCCAGGAACCCATCGACGGACGGGAAAGCCGTGCATCACCGCAGTTCATGAGCATCAGCGAGGGCTCGTGGTTCGGCACATCGGCGGTCATCGAACGGATCACGCAGAGGTCATCGGCATGCTTGGCGGTGTGCTTGAAAAGCTCGCTGACCTCGAGACCCGACTTTCCATAGCGGTCAAAGTTGAAGGGCGAACGCAGGGCTGCGCCGGTGGGTCGCTCGGTCTTCAGTCCTTCCAACGGGATGACCTTGCCGTGCTGCTGGTCGAGTGCGATCTTGCGGTCGAAGGTGTCCACCTGCGACGGCCCGCCGTTCATGAAAAGATGCACGACTCGCTTCGCCCGCGGCGCGAAATGCGGGCCGGTCACTTCTCCCGGCATCATCGGAGCAGCGGAGGCATTTCCCCCGAACAGGCTGCCCAACGCCAGCCCGCCGAAGCCCATGCCGCAGCGGCGGAGAAAGTCGCGTCGGTCGAGGACGAGATCGCTGGCGGTGATGCGGTGGTGGCCCATGGTCAGTCGATGAAGTTGAAGTCGTTCGAGGCCCAGAGCATCTGGATCACATCCGCCCAGGGATCGCCGGAGGCGGGAGTCGGTGCCTGGGAATCGGACTTGGGAAACTCCTTGTTGAAATCCCCGACGATCTCAGGCTTCGTCGTGGCGGACTCGCGGCCCAGGACCTGGATCGACCACTGCACGCCGCCGCAGGTGTCGCCCTCCGGCGCGCGAAGTACGAAATCCATCGTATCTCCGGGCTTCACCGAGACCCACTCGCTGGCCGCGTCGATCGTGCTTTCAGCGGGAAATTTTCCCTCAGCCAGCAGATCGCGGCCTTTTCCCTCGATCCGCCAGGCGAGCGGGACTCCGTCCTTCTGGGTTCGTTTCAGGTGGGCCTTGATCCTCACCTCCCCTGCCCCGAGCGCGACCCAGCGGAAAATCATCCGATGATGACTGCCCACATGCCCGCCACCGGCTCCAACATGGAGCCAAGGGATCGGCGCGGTTTTGACGTCGGGCCCGGTTTTCCAAACATTGTCGGCGAAGAGTGGGAACTCGCGGACGTCCATGGAAAGGCCCTCGCTGTCGGGCGCGTGGCGGACCTGCCACTGGCCACTGAGCTTCGGCTGGTAATCGGCGGGATTGGCGGACGAAAGCCATTTCAGGATCGATTGCTTCTCGGCCGCAGAGGGCTCGCGGCGGAACAGACGCTGATAAATCCAATCGAGCCGCTTGCCGTCATCCGGCAATGCCTTGAACTCCGGCGATGCGGCAAGCGCCCCGGCCTGACGAATCACCAGCGGGCTGTTGAGGAAGAACAAGGCCTGCTGCGGCACCGTGGTCTGAAGACGCGCCGCGCTGTGGTGATCGGGATGCGGCAGATCAAACGAAACGAACAAGCCCGGCAGCGCATAGCGGTCGATGAACGAATAGACGCTGCGACGGCGGTCCGACGAAGCCTCATCGAGCTTCACCGCGCGACCACCATGAAGCGTCGTGTTCAAGGCCCCGCTTGAAGCCAGCAGGCGATCACGCATCGACTCGAAATCCAGTCGGCGGCGGCTCCATTTCCACAAGCGGGTGTTGCCTTCATCAAGTGCGAGGTTTTCGCCGGGACCCTCGGCGGAAAGCCGGAAAGCCTCGGAGGTGAGCAGCAGGCGGTTGAGGGCCTTGATCGAGCTGCCGTGATCGACGAACCACTGTGCCAGCCAATCGAGCAGCGGACGCAGCGGAGGCTCCGTTTGCTGCGGGCCGAAGTCGCCGGGCTCGGCCAACGGCGCACCGAAGTTCCAGGCCCAGACGCGGTTCACGATGACGCGGGCGGTGAGCGGATTGCTGCGGTCGGCGATCTTTTCCGCGAGCGAGAGTCGCGGGCTGCGATCCTTGGGAAACTCTCCACCGCCGAGAAAGCCGAGCCATTGGCGCTCGAAGGTCTCGCCTCGATTGGCCGGATTGCCGCGTTTGAAAATGACCGCCTGCGACCAGTCCTTGCGGTCCTCGAGAGACATCGCCCGCGCGGGGGAGCCGGCATGATCGACCTGGAGGCGGCTCATCGCGCTGGCCCGTTCGCGCTTTTGATTGTCGTCCTCGCGATCAAAGAATTCGGAAATACGGTCCACGCCGTAGTTCAGCGGACACTTCGAGTCGGCCACCACGGCGGAAAGTTCGGGCGAGGGTGCGAGGAGATCGACCGCCAATCGCTCGCTGGCCGCCTTCTTTCCGGCATCATCGGCGGCGGCCATTTCCGCCGACCAGGCGGCGAAACGCGGATTGGGCATGGCCAGGAAGTCGCGCCATTTCAGCACCGCTTTCGCCCGGAAGCGACCGCGCTTGAAAGCCTCGCTGGTGGCCTTGCCGTGGTCCCAGTTCTCCTGCTTCGCCCGCAAGGCGAGATCGAGGTAGGTGGCGACGGAATCCTTGGCGCGGATGTGATCGACGATGCCCTGCCGCACCACCTGATCGGCCTGCTCCAGCTTCGCGGCCTCCGCTTGATACGCCTGGTAGGCGGCTTGATCCGCAGGCAGCCCGATGACCGGCTTGTCGGTGGGCTCGTTGGTGTTTTCGAAGATCGAGTAGAGCGAGTAGTAGTCCTTCGAGGTGATCGGATCGGTCTTGTGATCGTGGCAGCGGGCGCAGGCCACGGTGGAGGCGAGAAAGCCGCGGGTCACGACATCGACGCGGTCGTCAATGGTCTCCACCCCTCCGGCACGTGGGCCGACTGTTAGAAATCCGAGCGCGGCGAGATCGGGATGATCCGGCTTGTCGACGATCCGGTCGGCGGCGATCTGGAGCTTGATGAACTGATCGAAAGGCAGGTCGCGATTGAAGGCCTTCACCAGCCAGTCGCGGTAGGTGTAGGCGAAGGGATAGCGGTTGTCCTGGTCGAAGTTGTAGCCGCTGGTGTCGGCGTAGCGGGCGACGTCCATCCAGTGCCGCGCCCAGCGCTCGCCATAGGCCGGACTGGCGAGGAGTTCGTCGAGGAGCGCATTCCAGGTGGCGGCATCCGCTTTCCCGGAAATCCGCTGAAGCTGCTCCGGCGTAGGTGGCAGGCCGGTGAGCGTGTAAGCCGCGCGTTCCAGCCAGAGGCGGGGTTCGGCGAGAGGCGAGGCTTTCAGGTGGAGGTCCTTACGCGCCGCAGCAAGGAAGGCATCGACCGGATGCGTACCCGCCGGGGCCTGCGGGACTTCAGACTTCAGCGGCACGTAGGCCCAATGCTCCGCCGCGACCGCAGAGGCGGCCCACAAGGCGAAAAGGCTGATGACCGAACGGATCCGCATGAAATTCCAAAGCGACGTGCTCCCGAACGTCCAGGCGGATGGCGGTCTTTCAAGGGGAAAGGCCGCAGCAGTGGCGAGATTGTCGGCATCATCCGCCCGTTCATCATCCTGGGAATGGATCTCTGGGACCAGGGCGGGTCCCTGCCTCAGGGCGTGGGGTCGCGACATTCCTGTCGCGACAAACTCCGGTTCTTGTTGCGACAGAAATGTCGCAACTCCATGGGATGTCCACCCGCCCACAATCGACTTGGCTTGGTCGCACGTACGGACCAGGGTTTATCCATGACAGGGGTCGCCAAGAATCCACCGGTTCGCCCTTGCCCTCTGCTCACCGATCAGGCGTTAAGCAACTCCCAAACCAGCCCGGTCGGTCAATTTTACCGTTTGTCCAGAGTATGATCCTCCGTCTATTCATCTCAATTCTGGTTTTCGTCGCTGCCGTGAGCGGCCAGACAACTCCAGAGGCCAAAGCTCAGTTCCAGAATTGGCTCACTCCGGAGAAGTGTGCTGGCTCAGATCCAGACGCGCTTTACGCCAAGCACATTGAGACCGACGGCATCAGGTGGGACTCTGAGCAGGCACGGGACAGGTTTCATGAAGTTTATGCGGAGGTTCTGGCGAGTAAAACGGATCAGCAGTATCCAGATGCAGCAAAATTCAGAAAGTCACTTTTGGAGGCTTTCAGACAGACATTTGAGTTCATCAGCACGGCGAACGGCAACACTTCGATGGCCCACCAAATGACTCGCCTCCCCGCCGAATTAGAGTGGAAGATCAATCGTGGTTTCGAATCCAAATTCGACAATGGCATATCAGGAGAATACACCCTGGACGACATCCGGAATCTGGCGCGCATCTACCAGCAATCGCAAACGCGATTCGCGGACGGTGCGAATCTCAGTCACATTCAGGCGGACATTCTCGAACCCGCTCTGGATCAACTCAAGACTGCTGAACAGTCGATGAGCAAGGAGGCAGCGATTTACTTTCGAGCCAAGATTGTCTCCATGTTCGCTCAATACATCGGAAGATGACGAACAAATCTTTGTGCGCCAACCGGCCATAAGCTTTTCAATTTCACTTCAACATCCCTTCAATCGCGCTCGTGGGCGGACCTCAAACGTTCCCCGGCGGCAGAAAATCCCCGCTCACCCCACTGGCCTGGTCACGGTCACTGCGTTGCTGCCGCGCTCGTTGCCTTGTTCGGTCTGTGTGTAGAGCTTGAAGGTGGCGGAGGAGCCGGGGGCGGTGAGGCCCCAGTTTCGGGTCCAGGTGGCGGGGGCATTGGCGGGAAAGGTGGCGATCACGCTTTCATCGTCCGGGCCGGTGGTGATGGGCCAAATGGCCAGGTGGGCAAAGCTCCCCTGGACTGCGGTGACTCGTCACCGCTTTTGGTTCAGGAGGCTTGCCGACGGGGGAGGGGCTCGTTTCCCCGCCACAAGTGGCAGCGGCCGGAAAGCGGTGACAAGTCTCCGCAGTCCAAGGCCACGATGCCCGCTTGGATAAGAGGGTGAGAATGATGCGGCCGTGGCGGAGTCAGAGCGCGATCGTGACTTGCCCGCCACGTTGGAAGGTCGTTTGACCCTCCCCGCCTCCGAACCTTTCCCCCCGTCCGATCCCCAGACGCAAATTCCTCCCAAAAGCTTGGCATCCCAGCCCGCCGGACCTAAAAGCTCATCATGAACGAGGCTACCAAACTCCAACCCTCCGAGTCGGGTCGCCTTTGCCCCATGCTCACCGACCGGTCGGTGAGTACCCCCAAACCCGACCGGTCCGTCATTAACGCTGTTCTGCAAAGATACATCAATATGTTCAACCGAAACCTGCCGGGATTGTTTTGCTTCGAGGATGAGAAAGTTTTTCGTGTTCCGGTCCCTGAAACGCCATAAAGTGACCACTGTAATCGTTATGAAGCGCGCAATTATTGTATCCTTTTTCATAATTTGTTTGTTAGTGTTCCTACTGACTTACCCTCGGGTCATTTTTTTGGAGCGTAAGGGTGATTATGAGCCTTTGCTGATTCTCAATTACAGCAAGGCTTATGATGATAAACATACGGCCGGGGTTAGCTTTAGCCGAATAGTCAAGGTAAGCTGGGCCAAAGAGAAAGAAGTTGAGATTGCTGAGATTTCAGGAAAACGGGGGGGTGATCTCTTGACAGAGATCCAAGAATCTTATGCGAGAGCGAAGCGTCCTACCCTTACCAGAACAAACAGAGGCCTGCTGAATGAAAGATTGCTTATCACATTAGAATATGGTGGCAAATGGAGTACGGCCAAATTGAATTGGGGCCAAGAAGCGCATTACGTTGAATTTTTTGCGGATAACACCTCCGCAAGTTTTAGGGTTATCCCGATAACTGATTTGCCTACAGAATTACGGCAATATCTGGCGCATTGATCGTCGCTGGGTGTGACCGCCATTTTTCACGTATGCCGTCATAAATCCAACCACGCTAAGAACTAAGTATCCCACCGAGAATCCAAGGATGAGCGTCACCCATGGCAAAATGAAGAGTGCAAAACAAGTCGTCGCACACCAACTGGCCATAAGCTCCGCAATCACTTTTCAAGCTCATCGCAATGACGCGGTGATAACACATCACGGGTTGTCTTTAACGAATCCTGAAGAAGGGGTTCTATTCGCTTTCTTCCGTCCTATGCCTCTGCCCGGTCCTTTGCGTGAGGGGATGCAATCCCCTTCTCCGTATTTGGGAGGCCATTGCCAGGGAGTGGCGGGATTCCTGTGGCGACCATCACCCGGCTTTGTCGCGATCGGGATATCGGGACGCCAAAAAAGGCCGGGAGTTTCCTCCCGGCCTTTTGGTGAATCAGTGGCTCAGGGCCGGCTTCATTCGGTGACCTTGATGCGGAGGAAGTCGGAGGTCGAGCTGGAGACCGTGCCGGGGGCGCGGAAGGTGCGATAGGTCCAGCCGGTGCCCGGGGTCGGCAGGCCGGCCTGGATGGCATCGAGCTCCGCGCCTGCGCCGACTTCCGACACATCGAGGGTCCAAGCGGTGAGGTCATCACTGCCCTGGATGCGGTAGATCACGCCATCGATGAGTCCGGAGACTTCCTCGTGGGTGACGACGTCATCCGTGAAGGTGGCGCCGGTGCGGACCGGGAGGGTGAGGGTGAGGACGCTGTTTCCACCGACGGTGGCGGTCTTGCCGACGACCTTGCCATCGTTGACGGCGCTGGTCGGGCTGCTGTTGAAGGCGAACTCGGCGAGGTTGTTGCGGCCGTCGTTGTCGGGATCGGCCGCCTTTCCGACGATGGCGGCGTTGGTTTCACCGGGGAAGAAGCTGTCGATCCAGGTCACGAAGGGATCGGAAACGACGGCCAGGGTGAGGGCACCGGTGGTCTGGCTGAAGGTCCAGGTGTTGGCTCCATCGACCTTGGTCCAGTTGGTGCCGGACTTGGTGAAGCCGGTGACGGCGAAGGTGGAGCCGAACGTTTCCGTGAGGTTGTCCACATCGACGAGCAGCCAGGAGTTGCCGTTGGTGACGTTGGCCGCGGTGAGGTCGATGTTGAAGGTTCCATCGAGGGTGACCGCCGCCGAGCCGGCGACCTTGTTGGAGGTGCCGTTGGTGGTGGGGGCGAATTTCAACTCACTGGTGGAGGACAGGGCGAGGGTGCCGCCGTCCACGGTGGTGTCACCGGTGTAGGTGTTGGTGCCGGAGAGGGTCCAGGTGCCTGCGCCGAGCTTGATCAGATGGACGGTGGCGGTGCCGTTGTTGATGGCACCGGTCCATGCGCCATTTCCATCTCCGAGGAGCTGAAGGAAACGGGCACCGGTGACCGCGCCTGCCGGGGTGAAGCTGCCGGCCATGGTGAGCAGGCCTGCATCGGACTGGATATTGAAGTTGTTTCCTCCGGTGGCCGGGGTGACGGCAGCGGTGAACTGGTTGTTTCCGCTGGCGTTGAGGACGTGGGCGGATTCGAAGTTCGCGCCCTGGCGACCGCCGAGAGTGAGGGGCTCGGTGATGGTGAGTCCGCCGCTGACGGAGAGCCTGCCGTTGACATCGCCGCCGGTGATGGTGGTGCCGATGGTATCGGCACCGAGGCCGGAGGCGTTGGTGATGGCGAGGGTGCCGGAGCTGACCGTGGTGCTGCCGTCGTAGGTGTTCGCCGCCGTCAGGGTCAGGGTGCCGGTGCCGGACTTGATGAGGTTGGCGTTTCCAGCGCTGCCGTTGGAGATGAGGCCGTCGAAGGTGGTGTCGAGGTTCTTGGCACCGATGTTGTAGGTGTTGAAGCCAGCGTAGTCCGCACCTGCGAGGACAGTGGTGGCATCACCCGAAAGGGCTCCGATGGTGACCGTGTTTCCAGCGCTGCCATTGACTCCGGCGACGCGGGCGTAGTCGGAGAGAATGACCGTGGCGCCAGACATGTTGCCGTTGAAACCGCCGCCACCGTTGAAGTGGAGTGGAAAGGTGTGAAGGGTGTTGGCGACGCCGGACTTGAGACGCAGGGTGCCGGTGAATCCGGCATAGCTGCCCTGAAGGCGGAAGCCGAAGGCATTCGCCTGGGCATTGGTGCCGCCGGAGCGGGTGATGAAGGTCACGTCCCCGGCTCCGGTGAGACCTGAGACGCCGGGTCTGAATAGCGCACCGTCGACCACAACCCCCGTCTTGCCAGTGTCCACCAGGAGGTTGGTGATCGAGGAGGTGCCGGCATTGATGGTCACCTGACCGTCCCGAAGCTCGGTCTGTCCCGAGCCCTGAGCGGTGCCGGAGTTGAGGGTGACGAGAGCACCGGCCTCAATGACGGTGCCACCCGAGTGGGTGTTTGCACCGCCGAGGTTGATGGTGCCTGTGAGGTTCAGTTTACCGCTGCCGGCGATGATGCCGTTGTAGGTCAGGGTGCTGCCGGAGGCTGCATCGATCGCCGAAGTGGCGGAGGTGAGGTCAATCCCGCGGTTGGTGGCGATCGTCAGATTGGCGGTGGACTGGAGGGTGGCGCTGCCAATGGTGATCTCACCCGGCGTGGCCGTTCCCGGCGCGGTGCCGAGCGAGCTGTCTGCTGCGATCGAGAGGGTGCCGGAGTTGATGGTCGTGGTTCCTCCATAAGAGCTTCCACCCGCAAGCGACAGCTTTCCGGCACCGGTCTTGACGAGGTTGCCCGCACCGTTGTCGCCGATTCCGGACGTGAAGGCGACATCGTTGCCGTTGGTGTCGAAGGTGGCATTTCCTGCGGGCAGGGAGACGAGCGGTGCCAGCGAGAGGTCATCCGTGTTTCCAGTGGCCCAGCGCAAGGTGGAGGTGCTGATCGAAATCGGTCCCGCGGTGCTGATGCCACCGGTGGCGAAGGACAGGGTGCCGTTGCTGATGGTGGTTCCGCCGCTGTAGGTGTTGACGGCTCCGAGATGGAGGGTGCCGGGGCCGCTCTTGCTTAGCGAGCCTGCTCCGGAGACGATTCCCGTGAGGCTGATCGTGTCCAGAGAGTTGGCGATCGAGGCGACGGTGTTGCTGGTGAGGCTGACGGGAGCGGAGATCACATGGCTGCCGGAGGTGCCGATGATCTGGGCCTGGCCGGCATTGGCCGTGTTGTCCAGGAATAGGGTTTCAGTAGTCGCCGGGGCGATCGTGTAGGCGTTGGCGTTGTCGAAGGCCAGGGTGGAAACCGTCTTGTCGCCGTTCAGGGTGATGGTCGCGGGCGAGGTGGCCGCGCTTCCGAAGATGGCGGTGGAGCCCGAAGCATTGGGCACGCCTGCGCCGGTCCAGTTGCCGCCGGTTGCCCAGTCGCCGCCGGACGTGAGAGCCCAATTCGAGATGACGGAGGCCGTAATGGTCAGCTTGACGCTGGTGGCATCCGAGGTGAACGAGTAGTTCTTGGTGGCATCTGGATTCAGCACGGAGAGGTTGCTGGTCGAGACGTTGGAGGTGCCGGTGTAGGAAATGAGGGTGTAAGTGCCCGGAGTGCTGAACTGGGTGGTGGTCCCTTCCTGGAAGAGGTTGAATCCGCCGCCGTCGAGAATGAGTCCGTCACTGTTGGTGACGACGGCGAGGTCGTTCGCGGCGGGTCCGGTCTTGAATTCGCAATCGACGATGGAGCCGTTGGAGAGGGTGAGGGCGCCCATGGTGAGGGTGCCGACCCCGTTTCCTGGAGCAAGACGGGAGGTGGAGGCCACGGTCACGGTGCCGGAGATGGAGCCGGTGCCGCTGAGTGTGGAGCCGCTGTTGACGGCGACGGCTGGAGTGGCGGCCGAACCGTTCACCGAGAGGGTGCCGGCGCTGATGGTGGTGTCGCCGGTGTAGCCGTTCGTGCCGGAGAGAGTGAGGGAGCCTGATCCGCTCTTGGTGAGGGCGAGAACGCCGGAAGATCCATCATTCAGAGCTCCCGCGAAGGTGTTGGCGACGGAGGTGTTGACGGTCAGCGTGGAGGTTCCGGAGTTGCCGTTGACGATGACCGGAGTGCCGGTGGTGGCATTGGTTGAGAGGCGGCTGATCGTTGGGCTGAATCCATTGAGCTTAAGGGTGGCAGTCGAGGACGGCCCGAAGGTCACGCCGACAGAGGCCGCAGCTCCCAGAGCCGAGTTGTTTCCAAGCTGGACGGTGCCGGTGTTGAGTGACCAGCCGCCGGCGTAGTTGCTGGCAAACGGGAGAGAAATGGTTCCGGGTCCATCGGCGGAAATGACCGATGCCGTATTCGTTCCGGTCAGCTTGTTGGCCGCGTTTCCGACCGTGAAGACATCTCCTGAAGAGGTGGTCCCCAAGTTAACCGCCGTGGCGGCCGCGCCGACGGTCACTCCGTTGATCGTGCTGGTGCCGTTCGACTTGATCGTGCCGCTATTGAGGGTGGCGAGGTTGTTGTTCAGGACGATCCCATCCAACTGGAGCGTTCCTCCGTTGACCGTCACGCCATTGGCAGCAACCCCGAGCGCGGCCACGCTCTGGGCGACGAGCGTGCCTGCGCTGATGGTAGACCCACCACCGATGCTGTTGGTTCCAGACAGGATCCACCGACCTGCCCCGGTTTTTGTCAGCGTACTGGCAATGTTACCCGTGGTGGTGAGGGTGATGTTGGAGCTGATCGTATTGGTTCCGGTGTTGGTGCCTCCGATGGTCCAGGCAGTGCCTCGGGTGGAGTTGATCGGGTTGCCAATGCTGCCTTGCAAGGTCAGCGTCGCCGTGGAGGTGGTCGAATTGTTTTGAATCGTGTAGGCTCCGTTGGTGCTGGATGGCAGGTGGAGTTGGAGGTTTGCATTGACGGTCTGCGGGTTCACGACGGCGGCATTGACCGTGATGCTGAGGTTGTTGCCAACCTGCAGGCTGGTGTTCGTGCCGACGACGTAGGAACCGGCATTGGCCGTATCAAAAAGCAGCGAGCCAATCATTCGGTTGGCATCGATCACGATGGGGTTTCCGGACCCGCCGATTCCACCACTGAGCGCGGCATTGAAGGTGGCGACGTCGGCCGTGTTTGTAGCGTTGGTTGTCGGGAAAATGCCCGGAGGGGTGACGGTTCCAGTGGCGCCCCAGTTGCTGGTTCCGGCCCAGGTGGCATCCGCCGGGACGGCTCGCCAAGCCTGGCTGGCGGCATTTGCCGCGCCGGTAAGGCAAACGGCGATGGTGAGGGTGGAAAGGGCGCTTTGGAGTCGGCTGGCGGAGCGGCGGAAGTTTTGACGACGTGGTTTCATTGGATTTTTTTGGGGGGTGCTACTTAGAAAGCAGGGCCTTGGGTTATTTTGACGACGATAGTTTAGAGGATTGTCGATTCGGCCACAACAGGCAGGCGATACCCCGTGAGGGTTAGGGTTCGGCAACTGGATTCGATCAGAACGCAGCCATTGGCGTCGAGCTGGCGGGACGATTTCCGACCGAAACCAACGCGCGGGATTGCCAGCCCGGTGCGTCGTGCTTCAATGTCCCGCGATGCCGATGAGAAAAGACGACCGTGAGTTCCTGTTCGAGCTGCTGGAGACCCCCAGCCCGACCGGCTTTGAAATGCCTGGCCAGCGGGTGTGGGCGAAGTGGATCGGCCAGCATGCCGCCGAGACCGCCTGCGATGCATATGGCTCGACCTGGGCGGTGCTTCCCGGACGCAGCCCGCGCATCGTGATGCTGGAGGCGCATGCCGACGAGATCGGCTACATGATCAAGCACATCGACGACAAGGGCTTCCTCCGCATCGACCGTGTGGGCGGCAGTGACGCTGCCACCGCGCGTGGACGACGGATCAGCATCTACGGCGACAAGGGCCCGGTGTCCGGCATCATCGGCAACACCGCCATTCACCTGCGTCGCGATGAGGCCGGCACCGAGAAAGCCCCGGCGGTGCACGACCTGTGGGTCGATGTGGGAGCTTCCAGCGCCAAGGAAGTCCTCGCCATGGGCCTGCGTGTCGGCCATCCGGCGGTTTACCAGGACGGGCCGATGGAGCTCGCGAACGACCGCCTCGTCGGCCGAGCCCTCGACAACCGCATCGGCGGCTACATCATCGCCCAGGTCCTGAAACGGGTGGCGAAGGAAAAGAAGAAGCCCGCGCTGACCCTCGTCTGCCTGAATGCCGTGCAGGAGGAAATCGGCGGCCATGGCGCGATGATGGCCACCCACCGCCTGCGACCGGATCTTTGCATCTGCCTCGATGTCACCCACGCCACCGACACCCCGGGGATCGAGGCCGCGAAGTTCGGAAAGGTCACCCTCGGCGGCGGCCCCTCGCTTTCCCACGGCACGGCGAATCACCCGGAGGTCGTGAAGCGCCTGATCGAGGTGGCGGAGAAACGTTCCGTGCCGATCCAGCACGAGGCGAGCAGCCGTTTCACCGGAACCGACACCGACAAGATCTTCCACTCCCGCGACGGTGTGCCGAGCGCCCTGGTTTCGCTGCCGCTGCGCTGCATGCATTCGGTGGTGGAAACCGCCCACCTGCGCGATGTTGAGCAGACGATCGAGCTGCTGACCGGCTTTGTCCTCTCACTCACGGAAACCGACACGTTCCACCAGACCCTGTGAAGCCCTTCCTGTTCGCCCTTGTCCTCGGCTCCTCACCCGTCCTTGCCGCCGCCACCGATGCTCCGGCCGAGGAGGCCCTGCGCTTCGTGGAAAAGCTGCGCGAAAAGAAGGTCGACCTCGAACCCGGAAGGGACACCGCCGTTTCCGCCGCGACAGGAAAGGACAAGCGCAAGCTGATCGAGCAACGCATCGAGCGGCTCGCGGATGAGATCGGGAAAGGCGAACTGGAAGCCGGGCCCGGAACCGTCGATGGCGACATGGCCGCCGTGCTGGTGAGGCAGGCGAGTGGCTTTGACCCGGACCGACTCAAGGTGCTCGCGATCGGGCTAATCCGCAAGAATGGCCGTTGGCAGGCCGCCCCAGTGCCGGGTTCCTTTGAAAACACCGGCCTCGGATACGATGACGCGATCGCCAAACGCCTGACCGCTCTCGAGACCTGGATGATGCGCGAGCAGGTCGTCGATCTCAACAACCTCCGTGAAAAGGCCGCCGAGCGCCTGAGGGAGGCGATTTCGAAAAAACTCAAGCCCGACGAGCTTCACGAGACTCCCCCGGACCAGCTCACGCGGCGTTTCATGGAGGCCTGCGCGAAGCGCGACAAGGCCACGGTGCTTGGAATGCTCGGAGGCCTCCAGTCGGAGTTGCCGAAGGATTGGTCGTCCAGGGTCTCCGCCGTCGATGACGGCTTTTCGTCCACGGCGGCGAATTCCCCCTGGCGCCTGCTCACCGCGCCCGGAGTGATCCGCACCATCACCCAGGTCCACTCCCAGTCCGGTGATCGCGCGGCGACGGTGGACCTCGCCCTGCTCGACGCCTCTGCCGGGACCAGCAAGGCCAACATGCCTCGAATCCAGAGCCTGGAGCTCGGCTTCACTCGCGACGACGCTGGGCTGTGGAGGATCGACCTTCCGGAAAGTTTCTACGTCGGTGAGCCTGCTTCGGACGACCCACCTCCGGAGCCCAGCGACGTCATCCTGCAAGACCTGCCCGCCGCCTGGCGCAGGGATTTTCCGGCCACCCGGATCGAGCAAGCCAAGGACGCGGTGGATCGTCTGGTCGAGGCCCTGCGAGGCGATTCGGCCGTCGGGCTGATCCCCTTGCTTTCTCTGGATGGCGATCCGGCGCTTGCCCGTCTGGGCGTGATGAGGCTGGCGATGATCTGGCAGGATCTGCATCAGTCCGAACAGAGGACACCAATGCTGCTGGGCTTCCAGGAAATCGGCGACGCTGCGGTGGCGGCCTTCCAGATGTTCTCGCCACGTGAGCCGGGGCGCTCCGATCTCAGGACCTTCTATCTGGTGCGTGAAAATGGCGGCTGGCTGCTTGCAGCCGGACTGCGCCCGTCCGTTCCGCCTGCTGAGAAACTCCGCGACGTCAAGGCCTGGGCCGACGAGCGGGCGGCCGAGTGGTCGAGAAACTGGGAGACCCTCTGCCTTTCGGAAAGCGCCGAACTCAAGTCACTCCCTGCCGGCGAGGGCCCCACGGAGGCGGAGGCCCGTCGTGTGTTCGAAGCCTGGAACGCGGCGATCCTGAAAGGAGATGCCAAGGCCGCGATCGGCCTCACCGCCCACCTCGACCGTCACCGTGGAGAGAGTCGACTGCTTCAGAACCTGGGTCACGAACTCACCGGTGCCCTCAAGACCCAGCTCCCTGCGACCCTCCTCGGCGTGATCCGCAAGGGCGGCTGGACCGGCATTTCCGCACGCATCGGCAAGGCAGGCGATTCCTCCGCCACCTACCCGCTTTACCCGCTGGTCAACACCCCCGCCGGGCCGCGGGTGCTCGGGGAAATCTCGCTCTTCGCCAATGGCGACCGCACTCGCGATTACCTCAACACCCAGAACCTCGAGCGCCTGAAGATCGGCGGCGAGGCCGATGCCTCCACCGCGCTCCAGGAAATGTACGAGATCCATCGTAAAAGCGCCGAAGCCGACCGTCCGAGAAAAACCGACCCATGACCGGATCCACGCCCTATGAGACCGCCGCCCGACTTGAGCAAGCGATCCGCACGGTGGTGCGCGGACAGGACAAGGTGATCCGCCGGGTGCTGGCCTGCATGACCGCCGGCGGACACGTGCTGCTGGAAGACTACCCCGGGACCGGAAAAACCACGCTCGCCAAGGCCATCGCCCGATCCCTTTCCGGCGCGGTTTTCAAGCGGGTGCAATTCACGCCCGATCTGCTGCCCTCCGACATCCTCGGCATCTCCGTGCTCGATCCCCGGACCCAGGAGTTCCGTTTTCATCCCGGACCGATTTTCACCGACATCCTGCTGGCGGATGAAATCAACCGCGCCTCGCCCCGTACGCAGAGTGCGCTGTTGGAGGCGATGGCCGAACGGCAGGCCACCATTGAGGGTCGGCAGCATGATTTCGAAGGGCTGTTCTTCGTCATCGCGACGCAGAATCCGGTCGAGTTCCGAGGCACCTATCCCCTGCCCGAGGCGCAGATGGACCGCTTCGCGATGCAGTGCACGCTGGGCTATGTCAACGCCGCCGAGGAGGCCTCGATCCTCGCCGATCAGAGCGAGAGCCACCCGGTCGATTCGCTGGAGCCGGTGGCCACGCGCGAGGAGTTCCTGGAGCTCATGGCCGCCTCGCGGGCGGTGCGTTTCAGCGATGAGCTGCGGCACTACGTCGTCTCGCTCGTCGCCGCCACGCGCGGCCACAAACAGATCCAGCTCGCGGCCAGCCCGCGTGCCTCGCTGGCGCTGATGAAGACCGCGCAGGCGCTTTCGTTGTTCGAGGGTCGGGATTTCGTCCTGCCGGAAACGATCCAGGAAGTGGCGGCGGACGTGATCGCGCATCGCCTGGCCCTGGAACCGGAGGCCCGCTATTCCGGCATCACCGCGCGGTCCATCGTCGCCGATCTCATTGAACGCACTCCCGTCCCGGTGTGAGCGCCCCAAGGACCAGCGCGCGACGTGAACGCACCGAGCGCAGGCTGCATCACACCTACTGGCGTGGAGCCGGGATGAATTTCTTCTTCGCCCGGCGGATCCGCCCGGCCGGCCTCGGGTTGTGCGTGCTGCTGGTCGTCGCCAGCATGATCGGTGTCGGCCCGCCTCGGGCCTCGGCTTACCAGATTTTTTCCTTCACCCTCGCGCTGATCCTGATCGCCGTGCCGTTGGCCTTTCTCCGCAAAGCCAGCGGGCTCAAGGCCCAGCGCCTGCTGCCGAGGTATGCCACGGTGGGAGAGGAGGTCCGCTGCACGCTCCACGTCACCAACCACGGCCCGAGAACCATTCATTCGGCCTGGCTTTCCGAAACGCCGCCCGACCCTCGTCCGCCGCTTGAGTTGTTCCTGAACAGCCGCGAGCCGGACGAGGAGAAACGCAATGCCTACGACCGCTACTTCGCCTTCTACCGCTGGCGCTGGCTGCTGGAGCGACGCCGCCTCTACGAGGGAGGAAAGGCAGATCGCCCGATCCGGCTGAAGCCCGGAGAGTCCACCGAGACGAGCATTCGGCTGCTCCCGAACCGTCGGGGCGTGGTGTGCCTCAATGACCTGCGCGTGCTGCTGCCGGACCCCTTCGGATTGTTCCAGCGCTGCGCCGCCGTCGAGGCCCCTCCGGCCACTCTAACCGTTCTGCCCGCTCGCTACCGCGTGCCACGGGTGGAGCTGCCGGGAAATGCGCGCTTCCAGATCGGTGGTGAGTCTTCCTCGAACGTCATCGGGGCTTCCGGGGAGTTCGTCGGACTGCGCGACTACCGCCCCGGTGATCCGCTGCGACAGATCCACTGGAAAAGCTGGGCCCGCACCGGCCGGCCGATCGTCAAGGAACTGGAGAACACCTTTTTCCCGCGCTACGGGCTGGTGCTCGACACCTTTCCGGACGAGGGCCAGGAGCTGCATTTCGAGGCGGCGGTCTCGATCGCCGCTTCGTTCGCCGCGACGATCGACACGCGCGAATCATTGCTCGACCTGATGTTCATCAAGGACCAGGCGCACACCGTCACCGCCGGTCGAGGCATCGCCCGGGCGGAGATTCTTTTGGAAGTGCTGGCCTCGGTGGAGCCGGAAACCCTGGCCGGCTTCGACACGCTTTCCCGGCTGGTGCTGCGGCATCGCGAGGAGCTGACCTCCTGCCTGATCGTCCTCTGCGGCTGGTCGGATGAGCGGGCGGAGTTTGTCCGCAGCCTCAGCGGGCAGGGCTTGAGCTGCTCGCTGCTGGCCACCGGCAGCGGCCCGGCACCCGAGGACTTTCCGGGACACTGGATCGACTCCGCGCATCTCAAGCGCGATCTCGGCGGACTGCCTGTCCGCTTGAAGGAAGTCGGACGTTGAACGAAACTGGAACCATCCGCCGATGCCTCGAAGCTCCACCAATCCCCCCCGGCTGCTGCTCGGCGTCGCCCTGATCTTCTGGGGGGTGATGACCAACCAGTTGCTGGTCGGGCTTATCCTTGCCGTGGTGATCGAGGCGGCGCACTGGACCAAGCTGCGCTGGGACTTCCAGGAGCAGGCCTTCCTCAGGGCCTGGCAACTCTGCGCCCTGCTCATCAGCGCGCGAATGGTGCTGATCCTCATCGACGGCGGACGCTTCATCGCCGTGCCGAGACTGCTCGGCTGGCTGCCGCTGCTGATGGCACCGCTGCAACTCACCCAGTCCTACAGCCTCACCGACCGGATGCCGCTGGCGACTTTCTCGTTTTTCGCGCGACGGCGGATGCTCAGGAACCTTGAACTCGGACTGCCGGTTCGCCCGATTCAGATCAATTTCGGGGCGATCTACCTGCCGCTGACGGTGCTGGCCTGCACGCTCGGCGAACAGGCGGAGACCTGGCTTTTTCTAACAGGTCTGGTGGTGATCGCCGGGTGGGCCGCCATCGCCGCCGGGCACGGTCGGCTCGGAGCCACCGTCATGGCCATCCTGCTCGCCGCCTGCATGGCCATCGGCGGCCAGGTCGGACTGGGCTCCCTCTACAGCCACTTGATCAAGAGCAACGGCGGCGAGGACGAGGAAAGCACCCTCAACCACCTCCGCACCGCGATCGGCAGTCGCGGCGAGGTGAAGCAATCCAAGCAGATCCTGTGGCGGATGAAGACCCTTCAGGGGCCGACTCCACCCCTGCTCCACTCCGCCATCTTCAACCAGTATGATCGCGGGATGTGGTCGTACCGCGTGCCGCCGGAGCAGTTTGGAAAGGTCTCTGACTTCGACGACCTGAAGTCGATCGACGCCCCGGACGGCCTGTCGTACTTCCTCGCCAATTCCAACGCCGGCCCGCAAGCCGCCGCCGCCGGACTGCCCCGCGTCAACCTGCGTGGCGCGGCGAAACGCAACAGCGCCCTGCCGGTGCCGGGGTCCATCACCGCGCTCAGCGGGTTCGATTTCGAAAGCCAGGCAAGAAGCGCGATCGGCACGATCCGGGTGTTTCCAGACGAGACGATCAGCGATGGCATCCTGGTCTGGGACGGCATCAGCAGCCCGGAAAGGGCACCGTGGTATGACACCATGGTTGGCAAACCCAGCTACATGCCGGACCTCCGGATCCCGAAGGACGAGGCCGAGGCTGTGGCCGCGATCGTGCAGCAACTGAACCTGAAGGCCCTGCCCCTGCGCGAGAAGCTTGCCGTCCTGAAACAGTGGTTCGCCGCGAATTTCCGTTACACCCGCTACCTCAGCATCGATTCCAACTCTCCCGGAAAGAAGGACCCCACCAGCGCCCTCACGATCTTTCTCCGCAAATCCCGCGCCGGGCACTGCGAGTACTTCGCCACCGCCACCACCCTGATCGTGCGCGGAGCCGGGGTGCCGGCACGCTACGCCATCGGTTTCGCCGTCACCGAAATGGACCGCGGCCGCCAGGAGTCCATCATCCGCGGCACCCATGGCCACGCCTGGTGCCGGGTCTGGGATGAGGAAAACCAGCGCTGGTTCGACTTCGACACCACCCCCGGCAGTTGGGTGGCCGAGGAAACCCAGCGCAACCCCTGGTATCAGGGCATCCAGGACTGGATGCAGCGCCTGCGCGAGGACTTCTACCTGTGGCGAAACACCCCCGGCAACAACCTGGTCATCGCCGGAGTCATGACCGGCATCGGCCTGATTGGCGCGCTGTTCATCGGTCGCGCTTTGTGGAAATCACGCCGTCGGATCGAGGAATCCGCCGCCTATCGCTGGTCCGGACCCGTCATCCACACGCCGCTGCACGAGCTGGAACCGGTCGCCGCCCGGTTGCTGGGACCCCGCCCGACTGGAACCCCGCTGGGTTTCTGGCTCAAGGGGCTGCCCAAGGTGGATGGACTCGATGAAGCCATCGAACTCCATCAGCAACTGCGCTTCGATCCGCAGTCACCGCTTCGCAACGAGGACTCCCGCCTCTCCGAGCTTGTGGCGAAACTCCGCTCAGCGCTTGTGGAGCTGGCTCGAAAACCGCGCGGAAACTGACCGGCTGCGGCCCATCCTGGATCGGTCGGAGGCCAAAACACGTGATTGAGCCGCCAACCTCGTTTCGCCCCGGCGGAACCACGCTTGAAAATACGCCATTTCCCCTGAAACCGCAGGCTTGACCGCATGGAATCGTCCGGGCAGCGTGTCGGCCCGCCGACGCCAAGGATGGCCCGGCGATTTCCCAACCTCTATCTACCTCGAGACCCGTCATGGCCGCGAAGATCTACACCAACAAGGACGCCTCTTTGGTTCCGCTGAAGAAGAAAACCCTCGCCGTGATCGGCTTTGGCTCACAAGGCCATGCCCA
>JAIXPW010000150.1 GCA_027485995.1 Verrucomicrobiaceae bacterium
CGAACGGGCAAGCCACGCTTGTGACGGATGCCGCGGTAGCAGTTGATGGAGGTGAGACGCTTGAGCTGCGATTGCTTTTCACGGCGAAGGTCACCCTCGATGAGGACGCCCTCGGCCTGGATCACCTGGGCGATCTTGACGAGCTGCTCTTCGGTCAGCTGACCGGTGCGGATGTTGGGGTCGATGCCTGCGTGGTCGAGGACCTTCGCTGCAGTCGACCTGCCGATACCAAACATGTAGGGAAGCGACGCTTCGATGCGCTTCTCGTTTGGAATTTCGATGCCTAGGATGCGTGCCATGGGTGCGGTATTTTTCGCGTGTACCCGCTAGTCCGGAATTGTCCGAATTCGCCGCGGGGCGCGTGGTTTAGCAGACCGCATCTTACTGGCAAGAGGGAAATCGCAAATTATCACCACATTCATGGGACCCTGATCAAACCCTTTCGTGCGAAGATCCCATTTCGACCCAAGGAGGCACGTGGGTCGGCAATGTTTGAAGAATCTGCGCCGATCACGACTCGACAAAACGGGTCGGGCACCTAGCGTCGCTTTGGTTTTGCAATTGTACCCATGGAATCTCCGATCGACCCCGCCTATCAGCTGCCGCCCGACGATGTTGCCGCCATCGACGAACTTGGAAAAACCTACAAGGCATTCCGCGAGGAGCTTGGCAAAGTGATCGTGGGCCAGGAGCAGGTCATCGAGTTGCTCGCCATTTCGCTCTTCGCCAAGGGACATGCGCTCCTGATGGGCGTTCCCGGACTCGCCAAGACCCTCTTGGTTTCCTCCGTGGCCCGGACCTTCGACCTTTCCTTCAACCGCATCCAATTCACTCCCGACTTGATGCCAGCCGACATCACCGGCACCGACATCATCCAGGAAAGTGGCGTCGGCGGAAAGCGCGAGTTCGAGTTCATCAAGGGTCCGGTGTTCGCCAACATCGTCCTCGCCGACGAAATCAACCGCGCCCCGGCCAAGACCCAGTCCGCCATGCTTGAGGCGATGCAGGAAAACAAAGTGACTGTCCTCGGCCAGACCTACACCCTCCAGCCTCCATTCTTCGTCCTGGCGACCCAGAACCCGATCGAACAGGAAGGCACCTATCCCCTCCCCGAGGCCCAGCTTGACCGCTTCATGTTCCTCATCGAGGTCGGCTATCCCACCGCCGAGGAGGAAAAGCGCATCGCCCGGGAAACCACCGGCAACAAGAAGGCCGACCTTTCCAAGCTACTCAACGGCGAGACGGTCCTCGCCTTCCAGCAGCTCGTCCGCCGAGTGCCGGTCCCCGAGCACCTCTATGACTACGCGGTGAAAATCGTCCGCAAGACCCGCCCGGATCAGCCCGAGTCCCCGCAGTGGGTCAAGGACTGCGTCGGCTGGGGGGCCGGACCGCGCGCCGTGCAGTATCTCATCCTCGGGGCCAAGTCCCGCGCCGCCCTGCGCGGTGCCTACATGGCCTCGCTCGAAGACATCGAAGCCATCGCCTCCTCCGTTCTCGGTCATCGCGTGATCACCAACTTCGCCGCCGAATCCCAGGGCATGACCTCGAAAAAGATCGTCGAACGCCTGCTCAAGGAAATGCGCGAAGAATGAAATACGACTTCCTCGACAGCGCCCTGCTTTCCAAACTCGGTTCCCTGCCCGTCGAGTCGCGCACGCCGATGATCGGAAACGTTGCGGGCAAGCACAAGTCGCCCCACCGCGGCTCGTCGGTGGAGTTTGCCGAGTATCGGAAATACGTCGCCGGTGACGACACCCGTCGGCTCGACTGGAAGGCCTACGCCCGTTCCGACCGCTATTACATCAAGGAATTCGAGGCCGACACCAACCTCCGCGCTTATTTCGTGGTCGATACCTCCGGCTCGATGGCCTTCAGCGGCAAGGCCGAGCCCAAGATCCAATACGCCCGCAGAATCGCGGCCTCGCTTTCGTATCTGCTCGTCAATCAGGGCGACGCCGCCGGCCTCTCGGTCTGCACCGATAAGCTCCACCTCGAGGTCCCGCCAAGCCGCCGCCCCGCCCACCTCGACCGGCTTTTCACCACCCTCGGCTCGCTCGATCCATCGGGCGAAACCGGCCTGGTCCCCGCCCTCCACACCATCGCGGAAAAAATCGGCCAGCGCGCCCTCATCGTCATCCTTTCCGACCTCTTCACCGATCCCGACCAACTGGCCGACGCCCTCCAGCACCTTCGCTATCGCAAGCACGACGTCTGCGTCTTCCACCTCCTCGACCCGCAGGAGATCGGCTTCGAGTTTGATCGCCCGCACCGCTTCGTCGATCTCGAGGATGGCACCGTCCTGGTCGCCGAGCCAAACCTCATCGCCGAGGAATACCACACCGCCCTGCGCGAGTTCCTCACCAAGGTCCGCGACGTCTGCCACGACGCCAACGCCGGCTACCAGCTGGTCACCACGGACACGCCGATGGAGGAGCTGCTGCGTGGTTTTTTAATGGGCCGATTGTCGAAGAGAAAACACTGATGGGAATGACTAATGACTAAATCCTAATGACTAATGGAAGAGGCCAGATTTGATCTTGAGGAACGCACATTTCAGTTTGCGCTCGCGGTCAGGCATTGTGTTGCCGGACACCGCTGGAGCCGCGCTCAGTGGCGTGACATCGATCAGATCCTCCGTTCTTCCGGCTCGGTCGCGGCAAACTACGTCGAAGCCGACAATGCCGTCTCAAAGCCAGACTTCATCTACCGCATTGGCGTTTCCAAAAAGGAATGCGTCGAAACCCGCCTCTGGCTCCGTCTCCTCGGAGCAACCACTTCAGAAGAATCCGTCAAAGAATCCCTGCGCCAACTCTACAAAGAAGCCGACGAACTCATCCGAATTTTCGCCGCCATTCTCCGCAAGTCCCAGTGACCTCTTTTTAGTCATTAGGATTTAGTCATTAGTCATTCCCTTCCGGTGTCCTTCCTCCAACCATTCCTCCTCTGGGGACTGCTCGCTGCGAGCATCCCCATCATCATCCACCTGCTGAACAAGCGTCGTCACAAGACGATCAAGTGGGCGGCGATGCAGTTCCTGCTGAAGGCCACCCGTGAGTCGCGCGGCAAGAAGAAGCTGCGGCACATCCTGATCCTCACCTGCCGTGCCCTCGGCATCGCGGCCCTCGCCACCGCTGCCGCAAGGCCGATTGTCTCCGGACTTCTGGGTTGGGGAAATGGTCGGGTCGATGTCGTCGTGCTGCTTCTCGACCGCTCCACCAGCATGGAGCTGAAGCCGGGCGATGGCTACGATTCCCGACGCAAAGTCGTGGTGGAAAAGGTGCGCGACACCCTCAAGGACCTCGGTGGAGCCCGGCTCGTGCTGATCGACAGCGCCAGCGGCCAGGCCCAGGACGTGCCATCGCCCGAGGCTCTCACAGACCTTTCCTCGACCGCCGCGACCGACACCGCCACCGACCTTCCAGCGCTGGCCACCAAGGCAGCCGAGTTCCTGGCGGAAACGCCCGGCCGCGCCGAAGTCTGGATCGCCACCGACCTCCAGGCCTCGAATTGGAAGGCCGATGACGAGCGCTGGGCCTCCGCCCGGGCCGCTCTAACAGCGCTGCCGCAGAAGCCTTCCATCCGCGTGCTTGGACTCACCGGCCCCACCGCCTCGAATACCTCGCTGCGCCTCGTTTCCTCGCGCCGCAGCGCCGACCAGCTCGTCCTCGACATGGAAATCTCCCGCGCCGAGAACGCCCGCGGCACGGTGAACCTACCCCTCACCGTCAACCTGAACGGCTCCCGCTCGACCGAAAGCCTCACGATCAATGGCCAGTCGCTGCGCTTTCAAAAACGCATCACTCTGCCCACCGGCAGCGACACCGGCCACGGCTGGCTCTCGATCCCCGCCGACGGCAACGAACGCGACAACGCCGCCTTCTTCGCCTACGGCCCCAACCGCCCGATCAAGAGCATCGTCGTCGCCCCCAGCGGAGAGTCCGCCGGCTACCTGCAACTTTCCGCCGCTCCTCCCGGCTTCGGAAACCAGTCGGTCACCAAGCTCGATCCCGCCAAGGCCGCCACACTCGCGACCAGCGACACCGCGCTCGTGATCTGGGCCGCCCCGCTGCCCAGCGGCCCCACCGCCGATGTGCTCCAGAGCTTCCTCTCCGCCGGAGGCCAGATCCTGTTCCTCCCACCCGGCCAAGGCTCCGACACGACCTTCCTCGGAATGAAATGGTCCCAGCCCTCCGAGGCCCCACTTGGAAAATTCTTCATCCTCAAGGACTGGAGCCGCGACGACGGTCCGCTGCGCGACGGCATCGATGGCACCCAGCTCCCGGCCGACCGACTCCGCGCGATCAAGCGCCAGATCCCGATCGGCAACGCCACCCCGCTCGCCCGCTGGGATGATACCGAACCCTTCCTCGTCCGCATCGTCGAACGCGGCACCGCCTGGTTCGCAGGATCGATTCCCGACTACACCTGGTCGAACCTCGGCGACGCCGATGTGCTGCTGCCTCTGGTCCAGCGTCTGGTCGCCCTTGGAGCCGAGCGTTTCGACGCTTCCTACCTGACCACTGTCGGCAGCGAGGCTTCGAAACTCCTTCCCGGAGAAACCCGGACCCGCCTCGACGACTACGGCACGCCCGACCCCGCGAACGCCGCCTACGAAGCGGGTGTCTTCAAGCTCGGCGACCGACTTCTCGCCTTCAACCGGCCCGCCGCCGAAGACGGCCCGGAAGTTGCCAGCAAGGAAGCCCTCGACACCAGCCTCAGCGGCACCGGCTACACCCTCTTCGAGCAGGCAGGAAAGCCCGGCGACGGAGCCGTGTCCAAGGACGTCTGGCGCGCCTTCCTCATCGCCATGCTCTTCTTCCTGATCTCCGAGGCCATCCTCTGCCTCCCGAAAAAAACGGTCGAGTCCTCCCTCCCCACCCGCCCCGGAGCCAAAGCCACCGCCTGAGCCTCTTCCATTCGTCATTAGGAAATTAGTCATTAGTCATTTCTACATCTTGTCCTTCTCCATCTCCAACCTCCACTTCTCGCCCACCCCGCTGACCCTGACCATCGGGTTGCTGGCGCTGGCGGTCATTCTGGTGCTCTCCGTGCTGTCGTGGAAACGCAGCCCGCACCGGCGTCGCACCGCCATCCTCGAAACGCTGCGAGTCGTTTCCACCCTCCTCGTCGTCCTGCTGCTTTGGAAGCCGGAGTGGCTGACGATCACCCACCCGCAGACCAAGCCGCGCATCGCGATTCTTTGGGACGACTCGAAGTCGATGAGCACCGTCGATGCCGCCCTGCCGCCATCACTTTCCGACAAGGCCACGATCGTTTCCCGCGCCGATTGGGTGAAGAAAGCCCTCGGCAGCGATCTTTGGAAGCCACTTGAGGCGAACGGCGCCAACGAGGTGCTGACCCAGCCCTTTTCCACCGCACCGGCCGAGGACCCCAGCGGCACCGCCGGCACCGACATGACCTCGCCCATCGAAGGTCTGCTCGAACAGGAGGACAACCTTCGCGCCGTCGTGATGATCGGCGACGGCGATTTCAACCTCGGCCAGCCTCCGGTCTCCGCCGCGCAAAGGATGAAACTGCGTGGCATCCCGCTCTTCACCATCCCGGTCGGCAGCTCCGTGCGGCTTCCCGACCTTGATCTCCTGAACGTCACCGCGCCCACCTACGGCATCGTAGGGGAAAACGTGCAGATCCCCTTCACCATTCGTTCCTCCCTCGACCGCGAGGTCCGCACCGTGGTCCGTCTTCGTGATGAGCAGGGTCGCGAGCGCACCAAGGACATCACCCTCGCCCCCGGTGTGGAGACCTACGACTCCATCCTCTGGAAACTCGAAAAGGAAGGCAGCGCCACGCTCGAACTCTCGATCCCCGTCGCCAACGGTGAACGCGTGGAGTCCAACAACTCGCGAAAGTTCAACATCTCCGGTCGCCCGGAAAAGATCCGCGTGCTCGTCGTGGAATCCAATCCCCGCTGGGAATACCGCTACCTCCGCAACGCCCTCTCGCGCGATCCCGGCGTCGAGCTTTCCTGCCTGCTCTTCACGCCGCAGCTCGGACTCGGTGAAGGCCACGACTACATCAGCGAGTTTCCTTCGAAACTCCAGGATCTCGCAAAATATGACGTCATCTTCCTCGGCGACGTCGGCGCGGTGCCTGGCCAGCTCACCAAGGAGCAATGCGAACTCATCCGTGGTCTCGTCGAGAACCAGGCCTCCGGTGTGGTCTTCATGCCCGGTCCACAGGGCAACCAATTTTCATTCCTCGACACCGCCCTCTCCGACCTGATGCCGGTGGTGCTCGATGAAACCCAGAAGACCGGATTTTCCGAGGGCATCCCCTCCCCGCTCAACCTTACCTCCGAGGGCCGTGGCTCGCTGCTGACCATGCTGGGCGACACCGAGGATGAGAACCCGCAGATCTGGCGTCGCCTCCCCGGCTTCTACTGGCATGCCCCCGTCGTGAAGGCGAAAGGCGGCACCGAGGTTCTTGCCGTCCATGGCAACCGCCGTGGCAAGTTTGGTCCCGTGCCGCTGCTCGTCACCAAGGCCGCCCGCAATGGCAAGGTCCTCTTCATGGGCATCGACTCCGCCTGGCGTTGGCGCAAGGGCGTGGAAGACCTTTATCACTACCGCTTCTGGGGCCAGGTCGCCCGCTGGATGTCCTATCAACGGAACATGGCCTCCGGCCAGCGTGTCCGACTCTATTTCACACCCGAGCGCCCCACTCCAGGCGATGCCGTCACCCTCAACGCCAACGCCTTTGATCCCAATGGAGCCCCGCTTCAGAACGGCACCGTCGCGGTCGATGTCACCGCTCCCGATGGCAAGACCCAGCGCGTCGAACTCCAGGCCAACAACGCCGCTTGGGGAGCCTTCACAGGTCGCTTCAAGATCGAGGGGCCCGGTGCCTGGAAACTCCGCGCCACTGCCGGAGGAGCCGAGGACAAGCCGGTCGAAACCACCATCCTCGCCCAAGGCATCCAGATCGAAAAAACCGGCCAGCCCGCCCGTCCGGAAGTCTTCGCGGAAATGGCGAAGGTCGCCCACGGTCGCTCGATCCAGCCCGATCAGCTCGGCGATCTGGTGAAGGAAATCCGCGCCCTGCCCGAACCCCGCCCGCTTGAGAACCGCATCCAGCTCTGGTCCCACTGGGCCGCGGTCGCCGCTGTGGTGCTGCTGTTGGGCATCTTCTGGACTGGCCGGAAATTCAACGGGGCGTTCTGAGAAACTGCTCAAGGCCTCGTGCTCCCCGTTTCTTCCGCAGAGACGCGGAGGGAATAGGAGGTCACTGAGCCCGATTCATTGGGCCTTCTCAATCCACTCGGCGCTTCCTCTGCGCCTCTGCGGAGAGAAAAGCAGGCCAGGCTCTACGGCTTCGATTTTCAGCCTTGCTGGTCAATCGCCTAACAGGCCCTTCAATCCACCGAAGAAGTTCCCGAGTTCCTCCTGCGAGGCCTCGGCTCCGAGGATGTCGTCGTAGGTGGTGTGGATGAGGTGCTCGTCGCTGAGCTCGGTGATGAAACTGCTGGACTGGCAATGCGTGCGCTCGCCCCATTTTGTACGATAAGCGCAGTAGGTCATCGTGAGTTGCTCGCGGGCGCGGGTGATGCCGACGTAGAGAAGCCGCCGCTCCTCATCGCGCGTGCCTTCGAGGATGCTGCGCTTGTGCGGCAGGATGCCCTCCTCCAGCCCGACGAGATAGACGATGGGAAATTCGAGGCCCTTCGACGCATGGAGCGTGATCAGGGTCGCACCCTGCTTTTTCTCGATGTCGTCATCATCGCGATCCGATGCCAGCGCGCTGTTGTCGAGGAAGGCCTGGAGACTCTTGCCCTTCTCGGCGTATTTCCGGAGCTGGTCGATGACCTCGGCAATGCCTTCACCGCGCTGCTGGCGTTCCTGGTCGGTCTTGCAGCCGCGCTCCATCCAAGGGATGTAGTCCATGCCATCGAGCATCGACTTCACGACGTCGCCGGGGTTCTCACGGGCAATGTCGATGCGGGCCTTGGCGCTGCCGATCTTTGCAACGAAGTCCTCGATGGCCGCGCGGGCTTTCGGGCCCATGCCATCGGTGAAGGCCGGATCACACAGTGCTTCCCAGACGCTTTGATTGTTGTAACGGCTCCAGTCGGTGGCGAGGACGGCCGTGGTCTGGCCGATCCCGCGATTGGGCGTGTTGAGGATGCGCAGCAGGGAAACGTCCTGCTCGGGCGCGGCGAGAACCTGGCAGTAGGCCAGCACATCGCGGACCTCCTTGCGGTCGTAGAAACTCTGCGCGCCGACCATGCGATACGGGATCTTCCGCTCACGCAGGGCCTCCTCCAGCTTCCGGCTCTGGCCGTTGGTGCGGAACAGGATGGCGAAGTTTTCCCACTCGCACTTGGTGGTGCCCTTCTCGGCGAGCATTTCCTCGGCGATGAACTCAGCCTCCTCCTCGTCGCCCGGCATCGCCACGATGCGGACTGGCTGGCCGCCGTGCTTGGTGGCGCGGAGCACCTTGTCGCGACGACCGTGGTTGTGGCGGATCAGGCTGTTCGCGGTGTGGATGACCGCGAGGGTGGAGCGGTAGTTTTCCTCCAGCCGGATGATGCGAGGATTCGGGAAAAAGCGCTCGAACTGGAGAATGTTCGCCACCTCCGCGCCGCGCCAGCCATAGATCGACTGGTCGTCATCGCCGACGACGCAGACGTGATACGGCGCGCCGACGAGCTGCTGGAGCAACTGCATCTGAAGCGAGTTGGTGTCCTGGAATTCGTCCACCGTGACGCGCTTGAACTGCTGCCGGAACATCTCGCGGATGTCGGTGTGCTCGCGCAGCAACCGTTCCGCGAGCACGAGCAGGTCGTCGAAATCCACCACGTTCTGGGCCCGCAGCTCGTTCTGATAGGCGCGACCGAGCGAGGCGAAAAACTCGTTTTCCACCTCACCGGGGTCGATCCCCTGGTTCTTAGCCTTGGAAATTTCCGCGAGCACGGCCTCGGGCTTGATCTTCTCGTCCGCTCCGCCCTGGCGGATGATGAGCTGCTTCATCAGGCCGGTCTGGTCGCTGCCGGAGAAGATCGCGAAGTTCTTCTTGTAGCCAAGCTTGTCGATCCCGCCGCGCAGGATCCTGACGCAGAGCGAGTGGAAGGTGCAGACGGTCATTTCCTCGGCGGCCTTCTTTGAGACCATGCCGGAGATGCGTTCGCGCATTTCGGCGGCGCCCTTGTTGGTGAAGGTGACCGCGAGGATGTTCTTCGCCGGGATGCCCTTTTCCAGCATGTGGGCGATGCGACAGGTGACCGTGCGCGTTTTCCCGGTGCCTGCTCCGGCGAGGATCAGCACCGGACCATCGAGCGCGCCGACGGCTTCGCGCTGGGCGTGGTTCAGGGAGTCGAAGGAAAAGGCGTGGGCCATCGGTGGATCAGAGAAAACGCGAGGCCGGACTCGGGATCAAGTCCGGCCTCTCAAATGAAGGCAGCTGCTGGAAATGCGGCTCACTCGCGACGATTGCCGCTGACCAGCGAAATGTAGTAGAGAAGCATCGCCAGCGAACCGAGGGCGGCCACCACGTAGGTCATCGCAGCCCAGAACAGGGCGTTTTTGGCCTTTTCATGCTCCAACCGGGCACCGAGGCCGCTGCGATCGATCCAGGCCAGTGCCCGACGGCTGGCATCGAACTCCACCGGCAAGGTCACGAATGCGAAGAGCGTGGTCACGGCGAAGAGGGCGATCGCGATCTTCAGGACAAACAGATTCTGGCCGCCGCTATAGAACATGAGCCCCAACCCAACCGACATCAGGATCGACATCAGGCTGCTGGAAATCTGGACGGCGGGCACCAGTTTCGAACGCAGCCCGAGCCAAAGGTAAGCCTGCTGGTGCTGGACCGCATGGCCGCATTCATGAGCGGCGACCGCGATGGCGGCGACGGTGGCCGCGTGATAGACCGGCTCGCTCAGGTTCACGGTTTTCGAAGTCGGGTCGTAGTGGTCGGTCAACTGCCCGGGAACGCTCACCACCCTCACGTCGGTGATCCCATTCTGGCGCAGCATCAACTCGGCGGCGGCAGCCCCGGTGATCGGCATGGGGATTCCGGAATACTCGTCGAAGCGACGCTTGAGCATGCCGCTCACGCCGAAGCTGACGAGCATCGAGACCCCGATGATGATCCAGTAGCTGATCGAGATGCCCATCGGCCCGGTGGAATGCGGAATGTAGGAGAGGAAATCCATGATCATGCCCCGATCATAAGGGGAAAGCCCTCCACTGCAACCGGCCAGCGGGTTGAAAAGCGTGTATATTTTCCACCCCCGCCTCTTTTTCGCGCAAACCATTGTCCCTTGCCGCGGCATCCATGTAATCTGCCGCAGCTTTGATCGAAGTTCGCTTCAACCGCGGCCTGTATTTGCCGGAAGCCGACCTGTGGCTCGACCCATGGGACGCGAAGCCGTCTGCCTTCGTCTCACACGCCCATGCCGACCACTTCGCGCGGCATGAAATGGCGATCTGCAGTGAGACCACAGCCATTCTGGTCAGGAAACGTTTCCACCTGGCAGAGGGGCGGATCGAGCCGGTGGCCTTCCACGTGCCTCTTGTTCGGAATGGCTTCCGATTGAAAATGCTGCCGGCCGGTCACATCACCGGATCCGCGATGCTGCATGTGACCCGGATCCGCGACGGGGCCAGCCTGCTCTACACCGGTGATTTCAAGACCCGCCGAGGGCGGACGATGGAGCCGGTCAGCTTCGTCACCGCAGATACCCTGATCCTGGAAACCACCTTCGGCCTGCCTCAGCTCGTGTTTCCGCCCCAGATGGAGATCGAGTCGGCGGTGCTCGGCTTCGTGCATGGAGCTTTGGCCGATGGCGAGACGCCGGTGCTGTTCGGCTATTCTTTGGGAAAGGCCCAGGAGGCCCTCGCCCTGCTGCACGAGCACGGCATCCCCGTCCTGCTCCATCCCAACGTCGCCGACATGACCGAGGCCTGCCGCGCGGCAGGGGCGGACCTTCCCGAGCCGAAGCGCTTCGAGGGCTTCGCCGTCGAGGGCCACGCCATCATCGCCCCTCCGAATGCCATCCGTTCGAAGGCCCTGCGCGGATTGAAAAGCAAGCGCACGGCCATGCTCACCGGTTGGGCGCTCCAGCCGGGGGCGAAGTATCGCTATCGGGTCGATGAGGTTTTCCCGATGTCCGATCATGCCGATCACAGCGGCCTGATGGAATGCCTCCAACGCGTCCGTCCGAAGCGGGTGCTGACCGTGCATGGCTACGCCCAGGAGTTCGCCGCCGAATTGAGGACCCGTCGCATCGACGCCTGGTGCGCCATGGGCGGCGACCAATTGGAACTTCCAATCGCCGGAGCGCCCCAACGTGCAGCGGTGACCACCTCCTCGCACGCACGCCAGATCCGACCGATCTGTGCCTTCGCCGACTTCAGCGATCTCTGCCGCCTCGTCGGTGAAACGACCAGCCGTCTCGCCAAGATCGAGTTCATCGCCAACTACCTCAGGGGCCTGGAAAGCGACATCGAGCTGCGGATTGCCACCGGATGGCTGACGGGAGAAGCCCTGCCGAAAACCGCCGGACGACGTTCGCTTCAGGTCGGTTCCGCCGCCCTGCGCCGGGCCCTGCTTTCCCTGCCCGGGGCCCGTGAGGAGCGCTATCGGGAAATCTCCCTCTCCCAGAACGATGCCGCCCGCACGGCCAGACTGGTGCTTCAGGAACTGACGATCCGGCCGGAGCCCATCGATCTCGCCGCACTCGATTCATTTTTCCGGGAGCTGGCCGCGAGCCGCGGATCGCTCGAACGGATCGAACGCCTCGCGGCCAGACTGCGGTCGCTGCACCCCACCGAATCCGAGACCCTGGTGAAACTTCTCACAGGAGATCTGCGGATCGGCCTCAAGGAAGGCCTGGTCGAGGACGCCGTCACCGCCGCCTTCAAGGCCGACCCGGCTGCCGTGCGTCATGCCCACATGCTCACCGGCGACATCGGAGAAACCGCCGTCTTCGCCCGCTACAAGACGCTCGACGAGGCCGAACTCCGCCCCTTCGTTCCGATCAAGTGCATGCTCGCCTCGCCCACCGCCGCCTCCAGCGAGATCTGGGACTGGCACAGCGACAGCGGACTGCCCCACTTGTGGGTCGAGCCGAAATACGACGGCATCCGCCTCCAGTTGCACAAGCTCGACGACCGCGTCGCCGTGTTCTCGCGCGACCTCCAGCCGCTCGACGACGCCTTTCCTGACCTGCTGGAGGCCGCCGCCAGGATTCAGCACGACTGTGTCCTCGATGGCGAACTCATCGCCTACGCGAGTGACCGCATTCTTGGCTTCAACCAGCTCCAGCAACGTCTCGGGCGAAAGCTCGCGCAGACCGACCTCTTTCTCAAGGACGGAACCCAGCCCCTCTCGGTGCCGCTGCGCTTCGTCGCCTTCGACCTGCTCTGGCACCAGGGTCAGTGCCTGCTGGAGCTTTCCCTGGAAGAGCGACGCGCCAGACTGGACTCCATCGCCCTGGAAGGGGCCTTCGAGGCCATCGCCGTGCAGCGTGTCGGCTCGAACGAGGAGCTCGATCAGGCTTTCAAGCAGGCCCTCAACGACGGTCACGAAGGACTCATCGCCAAGGACTCCGCCAGCGCCTATCATCCCGGCCGCCGTGGCCGGTCCTGGCTGAAGTTGAAGGGCGTCATGCCGACTCTGGACTGCGTCGTGGTCGCCGCCGAGCAGGGCCATGGACGTCGCTCCGATGTGCTGAGCGACTACACCTTCGCTGTTCGCGACGAGACCAGTGGCGACCTCCGCATCATCGGAAAAGCCTACAGCGGACTGACCGACGAGGAGATCGAGGACCTCACCGAGCACTTCCGGAAAACCACGATCTCCAAAACCAAGCGCAAGCATCTCGTCGAGCCCGACATCATCCTCGAAATCGCCTTCGACGCCATCCGCGCCTCCGACCGCCACGACTCCGGACTCGCCATGCGTTTCCCCCGCATCAAGGCCATCCGCCGGGACAAGTCGATCGGTGAAATCGACACCCTGCAATACGCGAAGAGCCTGGTGAAGTAGCGAACGCCCGCCTTCCTGGTGGTGTCTTAAGGAGCCAGCGGAAACCTCTTCAAAAACTGCTCGGGAGTCAGAGCGGGAACCGGGGAGTTCTTAAAGTCCTTCACATTCCTCGTGATGATGAAGTCCGCCCGGTCACTTTCCGCCGCAGCGGCCTGCATGGCGTCCTCATAGTCCGACATCGTCAGCTTCAAGGCGCGTGCCACTTCGGTCCCTCCTACGCTTGCGATCTCGAGCCAATCGAGCAGGCGTTGCAGACAGAAGCGGGCGATCCCATCGCCCTTTTCACGACTGAGCAGGTTATAAAGGGTCGCAATCGTATGCGAAGCCGCAGCGCCTTGGTGCAAACCGCCACAAACGGACATAACCGCCTCGGAAGCCTTGGCTCCGGGGCGCGATAGCAGCGAATCGAGCAGGATGTTGGTATCGAGCAAAAGCCTCATGAGTCGGTCACTTCACGTGCTTGCGGTAGAGATGCTGAAGACGCTCATCCTCAGGATCCGGAGCCACCTCCTTCAAGCTTCCTCTCCATTCCGCCAGCCACTGTGAGGCAGCGGCCTGTTTCCGGCTGGCGTTGAGAAAGGCCATCTCGATCGCCTCCCTTACCAGCGCGGACTTGGAAATCCCGCGTCGGGAGCTTTCGTGGTCGAGGGTCTCGTTCACGTCGTCCGGGAGCTTCAGGGTGATCGTCGCCATGCCAGACTGGTATTACGAAATCCACGAAAAAGCAATACCTCAATCCCGAACGGGAAGCGCCCTGACCCGAAGGGCGCTTCAGCACCCGGAGCGGTGCCCCTTTCGTGACTGGAATTCTTCAAGTTCCAAAAAATCAGCGAGTCCAAAGCGCCTAGATCCAATCGTCACAGCTAGACAAGCCATCAGGAAAATCGAATCAATTTCCGAGGCCCGAAAGACCTGGAGCTTCCACAAGCGCCGCATTGACAACCAAGCATTTCCAGAGATCATATCCCCATCGTGAAGCCCACCAAAAAGCCGTTAGATATCCAGCTCCGAGTGGGAGAATAAACACTGTTCGCCCAACTGCAAAGTGCCATGCCCGAAGAAGCGAGAACCAAATGCAAAAGTTGCGCAGCCTCTATTTTGCCTGCGACATCAGAGCGTTTTGATGGGTATTGCGCACCGTGCTACAAGGAGCTTAACGCGATCCCATACATTCCACCGCCGCAGCCACCCCAGAGCTTCCTGAGCAAGCTTATGGGCTACTTGGTTCCCGTCTTTTTCATTGGATTGGTTTTCGTGGGGTTCCCGCTTGGATATAAGCTCATTCTCGGGGGGGCCAGATCCACCGTTACTTCTGGCGTCATCAGGTCGATCTACCTCACGCATCCCATCAGTGACCCGAAGTTGGAGGGGCGGCAGGCACGTATCGTTGCTGATTACTTGATCGTGGAGATGGAGGGTGGACGCAAGCTTTGGATTTCTGAGGAGAACCTTGTTGGAGTCGAATTCGAATCGGAAGACTGATCACGCAGGTATGAAAGCGACCACGACAAAACCGAGGGCGAACAAGGCGCGGCTGGACAACGGCTGGGGCTGCTCTGTCGGCAATGTTTCACGTAACTTTAATTCGCTATCCCGTTTCGACGCTCACTCCCGCCCCAGCGGTGCCAGCGCTTGAACGCTCGGCTGCCGAAAATCCCCGCTCACCCCACTGGCCTGGTCACGGTCACTGCGTTGCTGCCGCGCTCGTTGCCTTGTTCGGTCTGTGCGTAGAGCTTGAAGGTGGCGGAGGAGCCGGGGGCGGTGAGGCCCCAGGTTCCGGTCCAGGTGGCGGGGGCATTGGCGGGCAGGGTGGCGATCACGCTTTCATCGTCCGGGCCGGTGGTGATGGGCCAAATGGCTAGCTCCCCTGGACTGCGGTGACTCGTCACCGCTTTTGGTTCAGGAGGCTTGCCGACAGGGGAGGAGCTGGTTTTCCCGCCACAAGTGGCAACGGCCGGAAAGCGGTGACAAGTCTCCGCAGTCCAGGGCCACGATGCCCGCTTGGATTAGCGGGTGGGAACAATGGCGGCCGTAGCGGAGTCAGAGCGGCGATCGTCACTTGCCAGCGAAGTTGGAAGGTCGTTTGACCCTCCCCGCCCCCGAACCTTTCCTCCCGCCCGATCCCCAAAAGCAAATTCTACCCAAAAGCTTGGCATCCCAGCCCGCCGGATCTAAAAGCCCACCATGAACGAGGCTGCCAAACTCCAATCCTCCGAGTCGGGTCGCCTTTGTCCCCTGCTCACCGAGCGGTCGGTGATCACCCCCCAAACCCGACCGGTCGGTCGATAACGCAGTTAGGCAAGAAACTAAAAGATACGTTATCACCTTATGAAGCCACTCCTTCCCCAACTGTTCGTGGCAACTTTGGCATTTTGCTGGGTGCCTCTGCACGCTCAAGATGGAAAAGTCGCATCCGACATCACAAGCGAAGCCAAACCGTTTCCTCAAGATTTGGAGGAGGGCGCACGTGCTGTATTTGCCCGGCTTAAAGGCGTGAGCGTTCCTGATTCACCGAGGGAGTTTATTCCCTTCGCGATTGTACGAAAGCTTCAACCGGAGCAACAAGCTGGCAAGTGGGGCGAGTATGCTGTGAAAATGCCGGGGACAAAGGTCGAGCCGGATCTTCACGAGCGCGTGTTGAGGGACTTCCGGCATCAACTGCCGAGGCAACTCGCGGCAGAAATGATCAATGCCTGGCTGATTCTATATGAGGAGAGTGGTACGGTTTATCTAATCGTGCAAGACAGTGTCGGCCCAGAAGCCCGGTTCCGAGCGGTGCGCCCGAAGAATCTCCATGAACTCAAGCTCGGAGATTTCAAGCCCGAATGAACCCGTTGCCTAACGAATCGTGGTGCGCCAACCGGCCGTAAGCTTTTCAATTTCATTCCATTTTCCTTTCAATCGCGCCGGTGGGCGCACATCAAACGTTAGGTGGGGCAAAGCTCCCCTGGACTGCGGTGACTTGTCACCGCTTTTGGTTGAGGAGGCTTGCCGACGGGGGAGGAGCTGATTTCCCCGCCACAAGTGGCAACGGCCGGAAAGCGGTGACAAGTCTCCGCAGTCCAGGGCCTTACCGGCTTAGCGAGGGGTAGTCCCGGTAATCCAGAGTCTTTGCTCAGGGTCTTGCCTTCAGAGTTGGAACGCTCTGGATAAGGGGGGTATGGAGAGAGAGGAAGACTTGGAGCTGGAAGCTCCAGAGACGGACTGGAGCAGGATGCTCCAGCCACGGGTGGAGCTAGGAGGGTTGGGTCAGTGCGCGGCGAGCCAGTTGGGGCCGGTGCCGTGCTCGACCAGGATGGGGACGCCGTTCGGCAGAGGCAGGGCGGTCTGCATGAGGTCGAGGAGTTTTGGGACGAGGCTTTCCTTTTCCTCAAGGGCGAGGTCGAAGACGAGTTCGTCGTGGACCTGGAGGAGCATCCTGGTTTTCGCGGAGGATTCACGAAGCAGGGCGTCGATGCGGATCATGGCGAGCTTGATCATGTCGGCGGCGCTGCCCTGGATAGGGGTGTTGATGGCGGCGCGCTCGGCATTTCCCCGGATGCTCTGGTTTCCGGAAGTGAGGTCCGGGAAGTAGCGGCGGCGGCCTGTTAGAGTCTCCACGTAGCCGCATTCGCGGGCTTCGAGGATGGTGCGGTCCATGAACTCCTTGATCGCCGGATACTGTCGGAAATAGCTCTCGATGATCTCGGCGGCCTCGGTGCGCGGAATGGCGAGCCGCTGGCTGAGTCCGAAGGCGGAGATGCCGTAGATGATGCCGAAGTTCACCATCTTCGCTCCGCTGCGCTGCTCGCGCGTGACCTCATCCTCGGCCACGCCCCAGACCTTCGCGGCGGTGGCGGTGTGGATGTCGCGGTTTTCACGGAAGGCCTCGATCATCGAGGCATCGTTCGCCAGCGCGGCCATGATGCGGAGCTCGATCTGGGAGTAGTCGCAACTGAGGAGGAGATAGGAGATCGGAGATTGGGGATGGGGGATGGAAGAGTCCGAGCGAGGGACGAAGGCTTTGCGGATCTGCCGGCCCAGGGTGGAGCGGACGGGGATGTTCTGGAGGTTGGGATCGGTGGAGGCGAGGCGACCGGTGGCGGCGACGAGCTGGTGGAACTGGGTGTGGATGCGACCGGTTTCCTGGACGATGTGGCCGGGCAGGGCGTCGAGGTAGGTGCCTTTCAGTTTCGTGGCCTCGCGGTATTCGAGGATCTCGTCGATGATCGGGTGCTTGCCGGCGAAGGTGGCGAGGGTCTGCTCGTCGGTCTTGAACTGGCCGGTCTTCGTTTTCTTCGCCTTGTCGGCCAGGCCGAGTTCGTTGAAGAGGATTTCGCCGAGCTGCTTGGGTGAGTTGAGGTTGAAGGGACGACCTGCGTGGACGGCGATCGACTTCGTGAGTTCATCGATGCGGAGCTGGAGCTGACCGCCGATCTCGACGAGCGCGGCGGGATCGATGGCGATGCCTTCCATTTCCATGCGGACAAGAACCGGCAGCAAGGGGCACTCGATGTCGTGGAGCACCTTTTCCTGACCGGCGAGCATCGGCCGGAGCGTTTCCGAAAGCTGCCAGGTGACGTCGGCATCTTCGGCGGCGTACTCGCCTAGGACGGCGACTGGAATGGCGGCGACGTCGAGTTCCTTGCTGGCCTTCTTGGTTTCCGCGAAGGCGAAGAGGTCGTCGGATTGCGGATGGTGGATTGCGGATGGCGGATTGGCGATTTCGACGAGCTTGATCGGCTTGTAGCCGAGCAGGGTTTCGCTGAGGTAGTCCATGGTGTGGCGCTGCTCGGGGAAGACAAGCGCGTGGGCGAGCATGGTGTCGTAGAAGGGCCCGGCGACCTCGATGCCGAGGTGCTGGAGGACGGAGAGATCGTATTTCAGGTTGTGGCCGATCTTTTCCGCAGGGCTGGAGAGCGCGGTGCGGAGAGCGTGGATCTGGGATGGGAGATCGTGGATGGGAAGATACCAGCCTTCGTGGGCTTTCCAGGAGAAGGCGACGCCTAACAGCTTCGCCTCGAAGCGGTCGAGGGAGGTGGTCTCGATGTCGAAGCAGAACTTGGCTTGTGCGGCGAGTTTGCCAAAGAGCTCGGCTTGTTTCTCCGGGGTGTCGGCGAGATGATAAGTGTGCGGGACGTCGGTGATGGTCTTGAAGGTATCGAAGAGCGTGGGGGCCGCATCACCGGCAGGCTGGCTGTCATCGGCGGAAACGACGGCGCTTTCACCAAAGAGCCGCTTGGTCAGCGTGCGGAACTCGAACTCGGTGAACAAGGCCTTCACCGCCTCGTCGTCGCGCTGGGAAATCAAGAGTTCCTCCCAGCTCACGTCGAACGGCACCTGGCGGTCGATCGTGGCGAGATCCTTGGAAAGCAGGGCCTGCTCGGCGAAGGTCTCCAGGTTTTCCTTCTGCTTGCCCTTCAGCTCGGAGGTTCTTGTCAGCAGGGTCTCGATCGAACCGAAGTCCGCGATCAGCTTCTGGGCGGTCTTCGGGCCGATGCCTGGAACGCCGGGGATGTTGTCCACCGTGTCACCCATCAACCCGAGCAGGTCGATGATTTGATGCGGGTCCTGCACGCCCCAGATTTCCGGAAGCTGGGGCAGGCCGATGATTTCATGATCGGAGCCTTTCTTTCCCGGTTTCCACATGAAGGTGGTGGGACTGAGGAGCTGGGCGAAATCCTTGTCCGGGGTCACCATGAAGGTCTCGAATCCGGCGGCATCCGCGCGGAGAGACAGCGTGCCGATGAGGTCGTCGGCTTCGTAGCCGTCGAGCTCGATGACGGGAATGTGGAAGGCGGTGCAGAGTCGCTTCACCTCCGGAATCGCGGCCGCCAGTTCCTCCGGCATTTCATCGCGCTGGGCCTTGTAGGCCGGGTATTTCACGTGCCGGGCGGTCGGCGCGGAGGTATCGAAGGCCACGCCGAGATGGGTCGGCTTTTCCTTTTCCAGAATGGTCAGCAGGGTGTTGATGAACCCGTAGAGCGCGGAGGTGTTGACGCCCTTTGAGTTTCGGATCGGGTTCTGGATGAAGGCGAAATGGGCCCGATAGACGAGCGCCATGCCATCGAGCAGGAAGAGGCGGGGCATGCGGGAAAGAGAAAGTGCCAAGGGCCAAGTTCCAAGTGCCAAAGGGGGAGAACGCACGAAAAGCGGCCCCGGGTCTCCTCGCGAAAATTCTTCCCAAGATCGGGGGGGAGCCGCTACGTATCCCTTCAACAATGAACTGGTTTCCCATGCTTCTCGGAATCGGCGCGGCCGGTGTTGCTGGCTATGTCCTCGAGCCCTCACTCCGTGAAGGCCTGACCGGAGAGGCCCCGAAGGCGAAGGTCGTCGTGGTGACGGAGCCGGTGGTCGAGGAGGAGGTCGTTTCCCCCGTCGATCTGAGCGGCCTGCAGCCGGAGCAGCTTCCCGAGCAGATCCTGCTCAAGGTCGCGGCCGAAGTGGGTGACCCGACCAACGTGGCCGCCCCCAAAATGCAGATCCCTGCCGGCGCCAAGGTCAAGGGTCTGCGGATCGAGGGACAGAATCTGGTCATCAGCCCCGGAGCCGGCCCCTACGAAGGGAAAGTGGCGATTCGCGGCACTGATCTCGTCCAGCAGCTTGCCGCCAATCCGCCGAAGCCGGTGGTGGCGAAGCAGCCCGAGCCACCTCCAGTGGTCCCCACTCCCCCACCCGTCACGGAACCGACGCCCACTCCGACGCCCGAGCCCGAAGTGGCGACCAGTGGGGAATCCAAGCCTGAGCCGGTGATGCCAGAGCCCACTCCTACCCCGGCGACACCTGCCGTCCTCGGAGAGTCCGACATCGTCAAGATCATGCAGGACAGCTACAAGAGCGGGCTCATCAAGGAATTCGTGGCCGACAAGGCGACCTCCTGGAAAGCCACCGGCGAAGAGAAGATCGATGGGGAAACCTATCAAACCGGCCTGGTGGACTACAGCGCGGAGACCATTTTCGGAGTCAAGAACGTCCAGGCCAAGGCCTTGATCAAGGGCGGCAAGGTGCTCAAGTGGATCTCGCCCAAGAGCGGCATGGAAATCAAGTGAGCTGCCCGGCGAACGGGGATCACCACTTGATGAGGATCGCCCGCACGCTGTCGAACTTGCCGACGCCCTTGCATTCCGGGCACTCCAGCTTGCCGTCCTTTGAACGGTAGGACGACCCCTTGTCCGGGATTTTTCCGAAGCCGTTGCAGCCTTTGCAAACGGCAGGTTTGTCGGGTCGTTCGAGCCGGAAGGTTTCTCCAGCCAAAAGACGGGAGTAGAGTGAATCGAGAGTCAGACCCGGATTCAACGAGGCCAGTTCCTTGTGGAGGGCCACGAAGCGCGGGTCCGTTTTGCCGATGTTCCGGACCGGATACTCGGTCTGCGGTGACACGACCTTTCCCTGCTCCTTTTTTGCCTTGCCCGGACTTTCTGGTTCCTGCTGCTTCGCGGGCAACGGCGGCTTGGCAGGTTCCTCCTGCTTCTCGGGCTCCTTGACCTCCTTGAAATCGCTTTCCTGGGCCGCAGCAGTGGCGACCAGCAGGACCAGGGCCTGAAACGCTTTCGTCATCATGTCCTTCAAGGTTGGCCCATCTTCTCCTGATCCGCCCGAAGAATACCAGCCAAACCTCGCGGGGTCTTCCGGCTGGCCTCCCTGTCCACCAGCCATTCCGCAGATTTCCAACTTTTTCCGTGTCAGAAGTCCCGCTCCATGCATGGATTTCAGCGTGGCCTATCTGGAAATCCGGGATCTCTGCAAGCACTTCACCAAGCGCTCCGGCGGCTTGTTCTCCTCCGGCACGGAAACGATCCGCGCGGTGGACGGAGTCAGCTTGACCATCGAAAAGGGCGAAATCCTCGGGCTGGTCGGCGAATCCGGTTGTGGCAAGTCCACCCTTTCCCGGACCCTGATGCAGCTCATCCCGCCGACCTCCGGCACCTTCATTCTCGATGGCGAGGATCTCTCCCGGCTTTCCCCGCGCGAAATCCGCAAGCGTCGGCTCGATTTCCAGATGGTCTTCCAGGATCCCTACGCCTCCCTCAATCCGAGGATGACCGTGTTCTCGACCCTTTCAGAAGCCATCCGTCAACGCCATCCCGGTGCGAGAGGAAAAGCCCTCACCGATCGCGTCGAGACCCTCATGGCCACTGTCGGGCTCGATGCCCAGATGATGAAAAAATATCCGCATGAGTTCTCCGGCGGACAACGCCAACGCATCGCGATCGCCCGCGCTCTCGCCCCGGAACCCAAGCTGATCATTGCTGACGAACCGGTGTCCGCCCTCGATGTCTCGATCCAGTCGCAGATCCTCAATCTTCTCAAACAACTCCAGAAGGATCTCGGCCTGACCCTGGTCTTCATTTCCCATGACCTCGGCGTGGTCCACTATCTGGCCGACCGCATCGCGGTGATGTACAAGGGAAAAATCGTCGAATCCGGCACCGCCGACGAGGTCTTCCATCACCCGCAGAACGACTACACCAAGCGCCTGCTGGCCGCCATTCCGCGCCTCGCGGGAGAATCCGCCGCCTGAGTGGAATTTTCCACCGGGTTGCGCGTCTGAAGGATACACGTATGATTCCCACCATGATCCCACCCCGCTGGCTCGCCGCACTCGTGCTTCCGCTGATGCTGGGGGCCTGCAACGCTGAAAAACCAATGGAAATCTCCGAGAAAGCCCCCGCCCAACCTGAAGGCAAGGTCGAGAAGACCGATGAGGAGTGGAAAAAGATCCTCTCGCCCGAGCAGTACAACACCCTTCGCAAGGCCGGCACCGAGCGGCCCTTTGGCAAGATTTACGAGGAGTTCAAGGCCCAGGGCGCAGGCACCTACTACTGCGCCGGATGCGGAGCGGAGCTTTTCACCTCCAAGGAGAAGTTCGATTCCCACTGCGGCTGGCCGAGCTTTTACGATCCTTCCAAGGCAAAAAACGTCATCACCAAGGACGACATTTCCGGCGGGATGGTCCGCACCGAAGTGCTCTGCGCCAAGTGCAACGGTCACCTCGGCCACGTCTTCAAGGGCGAGGGCTTTGCCACCCCGACCGACCAGCGCTACTGCATCAACGGCGTCGCCTTGAAGTTCGTGCCGCTTGGTGAGAAAGCGCCAGAGCCGAAGAAAGATTGAACCTCGGCGTCAAAGCGGAGTCTTCAGCCCCACCGACTTCGCCAGCTTCTTTTGACGCGAGTCGAAGGTCAGGAAATTCTTCGCCCCCAGATGCACGGCGGTGGCCACATGCAGGACATCGAGTGTCCGATGGCCTCCACTGGCGGTGTGTCGGAGTGAGAGGCTCTTCGCGAATTGGTGGACGGCTTCGGTGTCGCAGGCCAGAAACTTGATCTTCCCGGCCGAGATGTCGGACTCCCAATCCAGAAGCATTTTGTCGGCCTCCTTTTGCGGATAGCCTTTCTTCCGATCCGCTGCAAAAAGCCAAACCTGGAGCCGCGTGGATTGGAGAAATTCAAATTCAAGAAGGGACGTCACTTGAAGTGGCAACCCCATGGTTTGTCGGTAGGCGACGGCTCTGTCGGTGTTTTCCTGATTGCGATACAGCGCACAGAGAAAGCTGGTGTCGGCGAAATCGGTGATCATGGCTCTCCGGTTTCAAAAGCCCGCATTTCCTCCACCTCCGCCATGGAGAACACACGATCGCCCCAGGTTTCCTTGAGTCTGGCCATGTGCTCCACCGCATCGAACTTCGCCGCCTTCGGCTTCTTCGCAGGCTTCGGCGGACCGAGATGCGCGATGGGCTTCGAGTGCTTCGTGATCTCGATCTCCTCGCCCGCGCGAAGCCAGGCCTCGATCTTCGGGAAATCGTAACGGAGGTCGCGAATGGTGGCGGTTTTCATGGGAAAGTATCACAAACTTTCATCACAATCGCAGCCTGTCAAGGAGCCTCACTCCCACTCGATGCTCGCCGGTGGCTTGGTCGAGATGTCGTAAAGGACGCGATTGATGCCCTTGACCTCGTTGAGAATGCGGTGGCTGGTCTCGCGGAGGATGATCGGCGGCAGCTCCACCCAGTCGGCGGTCATGGCGTCCTCGGAAACCACGGCACGGAGAGTGATGGCCCACTCGTAGGAACGCTCGTCGCCCTTCACACCAACCGTTTTCACCGGCACCAGACCGGCATAGGCCTGCCAGACCTTGTCATACCAGCCGTGATCCTTGAGTCGGGAAATGAAGATGGCATCGCACTCGCGGATGATGTGAAGCCGCTCTTCGGTGATCACTCCCGGGCAGCGCACGGCCAGTCCCGGACCCGGAAACGGGTGACGCCAGAGGATGTCGTGGGGAATCCCGAGCGAGGCTCCGAGTTCGCGGACCTCGTCCTTGAACAGCTCCGCCAGCGGTTCGAGCACCTTGCCTTCGGCCTGGAGCTCAAGGATGCGATCGACCCGGTTGTGGTGGGTCTTGATCTTCGAGGCCTTCGATTTCGCGTTCGACGCACTCTCGATGACGTCTGGATACAACGTGCCTTGAGCCAGCATCTCGGCGTTGCCCACGGCATTCCAGAAGACGTCGATGAAGTGCTCACCGATGATCTTCCGCTTCGCTTCCGGATCGTCCACGCCCTCAAGCGCTCCGAGGAACAGCTCTGAGGCATCGACCGTTTCGATCGGCACCCCCATGCGGTGGAAATTGGCCCGAACCTCCTCGCCCTCGTTTTTCCGCATCAACCCGTGATCCACGAAGATCGCGCGGACATTCACGCCCGCCTCGCGGAGAAGCACGGCGAGCACCGTACTGTCCACCCCGCCGGACACGCCGCAGACCACCTGCTTGTCGCCAACGGTGTTGCGGATGCCCTCGATCATCTCGCGCTTGAAGTCCTCGATCCGGAACGGTTCGAGTTCACCACAGGAAAGCAGGAAGTTGTGGAGGATCCGCAGGCCCTCGTGGCTGTGGGTCACTTCCGGATGGAACTGGATGCCGTAAAAGCGCTCGCCCCACTGGAGGGAAACCGGGGTGCCATGCTGGTTCCGGGCGATCACCTTGCCGCAGTCCGGAATGATCTTCACCGTATCCGAGTGGCTCATCCAGACCTGGGAGTCGCTGGAGATGCCTTCGTAAAGCCCCTCGCATTCAGTCGGATAAAGTGCGGCTGGTCCATACTCGCGACGATCACTGGCCTCCACCGTGCCGCCGAACTTGATGTTCAGGAGCTGCATGCCGTAGCACACGCCGAGCACCGGCACGCCAAAGGCATCCAGCGCGGCGAAGTCGAGATCCGGCGCATCCGGCTCGCTCGTGCTGCGCGGTCCACCCGACAGGATGATGGCTCCGGGTTTCCCGATGTCCGGAAAGTCCTCGATCGCGTAAAGCTTGGCAAAGTAGCCGAGTTCACGCACCCGCCGGACGATGAGCTGGGTGTACTGCGAGCCGAAGTCGAGAACGGCGACGTGTTGGGTGTCGTGCATGAGAGGGAGAAAATCCTAAATTCTAAATCCTAAATTCGAAACGAAGGTGAGAAGAGCGAGTTGGATCCGGAGCCTTCTAAATTCTTTTTCTTCATTTAGAATTTAGTGCTTCGGATTTCGTGCCTACCCCAACGGCTGATAGTTCGTCGGCTCTTCGGTCATGACGATGTCATGGACATGGCTTTCGCGGAGTCCGCCGCTGGTGATCTGGACGAACTGGGCGCGTTCGCGAAGCTCTTCCAAGGAGGTCGCCCCGAGGTAGCCCATGCCCGAACGGACGCCGCCCATGAGCTGGAAGATCACGTCGCTGAGCGGACCCTTGTAAGGCACCCGGCCTTCGACGCCTTCCGCAACGAGTTTGCCGGAACTGTTCTGCGCATAACGGTCGCCCGCGCCCTTTTTCATCGCGCCGAGCGAGCCCATGCCGCGGTAGGTTTTGAAACGGCGGCCCTGGTAGTAAACGCTCTGACCAGGGCTTTCGCGCGTGCCGGCGAGGATCGATCCGAGCATGACCAGATCGGCCCCAGCGGCGAGGGCTTTCACCACATCGCCGGAATAGCGGATACCACCGTCGGCGATGACCTTCACGCCGTGCTCGCGGCAATAGTCGGCCACGTTGCGGATGGCGGTGAACTGTGGCATGCCCACGCCAGCAATGACGCGGGTGGTGCAGATCGAACCTGGTCCAACCCCGACCTTGATGGCACTGGCACCTGCGGCGACCAGATCCTTCGCGCCTTGAAGAGTCACGACGTTTCCAGCCACGACCGGACGATCGGAAAGTGAGCGCAATTGCCCAATGACATCCATCACCCGCGAAGTGTGGCCGGTGGCGGCATCGATGAACAGGGCGTCGGCTCCGGCCTCGATCAAGGCCTGTCCACGATCATGGCAATCCGGTCCAACCCCGACGGCCGCGCCGCAGCGAAGACGTCCGCTCGGGTCCTTGGCGGCGTTGGTGAAAGTGATCCGCTTCTCGATGTCGGATCCGGTGATGAGTCCAGCGAGCGTGCCGTTCTCGTCCACCAGCGGGAGTTTCTCAATCCGGTTCTGATAGAGAATCCGTCGGGCCTCCTCCAGGCTCGTGGTCGGCGGCGCGGTCACCAGCTTTTCGCGCGGCGTCATCACATCGGAGACCCTGGCATCGGCGCGGTCCAGATAGCGGATATCGCGCCCCGTCACCATGCCTTCGAGCTTTCCATCGCCATCGACGACCGGAAATCCGGAGAAACCGTTTTCCGCCATGATTGCGCGGACCTCATCGACCGACTGCTCCTTGCGGACCGTGTGCGGCTTCAGAATCACCGCGTTTTCGGAACGCTTCACCCGGGAAACCATGACCGCCTGCTCTTCGATCGGGCAGGCCCGGTGGATCACGCCGATGCCTCCTTCGCGGGCCAGGGCGATCGCAAGCTCTGACTCGGAAACGGTATCCATCGCGGCGGAAACCACCGGAATGTGCAGCGGAATCCCCGCCGTCACCTGGGTGGAAAGGTCCGCCTCACCGGGCAGCACGGTGCTCAGGCAAGGCACCAGAAGCACGTCATCAAATGAAAGTCCGAGGGAAATCTCCGCCATGGGGGAGGCAATAGAGACGTCCCCACGGAATCAAGCGCGATCTCCGCGAACCGCAGAAAATTTCCTCAGCGATTCGCGAAATCAAGGGGCGAGGGAACCGCCACCACGGCCATCCCAGCCGTTTGAGCTGCAATGATTCCCGCAGGTGCATCTTCCAGAGCGAGGCACTTTTCAGGAGCCACGCCGAGGAGCTTCGCGGCGCGGAGGAAAATGTCAGGAGCTGGTTTCCCAACGACCACATCGTCGGCCGTGACCACCTCATCGAACCAGTCGGAAACCCCGACGGCCTGAAGGGTCTTCTCGATCACGTGGCGGCTGCCACCCGTGGCGATCGCCATCGGAATCCGGCGGGCCAGCAAGCTGCGGGCGAAATCCGCGACCTCCTCGATCAGCGTGAGGCCCTTGACCTTTTTCAGGAAGGCCTCGCGCTTGGCGAGGGCGACCGACTCCGGGTTGAGCTTCAAGCCATACTCATCATTCAGCTCGACCACGATGTCCTTGGTCGGACGACCACCCATCGCGTAGAAGATGTCCTCCTTGAACACTCCAGCCGCGCCATGGAGCGTCAGCGCCTCGCACCACGCCTCAAAGTGCGCCGGCATCGAGTCGACGAGGGTGCCATCACAGTCAAAAATCACGGCATCATAGCCGCTTTCCGGGAGTTGAAGAGGTCCGACTTGCGCCATCGCGCGGAGGGAGTAGCAAGCGAACCAGGAAAGACAAGGGCACAAACGGAAATTTTCCGCCGCATCCGGATTTAGAGCGTCAGGGTGGTGTCGCGATACTCCCCAGTCACCACCGGCTTCGAGGCCACTGGCGTGCTGATGATTTTCACATCACCCGCGATCACTACTCCCGGAGCAAAGCTGACACGCCCCTCAAGGGTCAACGAGTTGCACTGCACCAGACTTGGCACTCCGAGCTCGTCGAGCTGGTCGACCAGCTTGTAGGAATCCCCCAAGGCCACCACCGGCGGCACCCCATTCCGGTCGGCTGCCAGTCGGACCTGACCGTCGGGAAGAACCTCGTAGGCGTCTGAACGCAGGGAGAACAGGTCGCCCGTCGTCTTGACCGGAGCAAAGCGGCTGCGCGGCACCTCAATGGCGATCGACCCATCGAAGCATTCGATCGCCGCGCCCATCGCGACTTCAAGCTGCACCACGTTCGGCGAATTCTTGTCGCGCGGATCCACGGTTTTCTTGTTCCGGATCATCGGCAGCGGCAGCACGCCGTCGTCCGCCGCGAGCTGTTCCTTGAGCAGATCGAGACGCAGCCAGAGGCTGTTGGTGTTGAAATAAAGATGGCGGTCGATGTCCTGGAAGGCCTCGAGATCGCTGTCAGGGCACTGGGCGACTTCGCGCAGCAGAAGCCTGCCATCGGAAGTGCGACGCGCGAGGTGCCCGCCCTTGCGATCGGCCGCCGTGCGCCGGGTGACCTCCATCATGAAAGGAGCGCCGCTTTCCGCGAAATACTGAAGCAGCGAGGGGTCGAGCACCGCGCCGAGGTTGTCGGAGTTCGAAACGAAGGCATACTTCACCCCTTCCGCCAGCAGGCGATCCAGCCAGCCACTGCCGACCAGGGCCGGGAAAAGGTCGCCATGTCCCGGAGGGCACCATTCGAGGTCCGGATGCGCCGACCACTCGACCGGCTGAAGCGTCGCGGCGTCGATCTTCGGGATCTGGTTCTGCATCAGCTCGACCTCGGAAGCCTCCGCGAATCCATCCGCGCGGTAGCGTTCGAGGTGCTCGAGCGTGCCACCGCTGGTGTTGAAGGAATTCATCAGCAGCAAGCGGACCGGCGCACCGGTGGTCTCCCGCAACGACTGAACCTGGCGCACCATCAGATCGAGGAAAGTCACACCCTCGCGAACCGGCAGCAGGCTCTTCGGCCCTTGCAGCCCCATACTGGTGCCGAGTCCGCCGTTCAACTTGATCACCACCGCCTGGGCCAACAGCCCGGCTTGGACCTCATCTCCGGATGCCACATCCTCCAACTTGGGGATGCCATCCGCCGGAGCGATCTCCCCTTCTGGAATCATCCCGGTTTCATTCCGGCAAAGCGCGTCGTAGTTGCGGCGGAAGGCACGGATCGCGGCATCGCCCATGCCGGCGGCGCGCATCTTGAGGTCAAAGGCGTCGAAGTTTCCCATGAGTGGTCGGAGGTGTGGACCAACCTTGAACGGTTCCCCCGTCACGGTCACGCCCGAATTCCCTATTCCGCTCAAGGTTTCCGCTTCAACCAGACATCGGCGTAGTCCAGCCAGGCCAGCCAGTCGGTCTCGTTCATCGAGTGCCCGCCCGGACGAATGAAATACCCGAGCCGCGAGGGCATGAGCCGACCCACTTCCGGCATTTGCTGGGCCGCCACCCCTTCCCCGCCCACCAGGCGATAGACCGGATCCGCCCCCAACAGCATGGCGAACTGCCCCGAGGGATTCGACCACGTGTCCGACACCGCACATGAAAACAACACCGGCCGCGGCGCACAAAGCGCCACCAGTTCGTGTTGGTCGAAGGTCAGTTTCGACACATCCTCGCCCACCGCATTGAACTTGCCGCAGAACCAGTGGGGAAACTTGGTCGTGATGATCGCCACGGTCTCATGGGGTGGTCGGCCGTTCTTGGGATCGGGCACCTGAACCGGCAGTCGGCTCGGAGCCGTCCCACCGCAGCCAGCCTGGGTCGGGATCGCCAGCGCGATCCGTTCATCCATCGCCGCCGCGAACAGACAGGCTTTTCCGTTCCGGGAATGCCCCACCACCGCAATCCTCTTGGCATCGATCTCCGTTTGTTTCTCCAACACATCCACCATCCGCGAAAATCCCCACGCCCAGCAGGCCAGTGTGCCCGGAGCGGACTCGGATGCCGTGCCCTCCGGAGCTGAAAATTCCTTCACCCGCTGAGTCGCGATCGTCGGATCATCCCGAACGAAATCGCCGCTGAAGAAGCAGGCAAAGGCATAGCCGCGCGAGACGATTTCCGCGATCGGCCAACTCTTGGCGTCGGTCCCCCGCTCCGCTTCCTTGCCCGTCATCCACTCCGGCACCGCGATCCGCTCGTCCCCGACCAAGGCGTGGTTGCCTTTGAAATTCATTCCCAGAAACGCTGGATAAGGCCCACCTTCTCCGTTCGGGATCACCACCAACAGCCGCGCCTTCAGGACCGGTGACTCCGCCGAAACCTCGATCTCCCTCAGCGTCGCCTTGCCTCCCAACGCCCCCTTGTCCTCGAACAAAACCTTCGTTGAGATTCCTTTCGGCGGCAGCGGCAGCACGCCGAACATCTCCTTCTGGAACTTCGTCCTCAGCTCCGGAGCCCGAACGTCCCGCCACTCCTGCGCAGTCGCCACCGTCTTTCCATCCCCCAAGCTCAAAGGATCCGGCTGCCCCGCCAAGACCTCCTGACGCGCTGGAAAAATCCCGGAAACCACCGCTTCCGCCGCCAAGCTGACAGACCCGAAACTCCACGCGAGCAAACCACCAAGGACGAGGAATCGACTGATTTTCACAAAAAGGACTGGGATGGAGTTGAAATTACGCACACCGGCTGGGAGGCTGATACCTCGATGAAGCTGAAGGCCTTACCGGAAATTCAGAATCGAGGAAAACACGGGGAATTACGTGCATGGCACGAAATTTGCTGCATTTCTTTCTAACTGACGCTTCAATGCGCCCAGCGGCACGCGCCGCTGATCATGGCCGAAGCTTCACTCCATCAATCGCTGTCGCAACAGCAAACTCTCGCGCCCCAGATGCGCAAGAGTCTGGAGATTCTTCAAGCCTCCACGCTGGAACTTTCCCAACTGGTCCGCGTCGCCCTCGAGACCAATCCCGTTCTCGAGGACATCACTGAAAGCACCTCGCTCGACGAACTCGGCCCGGATCCCGAAGAGGCGGACTCGCTCGAATACCTGAACGAGACCGATGACGACTGGCGCGACCGTTCGATCCTCGAAGGCCGTAGTTCCCCCTGGACCTCCGAGGACGAGGAGCGCCGCCAGCGGCTCTACGATTCAATCGTCGCTCCGGAAACCCTCCAGCAGCACCTCTCCTACCAGCTCGACCTTTCCATGGTCGAACCCGGCGTCCGTGAAGCAGGCAAGGCCATCATCGCCAACCTCGACGAACGCGGTTTCCTCGACCTCCCCGCCAAGGAGCTCGGCGTGCGGATGAGCCTGAAGCCCGCCGACCTCAAGGCCGCGCTCACCCTCATCCAGTCCTTCGATCCCCCGGGCGTCGGAGCGGAAAACATCCCGCAGTCGCTCCTCATCCAGCTCGAACGCGCCGGCGAGGAGAACACCATCGAATACAAGATCGTCCGCGACCACCTCGAGGACCTGGCCAGAAAGCGCTACCCGCAGGTCGCCCGCGCCCTCGGCACCACGGTCGAGCGCATCACCGAGGCCGCCTCCCGCATCGGCCGCCTCACCCCGAATCCCGGCGGTGATTTCGATCCCACCGGAAATCCCTACATCCTGCCCGACGTCGTGATCGAGCGCAGCGAGGACGGCGAGTGGATGGCCAGCCTCACCAACGAGCACCTGCCCAATCTGCGCATCAACGATTTCTACAAGGACATGATCGGTCGCAGCAAGACCGACACCAAGACCCGCCAGTTCCTGCGTGATCAGATCCGCGACGGTCGCAGCCTGATCCGCTCGATTTCCCTTCGTCAGGAAACGATCCTCGCCATCTCCTACAAGCTCATCGAGCACCAGGGTGCCTTCCTTTCAAAGGGCGTCCGCCATCTGCGTCCGCTGACGATGAACGACATCGCCGACCAGCTCAATCTCCATGCCACCACCGTCTCCCGCGCCGTGGCTGGAAAGTATATCTTCACCCCGCACGGTCTCATGGAAATGCGGGCCTTCTTCGCCACCGGCTACCAGACCGCAGACGGAGCCGAGGTTTCCAACGCCGGAGTCCGCCAGGCGATCCAGCAGATCATCTCCCAGGAAAACCCGGCCAAGCCCCTGTCCGACGACGCCCTGGCGAAACAACTCATGGCCCAAGGCATCGAAGTCGCCCGCCGCACCGTGGCGAAGTACCGCGAGCAGCTCAACATCCTGCCGTCGCATCTCAGGAAGTCGTTCTAACAGTCCGTTGATCGGATGAATCGACCTGCGCCCCAAATGAGCGCTCACCCTGGACTGCCGAGACTCGTCTCCGCTTTCAAGCCCTGGCCACTTGTGGCGGGTAACCGGGCTACTTCCCCGTCAGCGAGCCTCCTCTCTCCGTGATTGGCCTTGAAGCCATAAAACGGCATGAGCTATCAATTCTCCAATCATCAGAACGCATGTCTCCCCACGCCTTTGCCCGTCATCCAGCATTCCCAGCATGCTTCCCGGCTCGCATCCATTCACAGAGACTGGCCTTCGGAAGAAACCTTGCAGAGCGGGACAATGTGAAGGCTCAGGTGCTGGCAACGTTCACTTTCATTGCAATTCTCACTTTTGACGGAGCTCATTGAACTTCATATTTCTAACATGATGAAAAAGACAATTAGGCTCACGCTAACTCTAGTCGGGATCACTCTTGTCCCATTGGTGATTTACATCAAGAAACCAAAGAGTATTGAATCACCAATTTCCCCCATCTCAATCCTTCCTTATCAGAAAGATCGCGAGCATATAGAAATGAAATACAACTTGATAAAAGATCATGAGCAGGCATTTGATCTTCTGTCAGGAGACTGGCATTCAAAAAACAAAGAAGATCATTTTGAATGCATAATTGACTATAGAGAGATCAAATTCCGAACAAATGGCAAGTGGAAGGAATTGGATGGAGTTACTGTTCTTATGGGTAGGCCTCAAGCAGATTTTTATCATTCCGGCAATTCATACAAGCTCGCATTTTCGGTTGATGATAATATAAAATCCATTACCTCTTTAATGATGATAAGAGAATCTCCTTTAAGGTCCGACGTATTGGAAGACATGTTGCTGGAGAAGTCTGAATGAAGGGGGCGGGTTCGCGGCGGGTAGAGGGACAACGATGAGCAGATCCAGCCTGAGCGCTAAACTTGGACTGCTGTGACCCATCACCGCTTTCCAGCCCTGGCCACTTGTGGCGGGGAACCGGGCTACTTACCCGTCAGCGAGCCTCCTCTCTCCGTGATTGGCCTTGAAGCCATCAAGCGCTTTGGGATATCAGTTGTCGTTTCATCATCGCTCATCCTTCTCTACGCCTTTGCCTGGAGTTCACCCTTTCCAGTTTGCATCCCGAAACCACCTTGAAGAGGGGGATTATGTTGAGGGACTATGACCCCGGCCAGAGCCCCGGGCCATGTCCAGGGAAGGGCGAGGGAAAGGGAAAGCCCCCCTTTCCACTCGCTGAATTTCATGCCGCTCCTTTTGCCCAAACGTCGTCTGGTTCAGTGCCATTCAGAGCAGGCCCCAAACAATGATCATGCAGCAACCTTCCGATTGCGCCGCAGCAGTGCTAGCAGACCAAGCCCTCCCAGCAAGGCACTGTTTGGTTCTGGAACGGTCTGAACCAATAGATTGTCAACGAGACCACGACCGCCCGTTACATTCTGATTCATTCCAAACGTGATATAGGTATCTGTGGATAGTCCACCATTGAGCGTGTAGGTGCCAATGGTGTTGCTGCCGTTCTGAATCGTCACACTGGCATCTCCACCGAAAGGTGATCCCGTCTGCGTGGCTGCGTCACTGAAGGTAAACTTGAAATTTGAGCCCCCAGTGGTGCTTGCCGGATTGAGTAGTAGGTTTCCATTGTCGAAGGCTTGCACTCCCGTGGATGAGAACAGAAGGAAAGCAAAACTGAGTGTCGAGGCATCAGGCTGCGAGGTGCCGACCCCTCCAGAAAGACCGCCTAATGTGAAAGCCGTGAAACCGTATCCGCCAGGCGCTGCAGCAATGTCAAAACTGATTTCAAGCTTTTCGTTGCTGCTCACAAAGCTGGACAAGTTCATCGAACTAAGCGTCGCCCGACCGTTTGTATCCGCCACCATTAGATAGTTTCCATCTCCACCGAATACGCCATTGTTGCCCACCTGAGCATTACCGGACGTTGTCCATGTCTGAACTGCCTGAGAGCCCGTTTGACGACCGACATTATAGTTAACATCGTAATAGTTGGTGAAACCTGTGACCGTAAAGTTATCAGCCAGCAGGACCGCCGCACCCGCAGGAGCTGCGAACAAGAACGCAAGGCCGGCAGCGGATAAAGATGAAGTGATTTTCATGTATACTTTTATTATTCTTTAATTTTTTGATGTTTTAGAAACACCTTTGAGATGAATTATTTTAACCACGCATCCTTCAGGCCTAATCAAATCTAACAGACTATTTATAAATTACAATATTTTTGTATTTTTATTTGGTCGCCTCCTACTTGCAAGAGAACTTCAGCAACCAGAATGCGGACGTCGATCCATTCGATTCCTTTTGCTTGTCATGCTTTGCCGAGGTGGGAGCCGTCATTCACGAGGTCCTAGCTGCGTGATATCAATCCTGGCATTCTGGCACACAAGAGCACTTCCAAAACTCTGGTTCTAGAAGCATGGCATTGGCGTGGCATTTGATTGCAGCTCTGAAACGGATGGCGTTGGGACTTGGAGTATCGGCTTAAGATCGAAGTCCTCGCGAATTCACATTCAACAGCACGGGGGCATGTCTCGCATTTCAAAACGCCCTCCACCTTTCCCCTCGTTCAACCGTCAAGCCAGTCAGCCTCTCGGACTGTTGTGACTCGTCCTCACCACCACCGCTTTCCGGCCGTGGCCACTTGTGGCGGAGAATCGGGCTGCTCCCCCGTCGGCAAGCCTCCTCTGCCCAAAGCGGTGACAAGTCTCCGCACTCCAGGGATCAGAAGAAGGAGTAGTTGAACTCGAGATAGGCGAAGTCCGTATCATCTGGACGCACAACCCGGCTGATGAAGCCACCGGGAGTGAAATGAGCATAGCCGAGAGTCGCCTCCAGTTTCTTGTTGACCTGCCAGCGGGCGCGGATGTCGAACTCCTGGCCGATGTAGCTGCCGCTCAAACCCGTCACGTCCCGGGCACTGTTTGCGCTGAAGAAGCGATCCGTGGCACTGGCAAGCTGATACCAACTGTAACCGAAATCAACCCGCAGGGATCCGGCAGGAGTCAGCTCAACACGCAGCTTGGGCGCGCGGATGTTCTCGAAGACGACGTAGTCATTGGCAGACCACGGGCGTCCGAAACCATAGAACTTCTCAAACCGATCGTCATTCCCATCATTCGGATCCTTGTCGCCACTGGCATAGCCATAGAAGGCACTCAAGCGCGGTTTCCAAGGGAGATCGAAGCGGTATCCGATCTCGGCAGTCCCCCCCCACGCATTGACCTCGCGGGGACCATTATCGCCAAACTGGTTGATCACGGAGAGATCGAAATCAAATCCTGTCTTGCCCACGCTGCCGTAGGCCCGGAGTCCGGGAGAATGGACGATCCGCTCCGCCACACCCGTTCCCTGATCCTGGCTGAGGGCGAGATAGAACGGCTCCAGGGTCACGAAGTCAGACCATCCACGCCAATGTCCGATCAGTCCGTAAACCCAGCGACCGTCGATGGGCTCATCCCATTGATACTTCTGCCGGTCCAACGGCTGCACGGCGAGGAGATCGAGGCTCCAGTCATTCGCCTCCTGACCAATGGCCCCTCGGAAGCCGAGAAAGGTGTTGGCCGTGTTGCGCCACTGGTTGTTTCCCAATAACCGCCGATCGAGAAACTCGAAGTTCTGGATGCCGTAGCGCAGGCTCACCGGGCGGTCGTTTCCACGAGGATCCACGGGCAGAAGGTCATCGAAGAAGAGCTCAGCCTGCAGCCGGATCAGCTCGAACTCGTTCCAATCCCGGTTGTCCCGCTCATACCGGCTGTTCAAACTGCGGGAATCCTGCAGTTCGATCGCGAAGCGGAAGGGATCAAAGCGGTCGTGGACCCCAAGAAATGCTCGGGTGCGAAGGAGAAATGGCTCATCATCCCCTGAGGTGGCGCGGCGGATGTCATCGTCCCGGTACTCCGAGCGGAACCGGAAATCGACGCCGAGATCGAGCCAATCGAGATCCTTGAATGCCTCGATTCCGATCCCGTCGGCGCGGTGGGCATACCTGGGCAGATCCGGGTCGCGGATCATGCCGTAGCCCAGCGGCGGAGAGAAATAGGAGGTCCCAGCCTTCGCGGGCTCCGACCTGGCGGTCAGGGCTGTTAGAAAAGCGAGCGCAAGGATGAGTGGGAGATGAGGCAACTTCATGACAGTCTTGGAGAGCCTTGTTTGCCGATGAGGCAATGATATCGACAAGATGAAGGTTGGAGGAGGATTCGATGGGTTGACCGCTGCGAAACCGACATTCAGTCATCCATGCGGAAGACTGGAGCGGGTCATTGGAGGACTGTCGATAGGAAGTTGGAAGCGACTTCCAAGGTTCGATAGAATGTCAGGCTTTTCCTCTTTGCCAAGATTTCTATCCACCGGGAACGAGGCCACGCCCCTTTGAGGGCTCGGAGAGACCGGACGAACCCACCCGCATTCAGACCCACGAAAAAGGGCGGCTCGTTTCCAAGCCGCCCTTTGAAGGAAACTGCTGCAAAGACCTGCGGATCAGGCCAGCTCGAAGCGGTCGAGGTTCATCACCTTGGTCCAAGCGGCGACGAAATCCTTGAGGAACTTCTCCTGGGAGTCAGCACAACCATAAACTTCCGCCAGGGCGCGGAGCTCGGAATGGGAGCCGAAGATCAAGTCCACGCGGGTGGCGGTCCACTTCAGCTCGCCGGTCTTGCGATCATGACCTTCGAAGAAGTCCTCATAGGCGCTGGTCGCCTTCCAGGTCGTCCCCAAGTCGAGCAGGTTGACGAAGAAGTCATTGGTCAGCGCACCCACGCGATGGGTGAAGACTCCCGTCGAGGAACGGTCGAAGTTCGACCCCAGCACACGCAGGCCACCGACTAGGACGGTCATTTCCGGCGGGGTCAGGGTGAGCAGTTGGGCCTTGTCGACCAACAGTTCCTCGGCGGTGGTGGTGTAGTGCGCCTTGAGGTAGTTGCGGAAGCCGTCGGCCTGCGGTTCGAGCAGTCCGAAGGAGGCAACGTCGGTCTGTTCCTGCGAGGCATCGGTGCGGCCCGGAGTGAAGGGCACGCTGACCGGGTGACCGGCATTGACGGCGGCCTGCTCAACGCCTGCACAACCGGCGAGGACGATCAAATCGGCGATCGAGACCTGCTTTCCGCCGCTGGCGCTGGCGTTGAACTCACGCTGGATTTCCTCAAGGGCCTGGAGCGTTTTGGAAAGCAGGGCGGTGTTGTTGACCTGCCAGTAGAGCTGCGGGGCCAGGCGGAGGCGACCGCCATTTGCGCCACCGCGCTTGTCTGATCCGCGGAACGTGGAGGCGGCAGCCCAGGCAGTGGAAACGAGCTCGGAGACCGGGAGTCCGGAGGCGAGGATCTTGCCCTTCAGAGCGGCGATGTCCTGGTCGTCGATCAAGGCGTGCGTCACCGGCGGGATCGGATCCTGCCAGATCAGTTCCTCGGTTGGCACCTCAGGTCCGAGGTAGCGGACCTTCGGACCCATGTCGCGATGGGTGAGCTTGAACCAGGCCCGCGCGAAGGCGTCGGCGAACTGGTCGGGGTTCTCGTGGAAGCGCTTGGAGATCGGCGCGTAGATCGGATCGACCTTCAGCGCGATGTCCGAGGTGAACATCATCGGCTGGTGGCGCTTGTTGGGGTCGTGCGCGTCGGGGACGGTGCCAGCTCCAGCATCGCCCTTGGGCTTCCACTGGTTCGCACCGGCCGGGCTCTTGGTGAGTTCCCAATCGTAGCCGAAGAGGTTGTCGAAATAGCTGTTGCTCCACTGCGTCGGGTGGTTGCTCCAGGCACCTTCCAGGCCGCTGGTGATGGTGTCGCCCGCATTTCCGGTGCCGAAGCTGTTCTTCCAGCCGAGGCTCTGCTGCTCGATGGGGGCGGCCTCCGGATCGGGACCGACGTATTTGCTCGGATCCGCCGCGCCGTGGGCCTTGCCGAAGGTATGGCCACCTGCGATCAGGGCCACGGTTTCCTCATCGTTCATCGCCATCCGGGCAAAGGTCTCGCGGATGTCGCGGGCGGAGGCGATCGGGTCCGGCACGCCGTTCGGGCCTTCCGGGTTGACGTAAATCAGGCCCATCTGCACGGCGGCCAGCGGGTTTTCAAGCTGGCGGTCGCCAGAGTAGCGCTTGTCGGCCAGCCACTGGCCCTCGGAGCCCCAGTAGATGTCCTCCTCAGGTTCCCAAACATCGGCGCGACCCCCACCAAATCCGAAGGTCTTGAAGCCCATCGACTCCAGCGCGACGTTGCCGGCGAGAATCATCAGGTCCGCCCAGGAAAGCTTGCGGCCATACTTCTGCTTGATCGGCCACAGCAGCAGACGGGCCTTGTCGAGGCTGGCATTGTCCGGCCAACTGTTGAGCGGAGCGAAGCGCTGGGTGCCCGCACCGGCACCACCACGACCGTCAGCCGTGCGATAGGTTCCGGCACTGTGCCAGGCCATGCGGATCATGAACGGACCGTAGTGGCCGTAATCGGCCGGCCACCAGTCCTGGGAGTCGGTCATCAGCGCGAAGAGGTCCTGTTTCACCGCTGCGAGATCGAGGGTCTTGAACTCGGCGGCGTAGTCGAAGTCCGGGTCCATCGGATCGGACAGCGACGAATGCTGGCGGAGAATGTCGAGTTGCAGGCGGTTCGGCCACCAGTCCTGGTTGCGGGTTCCGCGGCTCTTGCCGCGGGCGATGCCGGAACCGGTGAAAGGGCACTGACCGGAAGTGGAAGTCGGGTGGGATGGGGCTTGTGGGTCCATGGAATGCGGGTTCGTGGTAAAAATGGAGCGGACCATCGGAAGTTCGAGCGGTCCACGCCCCCCTGCCAATAGTCGCGAAGCTACGTAGCAGCAAATTCGACCAGCGCAAAAAATTTCCGCTCCTACCTGCCCGGAGAGTCTTCCATGGACTGCTGTGACTTGTCACCGCTTTCCGGCCGTGGCCACTTGTGGCGGGGAAACGAGCTCCACCCACGTCGGCAAGCCTCCACCACCCAAAGCGGTGACAAGTCTCCGCAGTCCAAAGTTCAAATCGAAGAAGCGTCTCCTCCCCCACCATCACCGCCGCCATTGAGCCACCTGTCCGCTTCCCTCCACTTCTTCTCCATTTCCTCCAGCTTCCTCTCGCGCGGCGTGATCTGAAGCTCTTCGGGAAGATCGCGATAGCACCCGGGACATTTCCCGAAACCCCGGGCAACGATCCGCTCTCCGCAGTGCTGGCAGTGGAGGTTCATCTTAACGCTCCGGCTCAGGCACACCGGGCCAATGATGTTCTATTGCCGATCTAGGCGCGATCCCGGCGTTGCCTGGAGCCGGTTTGTTAGCTGCTCTATTGGTCATCGCCATTGAGAATACCCACGACCCGATTCACGTATCCAGTCTGCTCCTGATACTCCGAAATGATCTGGGGGCAAGTCGGAACGACGATCCCCATCTCCGCGAGTGCTTCTAGAATGGGAGACACTCGATCGACTGCTTCGGAATGGGGTAGTCCTGGGGATGATGGGAGTTCGACGTGAACTCCAGAATTCCAGATGGTAATCATCGCGCCGAGATATTGGCGCGTCGGATCGTCCACCTCAAACTCGCACATATGGTTCAGCACCTGATCCCGAGGCACGCCAATATCCTCGGCCACGGCATTCAGGTCGAGTGGTATCTCAACTAGATCGGGAAAAGTTCCGAGAAGATGATCCCTGACCCGGGCGTTTCGCCCGTGAATAGGTGCCGCGTCTGCCGGCCAATGGCAGGTAATATCAAAGCTCATACAGGTAACGATGAGCGCTTGCCCCTCTACCAGCGAGGGCGCGCGTCGATTACGGGGTTCGGGTTGTGGTCCGGGAAGATCATCGAAACAGGGCGGCTGGTAGAGGTTGTCATGAAGCGGCTTGTTGTGCTTCTTGATCTTTGCGTCAGTGGCTCAAGCGTGCGAGGAATTCACGGATACAGTTGAGCGCAAACACGTCCCTCTTAATCGTTCCGCGATGCGAATCGATCAAGCTAAGATCGGTATTGGACAACTCAAGCATCTGGATGGTCGCACCATCCTTTCGAATCAAGCCATCATGATTGATGTAACCAATGGAATCTCCAAAAACCACGGGCATACCTTCATGCTTGGAATGGTGTAAATACCCATCAGTTTCGGCTTCGATGTCTAAAGTAGCCTTCTTGGTCTCCAGCGTCGCAATCAATTCACCTCGGGCTACAAGGCACGCATCAGCCTTGTGCCATCGGGAAAGCACACAGGACTTGGTGCTGTCACCAAGTGATGGAGCGATAATCTGGGACTTCATTTCTGCACATCAGTCTCTATTCGTAGGATCTGACCGCACGATATCGGCTGAATCCCACTTGGGTCCAAGATGTCTAAGATCCTTGATTTAACAACGATTTTCTTGGGGCAAGGTGGAGCTATCGGGTCATCCGGTGTTCGGCCTTCAAGCGGAACCTGCCGGGACTGATATCAGGCAAGATTTTCGAATTTCGAATTTCGAATTTCGAATTTCGAATTTCGTCATTCGTCATTCGTCATTCGTCATTCGTCATTCGTCATTCGTCATTCGTCATTCGTCCTCCCCTCACTCCAGCGCGTGAACACTCACGCCGTGTTCGCGGCAGAGCCGTTCGACTTCCGGTTTATCGAGCAGTAGAGTGCGGTGCGCTTCGATGGCGATGGCCCTGACTCCGGCGGCGGCGCAGGTCTCGATGGTGAGGGGGCCGACGACCGGGACATCGAAGCGGAAGTCCTGGTTCGGCTTGGAAACCTTGGCGAGCAGGATGTCCTTTCCGCGACCGAGTTCGCCACCACGCTTGATGCAGGCGTTGGTGCCCTCGAAAGCTTCGACGGCGAGCACGGTGCCGTGGCGAACGACGACACTCTGGCCGATGTCAAGCCGGCTGCTTTCCTTGGCGATGCGGAACCCAAAGGCGGCGTCGTCCAACTGGCGCTTCTTCATTTCAGGCCCACAGACGTGGCCAGGTCCGGGCAGGAGATCCTCAAGGAAAGTGGTGGCGGGCAGCAGGGTGATGCCGTCCTTGGCGAGCTCATCGCCGATGGCACCAAACAGCGTCTCGGCATTCCGCTCCTTCACTCGGGCGAGGAGCATCAGGGTGCGGAGGTCGGGGCGGAGGTCGAAGAGGTTCTTCGGCGCGATCTGGCCGACCATGACCGATTCGGTGGCACCCTGGCTTTTGAAAAACTTGATCAGCTTGCCGAGCTGGCCGACCCGCATCCATTCCCAGCCATCGACGGATTCCTTGAGATCGGGATTCGTTTCATTCTCGAACGCCGCTACCACGAGCTTCACACCCGGAGATTTCCGGCGGGCGGCCTCGACGAAGGTGCGGGGATACACGCCGTTTCCTGCGATGATTCCGATGGTGCGTGGGGACGTCATGCTTCAGGGGAACGGACCGGATGCCGATCGTGCGGGCCTGTTAGGGCCACAAAATTCGCAAAAGTAGCGGCTGTGGGACTCGAACCCACACTCGTTAGAACTCGATTTTGAGTCGAGCGCGTCTACCAATTCCGCCAAGCCGCCGTTGCGGGGCGCATGTTGGGAAGCTGCGGCGCGGAGGGCAAGCGGAAGATTTAGTTGAATGACGAATGGGGAATGACGAATGACGATGCAGAGCGGGTTTGTTGAGCGTCAGCGTCTTCACTTCTTCAACGTCCCGGGATCCAGCACGGGCGGATCGGCGGCGGGTTTCGTGGCCGGGGCCTTTCTGTCGAGGGTGGACAGCCAGGCGACGAGATCACGGAGTTCGCCGGGTTTCAGCAGCGCGTGCATCGGTGGCATGGCGGAAACGGCGGGGGTCAGTGAGGCGATGTCCTTGCGCTTCACCCGCCAGGCTTTCCCTTCGGACTCGAGATCGATGTGGGCGGGCTTTTCGGCCAGAAGCCGACCGGAGAGGCTCGCGCCGTTGGAGAAGGAGACGCTGACGATGCCATATCCTGGCACGACCTTGGCGGAAGGAAGAACGAGGGATTCCAGCAGGTAGCGGCGATCGCCCCGGGTGGCCACGCCGTAGAGGTTCGGGCCGGCCTCACTGCCGGAATCGCCGGTGATCTCCGCCCGATGGCAACGCATGCACTGGGCCGCAGGATGGGATTCGAAAAGGGCTGCCCCCCGATCCGCATCGCCGCCTTCGAGGGAGGAAAGATGGGGAGCGAGGGGGTCGGTCGAGCCCTTCACGGAAGCTTCGAAAGCCGCGAGCGCCTGCTTGACCTCAGGCTCGGTGCCCGTGCGGGCCGTGGAAAGGAGTTCGAGGGCGGAGGGCGAGATGCCCTGGGATTTCTTCAGGTCTGCGAGAGCGGCCACGATCCCTTTCACGACCCTTGGATCCTCGATCCCAGCCAGGCGGGTCCAGGCCTCCTGGGCACGGGAGGCCTTTCCGGAGCGGCTGGTCGTCAGGAGGGGATCGATGGCCTGCTGCGGGAAGAGATCGGCCAGGAGGCGCAGGGATTGGAGTGCGAGCGAGTCATCAGGCTGCGAGGAAAGTTTCACCAGCAGCGGCCCAAGATCCGCAGGCTTGAGGGCGGCGTAGAGCGCAAGGGCCTTCGCGCGGGCAGCACCGGGCAGCGATTCCTTTTCCAACAGGGAACGGATCGAGGCGTTATCGAGTCCATCGACCGAGAGTTCGAAGCGGGAAACCAGATCGAGCACGGCAGCGAGTGTATCGTCCCGCTTCAGCAACTCGGGAATGGCCTCGACCAGCGAGGCGCGGATCAGGGAAAGGTCGCGCTTTGGCAAGGGCGAGAAGCGTCCGGTGGACTGGTCAACCGGCGGCGGCTCCTGCCAGATCGAGAGTAGCCGGATCACTTCGGCCCGGGTCTCCAGCGGAAAGTCCGGAGTGGCCGCCACTTTCAGGAGGCGGGCCACGTTTTCCTGATCTCCGAGGCGGAAGGCGCTGTGAATGAAGCGCCGCTGCATGAACGGCGACTGCTTGGCGGCATTCGGTTCGTCGAGCTGCGCGGCCACGACCGACCGGACCTCCTCGATGCCCTCATCATGGATGGCCCGCAGCGCCTCATTGGAAACCCGTGGGTCCGCATCGCCGACGAATCGCGCCAACTCCGGGCTCTTCATCCGACGCAGGGCCACCACCGCCGCGAGCCGGACGTGTGGACTCTGATGGGTGGAAAGCGCGGAGACCTGTCGGGGATCGCGGGCCAGAAGTTCGAGGGCATAGGCCCCGGCATGACGGAGATAGGGATCCTTGTCGGCATTCGCCTCGATCATGTCCCAGATCTGCGGCACCAGCCCGTAGGCCTTCAGCTTGCCGATGGTGATCGCCGCAAACATCCGCACCCGTGGCGAGGGATCGATCAGCAACTCCCCGAGATTCAAGGTGTCCCCGTTCGCCCGCGACTCCCCCAGGACCTTCACCGCCTGGGCCCGCACTTCCGGGTCCTGGTGCTTCAGCAGTGCGATGAGTTGTTTGGTCGCCTCAGCGGACTTCTTTTGATCGGGCAGCTCGACAAACTCATCCCGCTTGGTCGGGAGAATGGCGGAGCCGCGTCGCGAAAGGATGCCCAGCCCCCAGACTCCATGCAGCCGCTCAATCGGACCGGCCGAGGCCACGGCCTTTTTGAAAAACTCCAAACTCGCCGGCTTGCGGGTGAGGGCCAGTTGCGCGCGCAAACGCACCCGTTGATCGGCGTGGCCAAGCAGTTTCGCCAGCTCCTCCGGCGTGCGCTGCTCGAAGCCTTCCTTGATCAGTGACGCCGCATCAGAACCTTTCGCGGAGACTTTTGAAGGGGAAATCTTCAACACCCTTCCCCCCTCGTGCGAGGTCCATCCGCCGAGGAAATCCGTCACGTAAAGATCGCCATTCCAGGCATACTCGACATCGGTCGCCGCGATCCCCCACAGCGCCTGACGCGCATCGGCCAGCTTCATCCCGGCTCCGGAAGGCTCCACCTTGAACGACCAGATCCCCGAGGCGGCGGCGGAGCCCTTGTAGTCGCAGATCAGGAACCGTCCGGCCTCGCGATCGAGAAATCCCGTGCCCGGATGATAAGTCAGGCCGGAAGGGCCGGAGGTCAGGTTCGCCAACGGCGGCAAGATATAGGAAGGCTGGGAATCGTTCTCTGGCTCCCACATCTTCTCCGCCATCCAGCGGTTCGGCGGATGCTCCTCCAGCCCGATCTCGCGATGGAACGAATGCAGCGCCTGATGGCCCATTTCCCATCCGGAATCGCCGCCCTCGACGACATAGACCACACGGGCCTTGTCGCCCTGGTCGGAGTTGTTATCAACGGTGAAGGCATTGCCGCGATCATCGAAGGCGATCTCCTTCGGATTGCGCAGGCCGCTGTGGACGACCTCGAAATTTGTTCCATCCGGCTCGAAGCGGAACACCGCGCCGCGATCCGGCGACACGAACTTTCGTCCCTCACGCGTGGTCACATTGAAGCCGCGGTCGCCGATCGTCCCATAGATCCGGCCGTCGGGCCCGAGCGCGAAGCCGTTCATGTCGTGCCCGGAAAACGAAACCCGCACGCCAAAGCCATCCTGGATCACGCCGCGTTCGTCCGCTTTGCCATCGCTGTCGTTGTCGCGCAGTGCCCAGAGCTTCGGGATGCTGGCGAGAAACACCGTGCCGTTCATCGCGAAAACGCCCGCCGCCGTGCCATCGAGCACGTCATTGAAACCCTCGGCATAGACTCCCGATTTCGTGAAGACCCCCTTGTCGTCCGGCTCGCTCAATTTCCTCACGAGTTCGGATTTCGCAGTCAGTGACTCGACCGGGACCTTCGCCTTCCATTTTTCATGCAGCGCCCGGCGGTCGGCCGTGGTCTGCGAGGCCAGGTCATCAAGAAGCCAGTAAAGGTGGTCGCGATTGTCCTCAATCCCGAAGCGGAAGCGATGGGTCTCGGCGAGGTAAAGCGCACCCGTTTCATCGAAGGTCAGTGCCGTCGGCGAATAGACCGACTGCCCCTTGTCATCGGCCACCACCTGCACCGACACGCCCTCGGGCACGGTCAGCGAAGGTTCGCCCGGCACCGCCACAAGGCCGGAATCATCCGCTGCGGAAACAAGGCAAGGCAGGCTCAAAGCCAGCAAGGTTGATCGGGTTTTCAAGAAGGAAGCCATGTCTGGAATGGAGAAGATCAGCCCTTGAACAGAGCCTGCCGAAAGGCTAAGCGCGACATCCGGAACCCGCCAATCCGAATCCGGGGCAGCCAGGAAAAACGCGGAGGCGACCACTGATTCGCCATTCGGCTCTCCCCCCTTCCTTTTGGGTTGCCGACCTCCGGTTCTCTGTTAGCTTCCGGGCGATTGTTGGGAAAGGAGTATGGATAACGTCCTCGATCAACCTGTTCTCGTCCTCAACCGCTATTGGCAGCCGGTTCAAACGTGCAGCGTCAGGCGGGCCCTGCATCTGCTCTGTGTCGGCCACGCCCGGGTGGTGCAGACCGATGGTGAGAACAAGTTCCAGACCCATGACTTCGGATCATGGATGGACTACTCCAAGGCCTCGGACGAGGGCGAGTTCATCCACACCGTCCGCCTGGCAGTGCGCGTGCCGAACATCCTGGTGCTCGGGCTTTACGACAAGATTCCGCGTCTGGAGGTGAAGTTCACCCGCCGTAATGTGTTCCTGCGCGACCAGTTCACCTGCCAGTACTGCGCGAAGTCACTACCGGAGCCGCAGCTCAATCTCGACCACGTCATCCCCCGCCAGAAAGGCGGCCGCACCACCTGGGAGAACATCGTCACCTCCTGCGTCCGCTGCAACACCCGCAAGGCCAACAAGCTGCCCCAGGAGGCCGACATGCATCCGCTGCACAAGCCGGTGGCCCCACGTTGGAAGCCGCTCTTCGGCATTCGTGAAAACGGCCTGCCTGCCGCAAGCTGGGCACGCTTCATCGATCCGGACTCCGGTGCGATCCGGCTTTCCGCCTGATCAGCTCTCTGCTCCGGGTGGCTTGTTCTTCCTCGCCGGGTCGTGTCGGATGTCCCTCGCCACGTCGAGAAACACGGCGTTCTCTCCGATATTGCTGGCCATGTCCCCCACCCGCTCCAGCGAGCGGACGATGAGGATCAGATGGAGATACTCCTCGCTGCGGCCGGATTCCTCGATGCGGGAACCAAAGGTCGCCGTGGCATCGCGATGCAGGCGATCGAGCTCCTTGTCGCGGGCATGCAGGGACTCGCCGAGCACGGCGTTGCGATCACTGAAGGCGGAAATGGCATCGCGCAGCAGGTGATCGGCCAGCGTGTAGAGCGGCTCCAGCAGGTTCACGTCCGGCAGCACCGGCGAGGCGCAGAGTTTCCGGGCACGCTTGGAAATGTTCACCGCGTGATCAGAAATGCGCTCGAGGTTCATCGAGATCTTCATCGCCGTCACCACCAGCCGCAGGTCGCTGGCCACCGGATGGAAACGGACCAGCACGTCCATGCCGAGTTGATCGACCCGGCGCTCCAATTCATCGACCTCGTTGTCATCGGCGATCACCGCGTTGGCGAGTTCGAGATTCCGATCAAAGAGAGCCTGCATGGCGCGCTCGAGATTGACACGGGCGAGGCCGGCCATGGTGAGCACCTCTCCACGGAGGGTGTTCATCGCCTGATCAAAGTCCTTGAGAATGTGATGCTGCATGGGAGGAGATTTCAGCCGAACCGGCCGGTGAGGTAGTCTTCGGTGCGCTTGTTGGCGGGGTTTTCGAACATTTCCCGGGTTCCGGAATACTCCACAAGTTCGCCGAGATAAAAGAAGGCCGTGCGATCGGAAACGCGGGTGGCCTGCTGCATGTTGTGGGTGACGATGACGATGGTGTAGTGCTCCTTGAGTTCGAGGATCAGGTCCTCGACGTAGGCCGAGGCGATGGGATCGAGTGCGGAGCAGGGCTCATCCATCAGGATGATTTGCGGGTCCACCGCCATGGTCCGCGCAATGCACAGCCGCTGCTGCTGTCCTCCGGAAAGCCCGGTGGCCATTTCGTGGAGGCGATCCTTCACTTCGTCCCAAAGGGCGGCACGGCGCAGTGAGCGCTCGACCACCTCGTCGAGCACCGACGCCCGCTTTTCTCCGAGAGTGCGGGGGCCGTAGGCCACATTTTCATAAATGCTGCGCGGAAAGGGATTGGACTTCTGGAACACCATGCCGACGTGGCGACGGAGCTGAACAGGGTCGATCGAGCGGTCGGCGATGTTCACGCCATCGATGATGATCTCGCCCTTGGTCACACGGGCGTCCGGCACCAGGTCGCACATGCGGTTGAAACAGCGCAGCAGGGTCGTTTTGCCACAACCGGAGGGCCCGATGAATGCCACGACCTTATTGCTCGGCACATCCAGAGTGATGTCCTTGAGCACCTTGCTGCTTCCGTAGCAGAAATCCAAACTGCGGACCTGGATCGCGGGCAAACCGGAAACGGTCGGAACGTTGGAAACTGGAGAGGAATCAAGACTGGCGGATGTCATTGGAAATCGGGCTGGCGAACAGAGTTTCAACCGCCGGGTGGGATTGTATTGAGCAAATCGAGAATGTAAACACCACGCCCGGTCGGGATTCGATCAACCATACAAGAACTGCTGACCTCGCCGCCGCTCGCCGCATGTGACGGTTTCTTCACAGTGCGCTTCACAATCCAGGCAGTCGGAGTCCATTGCCTTCGGGAGCTGGATCCAGCGTCCGAGTCTCAAGGGCGGGAAGTGTCCAAGCTGTCACATAGTCGGAGTTGGTGATCCGTTTCTCCCACATCAATACCTCAAGGTGTTCAGCGAGCGAAATTGCAACATCATGAAGCCCCCCTTTCTCGATCAAACCCTGACGGAACCAAGAAACCAGATTCGTTCCCGGTCCCGCCTCGCTCGATTTCAACACCACGCCGAAAAGGCGTTTGTGGCGGTCACGGCTTCCCTTCTCGGATTGATCCCCGTCATGCAGGCCGCTCCTGTACCGTTCTCAGGATCCAGCTACACCCAGGATTTCCAAAGCCTCACTGCCACCAGTCTGGCAGTCACCACAATCGCAGGCACTACCATGAACGAGGTCTCTGCCCAGAGCGGCGGTGGCTCGGTGAGTGGCTGGTATCTCTATTTCCAAGGCGGCACCGGAACTCCTCGATGGGCGCGGGATGCAGGTGGCAGCTCGACCGGTGCGTTCTATGCGATGTTCGATGGACAATCGACGCCAAATCGCGCGCTGGGTGCCCAAGGGTCAAACGCCGCCGTCTGGTATTTCGGCACCGTTTTGAAGAACACCAGCGGAGCCACGATCAATTCACTTACATTCTCGTATGATCCGGTGATCAGCCGGAATCCTGCCACGACCGTCAATCCCTGTCCGTTGTCATATCGCGTCGGTGCGGCGAATGTGGCTTCGGGCTCCTCAACCTCGAACGGCACCTTCCATGATTCGGCTGGCACCTGGATCAGTGGCACGGGCTTCAGCACCCCTTCCACTGGAACCGGCGCACCGAATGCGACGCAGGCCGCGATTTCCCCGATGTTCAGAATCGGCGGTGCATCGATCACCCAGACCCTGACTGGCTTGAACTGGGGAAACAATGAGTATCTCTACATCCGCTTCAAGGAAACCGATGACTCTGGTGCGGATGCGATGACTGGTGTGGACAACTTCACCGTCTCCGCCACCAGCACCCCAACCATCACCGGTGCAGCAACAGCGAGCGCCTTCACCACGACCTACGGCACAGCCTCCAGCGCCCAGACTTTTTCAGTCTCCGGCAGCAGCCTGACCGCCAACTTGGTGGCCACCGCTCCCGCAGGATTCGAGGTTTCAAGCGACGGCACCACCTTCGGCTCGACGGCCTCCTTCGCCCAGAGCGGCGGCAGTGCGAGCGGCACGCTGTCCATCCGGCTTTCCGGTTCAGCGCCAGTCACTGGCACCTACAACTCCCAGAACATCACCCTCACCAGCACCGGAGCGACCACCGTCAACATCGCCACGGCAGCCAGCGGGAACTCGGTCAGCGCCAAGGCCCTCACCGTCACCGCCAACAACGCCACCAAGCTGTTCGGCGCGACCTTGACCGGCGGCGCAGGTTCGACCGCCTTCGGCAGCTCAGGCCTTGTCGGGTCCGAAACCATTGGTTCGGTCACCATTTCCTACGGAGCAGGAGCCTCGTCAGGCGACGCAGCCGGAACCTACGTCGGCGCGGTCATCCCCTCGGCGGCAGTTGGAGGATCCTTCACCTCGTCGAACTACTCGATCACCTATGTGGCTGGTGACCTCACCGTCAGCGCCGCACCGACGATCAGCACGTCAGGAACCCTCTCCGCCGTGAGCACCACCTACGGCACGGCCAGTACTTCCCCCACGAGCTTCTTGGTTTCCGGCGGAAATCTCACGGGCGATCTTTCCGTGACGCCTCCAGCAGGGTTCGAGGTTTCCACATCTTCCGGTTCCGGCTACTCAGGCAGCTTGAATCTCACCGCGACTGGCGGCACGGTTTCCTCCACCACGATTTACGTCCGCCTGTCGGCCATCGCTGCGGCCGCCAGCTACTCCGGAGACATCACCATCTCAGGTGGAGGTGCCACGACCCAAACGGTCGCGACCGCGTCGAGCACGGTCTCCCCGAAGAATCTGACCATCACCGGCCTTGCCGGGGTCAATCGCGAGTATGACGCCTCCCTGAATGCAACACTGAGCGGTACTGCGGTTTACGCAGGTCTTGAGAACTCGGAGTCATTCAGTGTCGCAGGCACTCCAGTCGCCAGCTTCGCCACGAAAACCGTCGGCGCGGCGAAATCCATCACCGTCGTCGGTTATGAGGCACCTTCCGCGAACTACACCGTCACCCAACCGACCGGCCTGACCGCGGATATCACCGCCAAGGCACTCACCGTCACAAGCCCTTCGGTCACGAGCCGCCCCTACAATGGGACGTTGGCTGCGACCATCACTGGCACCCTCGACGGAGTGATCTCTCCGGACGAAGTCACCCTGGTCGGCACGGGAACGTATGCCGATGCCAATGTGGCCAACGCCATCGCCGTCACGTCCACCTCCACCCTCACCGGCGCGGACAGTGCCAACTATTCGCTGAGCCAGCCGACAGGCTTGACCGGAGACATCACCCAGGCCGCGCAGACCATCACCTTTGCCGCCCTTCCCGGCAAATCCATCGGTGATGCTCCATTCGCCCTGACCGCCACCGCCAGTTCGGGACTTGCCGTCAGCTACTCGAGCTCGAACCCATCGGTGGCCACCATCGCGGGAAGCACAGTGACCATCACCGGGGTCGGCACGACCACGATCTCCGCGACTCAAGCGGGCGACACGAACTACAGCGCCGCCACCCAGGTTGATCGAGTCCTGACGGTCAGTGCCGGACCGACGGTGCTGGCGGTGGGCGATCTTGCGATCATCGGGGTCAACTCCGCGAATCCCGACAAGTTCGCCGTGGTGCTGCTGAAGGACATCACCGCCAGCACGGTCATCAACTTCACCGACAACGGCTTCGACGGCGCGACCACCGGAAGAACCGGTGAAGGATTCCTGACCTTCACCGCACCAACCGCCCTGTCCGCTGGAACCGTGCTTTCCTGGAACAATGGCATGACCATCACGGGCACCGGCTGGAGCAGCGGTGCCCCGACGAATTTCTCGTTCAATTCCTCAGGAGACCAGCTCTTTGCATTCCAAGGGAACACAGCCAACTGGGTATCGCAAACTGGCGTCACCGTCCTCTGCGGCATCAACTATGGCGTGGCCCTGACCACGGGCACAGCGGCAGCCGCCACAACCTACCAGCCCAGCGTTTCCATCCTGCCATCAAGCGCGTTCCTGAACCTGCCCTCGACCTCCGCCACCAACAACTACTTCGCAAACGGTTCGACGGCGACTAGCTCCGTGACGCTCGCAGACAGCAAGTCGGCCCTGTTCGCGCTGTTTGAAACCAGCTCGAAATGGTTCACCTCCAACAGCGCGGTGACCTTCCCGACCTACAGCATCAGCTTCAAGACCCCGCAGACGATTTCCTTCGGAACACTCGCCGGCAAAACCTTCGGGGATGCGGACTTCGCCCTGGGCGCAACCGCCACCTCCGGTCTGAGCGTTTCCTACGCCAGCTCGAACCCCTCGGTTGCAACCATTTCCGGCAACACGGTGCAGATCGTGGGTGCCGGCACGACCACAATCACCGCCTCACAATCGGGCGACGCGACTTATGCCGCCGCCGTTGAGGTCCCGCAGACGCTCACGGTCGGCAAGGCCAACCAAACCATCACAGGTCTGGCCGCATCGGACAGCAAGACCTATGGCGACAGCACCTACAGCCCAAGTGCATCGTCCACTTCCGGTCTCTCCGTCACTTATGCCAGTTCCAACACCAGCGTTGCGACCGTTTCAGGAAACATCATCTCGATCGTTGGTGCCGGAACCACCACGATCACCGCGTCGCAGGCCGGTGACAGCAATTACAATCCAGCCACCTCGGTCGATCAAAGCCTGACGGTGGTTCCGAAGGCGCTCACCATCACGGCAAGCGACGCAATCAAGCCCTTCGGCACGACCTTGACCGGCGGGTCCGGCTCCACCGCCTTCACCAGCTCGGGCCTGGTCGGAGTGGAGACGATTGGTTCGGTCACGATCAGCTACGGATCGGGTGCGGCAGCGGGAGACACCCCCGCAACCTACGCCGACACGATCACGGTCTCAGACGCGGTCGGGGGAACATTCACCGCCTCGAACTACTCGATCACTTATGAGACGGGAGACATCATCGTCAGCGCCGCTCCCACGATCACTGCGGTGGGCGCCCTTTCAGCCGTCAACACGATCTACGGCACCGCCAGTAGTTCCCCGACCAGCTTCTCGGTTTCCGGTGCAAACCTGACGGGGAACCTTTCCGTGGCAGCTCCGACAGGCTTCGAGGTCTCCACCTCCATTGGCTCCGGCTACTCGACCAGCCTCGCCCTCACGGCGACCAGCGGCACGGTCTCAAGCACCCCGATCTACGTCCGCCTCTCCGCCACGTCGGCGGCGGCCACCTACTCTGGAAATGTCACCATTTCCGGCGGAGGTGCCACGTCCCAAACGGTCGCGACCGCGTCGAGCACGGTAGCGCCGAAGGACCTCACCATCACAGGAGTTTCCGGAGTCAGCCGAGTCTATGATGGGTCCCTTGCAGTCACGCTCACCGGGACCGCATCTTATGTGGGTCTTGAAAACTCCGAGTCATTCAGCGTGGCAGGCACCCCGGTGGCCAGCTTCGTCACCAAAACGGTTGGAACGGCGAAGGCCTTGACCGTCTCCGGCTACGCGGCCCCTTCAGCCAACTACACGGTCACCCAGCCGACAGGCCTCACGGCCGATATCACGGAGAAAGCCCTCACTCTCACCAGTGCCGCCGTCACCAGCCGTCCCTACAATGCCACGTTGAACGCGACCGTGACCGGCACCTTGGACGGCATCGTCTCCCCGGATGTGGTCACTTTGGTTGGCACCGGCACGTTCGCCGACGCGAATGTAGGCACCGGCATCGCCGTGACTTCCACCTCCACCCTCTCTGGTGCGGACAGTGCCAACTACACGCTGACCCAGCCCACCGGGTTGACTGGAGACATCACGCAAGCCTCGCAGACCATCACCTTCGCGGCCCTGCCCACCAAGTCGGTGAATGACTCGCCATTCTCCCTCACCGCCACCGCGAGCTCGGGGCTTGCGGTCAGCTACTCGAGTTCCAACAACGCCGTGGCCACCGTCTCCGGAGGTACCGTCAGCATCACGGGTGTCGGCACCACGACAATCACTGCCTCTCAGACGGGCAACTCAAACTACAGCGCTGCCACCCCGGTGGATCAGATCCTCACCGTCACGCCCGCTGCGACGACACTCGCCGCCGGCGACATCGCGGTGATTGGTTACAACACCTCCGGAACTCCTGACAACTTCGCGATCCTCGTCCTCAAGGACCTGACTGCCGGAACCGTTTTCTATGTGAACGACAACGAAATTGCCGCTGCAGGAGGAACGACCTTCACCGATCTCGGCGAGGGCGAGGCCTCCTTCACGGTGAAAAGCGGTCAGACCATCCCCAAGGGCACGGTCATCATCCTTCCCTGGGGGGCTGCCGCCGTCTCGACCTCCACTTATGACTGGAGCACCACAACCGGATTCGGCCTCGGCAACAACAACGAGGAGATCCAGATCTACACCGCCAGCGCGATCACTTCCACGACGCCCACCGCCTTCATCTACAGCGCGAAGATCGGCACCAGCTCCAGCGCCCGCCCTTCCGGACTCACCGCTGGAACGACCTTCATCAGCCCCACCGGTTCAGCCTCACGCTACAAGACCAGCGGCGCGACTTACACCGGAACCGAATCGCAACTGCTGACCGCCATCGGCAACACTGCGACCAACTGGGAAGCTGTCGCTCCCGGAGCCGCAGGAGACTGGACCTTCAGCATTGGCGGATCCGCCCCTGTCACGATTGTCATCAACGACGTCTCCGTCACTGAAGGAAACAGCGGCACCACCACCCTGAACTTCACCGTCACCCGCAGTGACAACACCACCGGCTTCACGGTGGACTATGCCACAGCGGACGGAACCGCCACCCAGCCCGGCGACTACACCGCGGCTTCCGGAACGCTGACCTTCACCGCCGGTGGAGCCCTCACCCAACCGGTCTCCGTCACCGTGCTGGGCGACACCACCTTCGAGTCGGATGAAACCGTCCTCATCAACCTCTCGAACGTCGTCAATAGCGTCGGCACAACCACGATTTCCGACACTCAAGGCATCGGCACCATCCTCAATGACGAGCCCGTGGTGACCACGCCCCTCGCCTCTGGAAACCGCGACGTCCTTGTTCCAAACACCGACACCTGGCCCGCATCCGGCATCACGGTAAATGGCACGCAGTTCGTGAATCTCGGACTTCAGGGGGTCGGACGCATCCCTGCCAATGCCATCGATCCCGCCACCGGAGAATCCCTCGGCTCGATCTCCGACCTCCAGGTCAGCGGCTTCACCAAGAACCTCGACGGCACCTACAGCGGCACCTTCAACATGTTGCCCGACCGCGGCTACAACAGCGGCGCGATCTACTCGAACTACGCGGCCCGCATCAATGCGTTCAGCTTCACCTTCACGCCCTACACCTCCGCCACTCCAACGACCGAGCAGAACCAGGTGGCCATGACCTTCACCGGTTCCACCCGCTTCACCTATGATCACGATGGCAACTCCGGCACCGCGCCGGTCTTCACCACCGGGCTTCTGGCCGACGGCAGCACCTCGCTCTTCGGCACATCCGTTCCGATCGCCTCCGGAAACAGCACCCAGAGCGACGGCACGGTGAGCAACCGACTCACCCTCGATTCAGAAGGCCTCGCCCTGGACAACCGCAGCGGCAAGACCGGCAGTGGCTGGATCGGCGATGAATACGGTGGCTACATCTACCACTTCAACGCCACCAAGCAGATCGACGCCCAGCTTCAGATCCCCGCCGCCCTCGTGCCCCACTCGCCCACCGGCACGATCAACTTCCAGGCCGATCCGCCGACGAACGGCCGCCGCATCAATCAGGGCATGGAAGGCCTCGCCCAGAGCCCTGACGGCACCAAGCTCTTCGGACTGCTTCAGAGCGCCACCCTCCAGGACTCCGGTTCAGGAAACCAGGGCCGGTCGAACACCCGACTGCTCGTCTATGATGTCAGCTCGAATGACGCTCCCAGCGATCCAGTCGCCCAGTATCTGATCCAGCTCCCACGGGTCGATGACACCGGCTCCACCACCAATGGCAGCACTGTCAACCGCAACGCCGCCCAGAGCGCGATCCTGGCCTTGAACGATCATCAGCTCCTCATCCTCTCCCGCGATGGCAATGGCCGTGGCGCGGCCGGTGCTCCGGTCTTCAAGTCGATCCTTCTGGCGGACCTCTCCAACGCCACCAACATCGATGGTCTCTATGATGCCGAAGGAAACGCCGTCGCGCCGGGTGGAGTGCTGTCCCCGTCCGTCACCCCGATTTCCTGGACCGAGGCCCTTAACCTCCTTGGAAAGCTCGACCTCAACATCGCGGAAGTCGCCAAGTTCGGCCTCAACCTCAACACCGCACCGGGAGACATCAACACAATCTGCGAAAAGTGGGAGGCTCTCAGCCTGGTGTCCTGTGGCGACGCTGCCAATCCGAACGATTACTTCCTCTTCGTCGGGAATGACAACGACTTCCTGAGCGCCACCGGCAAATACATGGACGCCTCGGGCACCATTCAAAGCTACAATGCCGGTCTTGAAAATGACACCATGGTGCTCGCCTATCGCGTCCGCATCGTGCAGCCCCAGACACCGGTGAACACCTGGCGCCTCGCCGAGTTCGGCACCACCAGCACCGCTGGAAATCTTGCGGACAATGCGGACTATGACAACGACGGCGTCCAGAACCTCGTCGAGTATGCCCTCGGAACCGACCCGACCGTCGGCACCGCAGCCAACGGACCGTCGGCCGCTCCCTCCGCGCTCATTGGCGATGCAGACTCCCTCCTGACTGACCGGCTTGCCCTGAGCTTCAGCCTTCAGAATCCGAATCCAACCGACATCACCTACACCGTTCAGGCCACCGATGACCTCGGCAACTGGACATCAGTCGCCTCGAAAACCGGATCGGGAGCATGGACCTGGCTCGGTGGTGGCACCAGCCGCATCGTCACCAGCGGCATCGGCCCGGTCAGCGTGAAGATCGGCGACGTGGTTCCCACCAGCGGCAATCCCAAGCGCATGATGCGCCTGAAGGTCGCCAATCCCTGAGGTCCCTCCATCTGATACCCGCGGTCACCTCCGTCCGCGGGTATTCCGATGAAACCGATGGTTGTCCCCTTCTCGCACTCCAGCCAGCGGCGCTTGGTTACCCCTGTCTCTCCCAACGGAACTTCCGATCGGCCTCGGAAATCGGCACGTCGTTGATGCTGGCGTAGCGCTTCGCCATATAGCCGTTTTCGTCGAACTCCCAGTTCTCGTTGCCATGACTCCGCCACCACTGGCCTGAGGCGTCGTGCCATTCATATTCGAAGCGCACGGCAATGCGGTTTCCAGTGAACGCCCACAGGGTCTTCTTCAACCGGTAATCCTGTTCTTTCGCCCACTTCGCGGTCAGGAAATCCACCACTGCCGCGCGCCCGTTGAGGAAGACATCCCGGTTGCGCCACTCGGTGTCGTCGGTGTAGGCCATCGACACGCGCTCGGGGTCCCGGCTGTTCCATGCGTCTTCAGCAGCCTGGACCTTTCTGATGGCGGTTTCCTCACTGAACGGCGGCAAGGGTGGGCGGGGATTCATGAAGGTGAATCGAGTCGGGATTCGAGCTCGGCAATGCGGGCTTTGAGCGGAGCGATCATTTCGTTCACCTCGGCGGCGGTGAAGCGGGGGGTAATGTATTTCGGGCAGTTCCAGTCAAAGCCCACCACCTCGACGAGAAAGAGCCGCTCGATCTGCTTGCGGAGCTCTGGCACGGGCGAAAGTTGATCGGCCAATTCCGGGTGCTCACGCGCATCAAGTAAGCTCACATGCCCGTTCAGCTTCAAGCGGGTGCGCATCGGGTAATCAATAAGGAACAGGCACGCACGGTCATTGCTGGCGACATTTCCAGTGCTGAGAAGCTGGCGGTTTCCCTTGAAATCGGCGAATCCGACCAGATTGGAATCGAGGATCTTCAGAAATCCCGGCGGCCCGCCGCGATGTTGCATATAGGGCCAGCCATCACTGTTGGCCGTCGCGAGATAGAAGCTGTCCCGTGCGGCAATGAAGGACGTTTCATTCAGACCGAGAAGATCGCGCCCGGGCTGCGGAGGGAGGCTTTGTCCACGGCCGTAGTAGTGGGATTGGGCTGCCAGCACCTCGGGCGTGAGATAGGTTTGGAGAAATCGACCGGCCATGGGTGATCAGGTGAGGAATTCAAGGTCAGAAGATCAACGTGTGATAGCCCTCAGCAAGGAATTGTCGGACGCTGGCGAGTCCCGGCGTGGAAGGGACGGCGACGTCCTTGAGCTCGGGAATTCCGCAAGCCTTCACACTTTCGGTGGCACCGAATACGGCCGCACATCCACAAGAGGCACCCCGGATGACGTCGCGCACTTCGTTGTAGAGACCGTGGAACGGATGGGTTGGCTTGCTCAAGGCTTGAGGCCAGCGGGTGCCAGCTCCGATGAAGACCACGGCAACCTCGTCTTCCTTTTGCTTGCTCTCGAGGGCAAGGGTGAGTGCGTTGAAGGCGCGACCATTGCTGTCGTCCGTGTTGGCGTTTGCGTCTGCGATGATGATGATGGCTGTTTTCATGATTGACTATGGTTTTCGGGATCAGTCCCGGATTGCAGGTGCATGGTTCGCCATATTCCTCCACCTAGATAATGCCGGTTCGTTGTTGCCGTTATGCCGGATGGGCATAGCCTAGTGGCCATGATCGACCGCATCCGCGCCCTGCTCACCGTGATCGAGGAAGGCAGTGTGAACCGCGCCGCCGTCAGGTTGAGGATCACGCAGCCCGCACTGAGCCGGCAGATGAAGCTGTTGGAGAGTGAGGTTGGGGGAAAACTATTGGAGCGTGAGACGAGCGGGGTTAAGCCGACCGGACTCGGCCACGTGCTGGTGAAATCGATGAGTCCGGTGATCGCCTCCTACGAAGCGGCGCTGGCAGACGCCCGGCGGCAGGCGCGTGGGATGGGAGGCGCATTGCGGATCGGATTCCTCATCTCCGCAGCGCAATCCATTCTTTCCCCTGCCCTGGAGCGCCTGCGGAAGACAAATCCCGGGCTCAAGCTCAAGCTCCATGACATGTCGCCCAAGGAACAGATCAACGCGCTGAGGGCCGGTGAAATCGACGTCGCGCTGATCGGGCAGGAAGGCGCGGTGGCGTCACGTGATTTCCACTGCACCAAGCTCTGCTCGTTCGGCGTGTGTGCCGCCATTTCCACCTCGGACCCGCTGGCTTCAAGAAAGCGAATCGCCATCAAGGATCTGGCCGGGCGTGATTTCATTGGGGTGGACGAGGATCAGGTACCGGGCAGAAACCGCTGGATTTCCGGCTTGTGCCGCACCGCCGGCTTCAGGACGCGCTTTCTCGAGATCATGGATGGCATCAGCCACGTGCTGTCGATGGTGGCCTCGGAGTCCGCCGTGACCTTGTTGCCGGACTACTTTCTCGCTGAAAAACATCCAGGGGTCGCCTTCGTGCCGGTGAGCGACCCGAAGGCGCGCTGGGATTTCATCGTCTTGTGGCAGCGCGGCAAGGTACCTGCCTCCACCCGCGCCCTGGTGGAGGTGCTGAGGGAAACCGCAGTTCAGAAGGCCTGAACTCGTCTCGATCGATTGAGGCAGGAGTCCTCCCCCGCACACCCATTTCGATTGCAGTCCATCAGCCCCGTCAGAACGACCCGTGGCGTGGCCCCGGGATCGCACGATGCGTCGACGCCGCCTGGGAACGTCGATCCACGCTCCATTCACCTGCGGCGACGCAGCCCCAGCCATCCGATGCCAAGAATCGCCAGGAATGCACCCGACGGTTCAGGAACAAACGCCACCGTGACGGGTCCATACGGACTGAGCTTCTCCATCAGGTCATTTCCATCGACCAACAGATTGCGACCGTTTGCAACCGGCGTTCCTGAGACGCCGACGGTGTAGTCGAAGTTGAGGCTGCTTGCGTTGCTGACCGTGTAGATCGCGGCAACATTCGCTTGTGCGAGGGACAAGGTGGTGATTCCTCCCTGCCCGGGAATCTCCGCCGAAGCGATTCCGCTGAAGGACACTCCGCTGCCGGTGCTGATGACAAGTGCCGTGGCGCTGGTGACCGTGTAGGTGCCGGCGGTGTAAACCGTGACCACATCATAAGTGCCCGCACCTCCATCGATATCGAAGAACCCAAAGGCCCAACTGTAGCTGCCTCCAGGGCTGTATGGAGAGACATAGCCATTGCCGATCGAGGCATCCCAAAGGGCCACGGTGAGATTGACGCTCGTCGAATTCGCGGCATTCACCCGGATGTCACCGAGAACCGACCCATTGTTCGCCGGGTTGCCGGAAAGAAAGGGAGTGGCCGCCGTCATGGTGACATTGATCCCTGGCGCTGCGCTCGGATACTGCTGGGTGAGGTTTCCAGACGTGCCGAACAGCGAATTGGAGATCGCGCCAAAGTTCAATGTGATGCTGGCGTCTGCGGTCACCGCAGTGAGGATGGTGCAGGTGGCTGCAATCCAGGACGTTCGGGTTTTCATGCGTTGATGGTTTTGATGAGCCGTGTTCCAGAATGCCCGACTCCGCTCGGAATTCCAAGCAAGTAGTCCTGGAAAGGCGCTGAACACCGTGTGGCTGTGGTCGATCGAACTGACTTTCATGACGAGGCTAACCCAGCATTTTGTGCCCCTTTGTTGAACCCTAACACCCTCCAAGCCTTTGAAGTCGCTCGAAAGCCTCCAGCCAAACGCCAAAGGCCGCCAATTGTCACAGAGATTCCCCCCCTGCGGCTTGCCACGCGTGATCGTTTCGCCAAAGTGGGGCCCCGCAACCCATGATCTCGATCCAACGCCTGTTCGGAAAGGAAGACCGCTTCTTTGAATTGCTCACGGCCAGTGCCAAGGCCTCGCGCCAGAGCATTGCCTCGCTGACCACCATCCTCCGCCATGAAAAGGCCCCCTCGATCGAGGAGTTCGCCGCCGTGCGCAAGGAGGACAAGGCGATCACACAGGAGATCAGCGACCTGCTGGTGAAGACCTTCGTCACCGCTCTTGAACGCGAGGACATCGAGGCCCTTTCCACCGCGCTCTACAAGATCCCGAAGACCGTCGAGAAATTCGTCGAGCGCTACCTGATTTCCGAGGACAAGATTTCCGGCATCGATTTCACCCAACACGCCAAGATGCTCGATGAGGCCACCGGGCTGGTGGTCGAGATGATCGAGGCCATCCGCAAGGGCATGGACATCGTGAAGATGAAGGAAGCCAACGACCGGCTCCAGACGATCGAAGGCAATGCCGACAAGCTGATGCTGGAGTGCCTGCGCGATCTCTACAGCGGTCGCCATGACACCCTGCTGGTGGTGATCGTTTCCAACCTTTACGACCTGCTGGAAAAAATCTTCGATCGCTGCCGTGACGTGGGGAACGTCGCCAAGCAGATCGCCTACAAGAACTCCTGACGCGCCTTTTTCATGACGCTGATCATTGTGGTCATTCTCGTGGCGCTGGCCTTCGAGTTCATCAACGGTTTCCACGACACCGCGAACTCCATCGCCACCGTCGTCTCGACCAAGGTGCTCACCCCGCGGCAGGCCATCGCCATGGCGGCGGTGACGAATCTTTTCGGTGCGTTGATCGGTCACGCGGTTGCCAAAACCGTTTCCTCCGGACTGGTGGATGCGAAATTCGTGAGCACGCAGACCATCATTTGCGCGCTCATCGGTGGCATCACCTGGAACCTCCTAACCTGGTGGCTCGGCCTGCCTTCCAGTTCGACCCACGCCCTCGTCGGCGGACTTTGCGGAGCCACACTGGCCAATGCCCAAAACAACTGGGGAGCGATCCAGTGGTCGGTCTCTAAAATCAAGGACGGCAAGCCGGTCATGGAAGGCGTGCTGCACAAGGTCATCTGGCCGATGATCACCTCGCCCATCATCGGGCTGGTGGCGGGCTTCCTGATCATGACCCTGCTTTACGCGCTGCTTAGAAACGCGCGACCGATGTGGGTGAACCGCTTCTTTGGTCGGGCGCAGATTTTCAGTGCGGGCTACATGGGCTTTGCCCACGGATTGGCGGACGCGCAGAAGACCATGGGCATCATCACGCTGGCCCTGGTCACCGCCACCACCGCCGGTTCATTTCAAAACCTGCCGGGCTGGCTGCAGTTCATCCGGATGGACAAGACACCCGTCGCCGAGCAGCAGATCCAGGCGATCCTGAAGGGCTCTAAAGACCGCACTGCGCCGGAGCTCCTTTCGAAGGAGGCCGAGAAACTCGATACCGGAGAGTTCAAGGAAGCCTTCCACGCCCTGGCGGCCCTGGCCTTCGACGTCGATGGCGACAAGGCCTCTGCCGACCGCGAACGCGCCCTTTCCGTGAAGACCCATCAGCAGGCACTCGACCGCGAGGCCGCGCGCTTCATGCCGAAGATCCCGATTCTCGGGCCGATGGTGGCCTACAAGCCTTCCAACTGGTCCAAGACCCTGGAAGATGAACGCCAGAAGGCCCAGAAGGATGGCAAGGACCCTCTCACCGCAGCCGCCGCCAAAGTTCGCGACCTTTCGCCGGATGTCCCGCCCTGGATCAAGATCGTCTGCGCCATGATCATGGCGGCCGGCACCTCAGCCGGTGGCTGGCGCATCATCAAGACCATGGGCCATAAGATGGTGAAACTCCAGCCGGTCCACGGATTTGCCGCCGAAACCACCGCCGCAACCCTCCTGGCGGTCACCGGCAGCCTCGGAATGACGGTTTCCACCACCCACGCCATCACCACGGCGATCATGGGCGTGGGCTGCACCAAGCGCTTCAGCGCGCTCGATGGCACCGTCGTGAAACGCATCCTTGGAGCCTGGATCCTCACGCTGCCCGCAGCGGGTGGTGTGGCCTACCTCACGATGTGGCTGTGGCTGAAAATCGCGGGGTGAATCCCTACTGTTAGAGCGAGCGTCCCGGGGGGCCAGTCGCGTCTATCGGGTGGAGCGTAGGCCCGAACCCTGATCATCGTCGCCCCGCCTTCACGACCGTGGCCAGTTTCAACCTCGACCATCCAGATATGAAACCGTCCGCCGCGTCTTCAGCGAAGTTTTTCTAACAGGTGAGGGCCTGTCTTCCGACTTCGTGATGTACTTGAGGCATCGGAGAGCATCCGATGCCTTTCAGAAGCCCAGGCAAACCACGCTCAATCCTCCTTCCGAGGCTGATTCGGCTCCTGGATTTTCCTCAACTGATCGCGTGAGCGCCGGATCTGCTCCTTCATCGATTCCGGGACATTGGGGTCCTTGAGAAGCAGCTCGAAGGCATCATCGCCATTCGATTCCACGATGTGGGTTTGTCCGTTCTCATCGATGACCACCGCCCGTTGTCCGGACGAGGCACCGCCCTGGTTCTCCTTCTCAAGTCTGGCCGCTTCCGTGTTGGCGGCCTTCCCCGGAGCGCCTGCCGCCGGCTTCTGGCCGAGGGTGGCGGAGACGGTTTCCTGCTGGCCCTTGCGCAGGCAGGTCAGGATCGCCTGAAGGCCGGGCTGGGCTTCACCGAGCTTCTTTCGAAACTCCTCCACACTGGAAATCGGTGTGCCATCGAGGGTGAGAAGGATGTCGTTCTCCTGAAGTCCGGCCTGGGCCGCAGGACCTCCGGGCGCTAGGAACTCGACCAGGATGCCCTGGTTCTCCGGCAGATCGAGCTGGGCTCGCAGGGCCTTTGGGATCGGGACCGTATGGACCCCGAGCCAGCCGCCTTTGCCTTCGGCCGCGGGCTTCTCCTCGGGCTCCGGCTTGAGGGTTCCCCCGTCATCGATGCTGACCTCTCCCTTCGGCGAAATCGTGATGGTGCACTCCGCTTTCCGGCCATTCCGCTCGGTGGAGATGCGGGTGATGGTGGTGCCCGAGGAATCGGTGTGGCTGCTCTGCGAAACGCTGCTGCTGCCATTGCCCGGAGCATCCCCGGATTTCAGCGAGACCTTGCCATCGCGGATCTCCACGGCGGTACCGTTGCTGAGTTCGATGGTGCGGGGCTCCTCGGCGGAGGCGACCGCTGTGAACAGGGAAAACAGGAGGATCTTCGTTTTCATTCGGTGGCTTTTCCAGGGTTGGCGGGAGCGGGCTTTTCTTCTTCCTTCTTCTCCTCGGGCTTGGGCTCTGGCTTCGCTTCCTTCTTCTTTCGCGGACCATACTTTTCCGCAAACTCCTCAGCCGTCATCTCGATGACCTTCGGCTTTCCGGAGCGGCTGAACGTGGTGACCGTGACATGCTCGACGCCATCCGGCCCGGTGTGGCGGGTGATCGTGACGGTCTTGCCGTCAATGGTCGTGGTGGAGGTCGAGCCGCTGCTCGAGCTGGAGGACTTCGAGACCTCGGTGCGGGACTCGTTGACTCTAACAGGTGCCTCAGGCTCGGCCTGGAGTTGGAGCGAGGAGGCGAGGACAAGGCTGAGGAATGCGGTTGTTTTCATCTTCATTGCGGGTTTGGGGTTGGGTCAGTCGAAATGGATCGCCACGGGAACCACCGCCCGACGGTGGTTCTGCAGTTGGACGGTGAGGGCTTGCGTGGTGGAAACAAGGGTCTGCTCCTCCACCCAGTTGACCTCGACGAGTTTCCAACGCTGGTTGGATTCATCGGTCACCACGGCCAGAGAGCGCAGGCCAGTGACACGCTGTTCGCGATCTGCGGCGAAGCTCGGAACCGGAGCGCCGGGAGGCAGGCTTGTGGAGGGCGGGGAGAATCTTGAAATGACGAAGGTCACACAAGCCGCCGCCGCCAAGCCGAACGCGATCCTCATGACCTTGCCGTTAGAGGCTGCGCGAGACAATGGCGCTCCAGACAGTCGCTGCCGAAGCGACTCAGGCAGCTCGCCGGGTCTCATGGCGCGAAGCTTTTCCTCGAAGGGATCATTCATGAGAAAACGAGGCCGAGGGTTTCACGAAGACGTTCGATGGCGAGACGGTAGCGCGAGGTGGCCGTGGCGACCGGGACGCGGGTGATCTCCGAAATTTCCGGAAAGCTGAGATCGCCCCACAGTCGGAGCGTGACGGTTTCCCGCAGAGGTTCGGGCAGTTTCCGCAGCGCCTCGGTGACGACGATGTGGGTGTCCGCTGCGGAGAAGTCAGGCTGGAACCAGACCTCGATCTGACTGACATGACGGGTGTCACGCCGGATCCGGGAATCCATCGAGCGACCCTGATCGATCGCACGGCGGCGAATGGTCGCGAACACAAGGGCAGGATCCGGAATTTTCCCACCACAGCGGTGCCATGATTCGGTGAGGGCTTCCTGGACCACATCGCAGGCATCCTCTTCGCAGCGGGTGTGTTGTCGGGCATAGAGCAGGAAGGATTGCCCGCGCTCCGTGATCCAGAGTTGCCAGGGGTCGGAGTTGGGGTGGGATGCCACGGTTGGATCATCGTTACATGGAGGAAGCGAGACGGAGCGGTAGATCGATCACGGAAAAGTTGAAAATTTCACCGGTCGCATTTGTCACACGCTCTCCTGCCCATTTTGAGCCTCGACGCCGAGGAGGGGAATCGGAGAAATGGGCCATGATCTTCAAGCTGATCGCCACGACCATCGCCACCCTTGCCCTTGCTGGAGCAATATCCGCCAAGGAGAAGAAGGCGAACCTTGAGAAGACCTTCGAGTCGCTGCACAAGGACTTCGGCACGAAGAATCCGGACAAGGCCACCGTCATTTCCGGGCCGGTTGTGGTCAAGATGCTGCGCGGCGAATCTCCAGGGAAATGCTGGCAGGTGCAGCTCGGCGACGCGCGGTTGAAGGTGACGATCGAGGACAAGCTCGACCTCAAGATCCAGGACTGTTTGGCGCGACTTGAGAAATTGCCGCCGTCTTATCGAAAGGCCTTCGTCATCGTCTCCGAGGCGAAGAAGGATGGCGTTGCGTTTTATGAGGATCTGGAAGGTGCCTCGGCCCACGGTTCCCAGGACTACCTCAACCTCGTCAAGGATGCCGACGCCCTGGTGATCGCCCACGAGTGCGGCCATGTGCTCGAGCAGCGGGTCACGTCCAAACAACCGAAGACCCTCGCGCAATGGAAGGCCGCCATCAAGGCGGACCGGATCTCGGTTTCCGATTACGGCGACGAGGTGGCCCACGAGGATTTGGCCGAGTTTTCCTATATCTATGCCTGCTGTCTCGATGGCCGGAAACTGGCTGAGCTGAAGGCGCTCTCGCCGCAGCGATTTTCCCAATGGGAGGCCATCCTCAAAGCAGCGGAGCCACTCAAGGCACCGTGACGAGAGACCGCGAAGGAGTCCAAGCTCGTCAAGGTCAACCGCACGAATCCGGCAGTCGCCGACAAATGATCGCGACTCCGTGCGTGCCATCGGTCAGGGAGGATCCCTATGCTCCGCGCATGCGACCCGAACGGCCTCACCGCTCCGACTGGAAAAGACACTGGCTGCTTTCGGACGACCTGGTGTTCCTCAATCATGGTTCGTTCGGGGCCTGCCCCAGAGCGGTGATGGAGGCCCAGTCGGCCCTTCGCGGACTCATGGAGCAAAACCCACTGCGGTTTCTCTGGCGCAAACATGACGCGCTCCTCGACGAGGCCCGTGGCCACCTGGCAGACTTCGTCGGCGCGGATCCGGCCAACCTCGTGTTCATCGCCAATGCGACCACCGGGGTGAACTCGGTGATCCGCTCGCTGGAACTGGAACCCGGCGATGAGATCCTCACCTGCGATCACGACTACAACGCCTGTCGAAACGTCCTGGAAGAGACCGCCAGACGCCGGGGCGCGAAGGTCGTGATGGCTGAAGTCCCCTTCCCGCTCGATGATGAGGAACAGATCATCGAGGCCATGCTCGCCGCCGTCACGGATCGCACACGGATCGCCATGATCGACCATGTGACCAGTTGCTCAGCCCTCGTCTTCCCCATCGCCCGTCTCATCCGCGAACTGGAAAACCGGGGCATCGACACGCTCGTCGATGGCGCCCACGCCCCTGGCATGCTGCCCTTGGAGCTGGAAAAACTACGTCCATCGTACTACACCGCCAATCTCCACAAGTGGACCTGTGCCCCAAAGGGCGCGGCCTTCCTGTGGGTGCGTCCGGACAAGCAGGACGGCATCCATCCTGCCGTGATCAGCCACGGCAACAACACCCCGCGCTCCGGACATACTCCTTTTCAGGATCGCTTTGACTGGCCCGGCACGCATGACACCTCGTCCTGGCTCGCCGTCCCCACTGCCCTCGAATGGCTGGGAAACTGTCTGCCGGGCGGCTGGCCGGAGCTTCGGGAGCACCATCACTCCCTGCTGCTCGAGGCCCGACGGATGATTCTCGGCGAGTTCGGCCTGGAACCACCCTGCCCCGATTCCCTGCTGGGTTCCATGGCCACGCTGCCCCTGCCCGGTCGCCTCTCCATTCCCGAAGGACGCTTTCCGATCGATCCGCTCTACCATCGCCTGGCCGACGACTACGACATCGAAGCTCCCATCATCCACTTCAAGGGCAAACGCTGGATCCGGATCTCGGCCCATCTCCATAACTCGCCCGACGAATACCGCTATCTCGCCGACGCGCTCCTTCAACTCTCGCGCTCCTGATTCACGAACATGGAACTGTCCATCATTGGAGGAGGTCCCGCCGGACTGAGGGCGGCGGAGGTCGCCGCCGAAGCCGGAGCGAAGGTGCGCCTGTTCGACGCGAAGCCTTCCGTCGGACGAAAACTCCTCGTGGCCGGACGCGGAGGCCTGAATCTCACCCATGGCGAGGCCTTCGACTCCTTCGCCAAGCGCTACACCGGACCGGATCAGCCTGATGGATTCTGGCGGCGTGTCCTCACGGAGTTTTCACCGGACGATCTGAGGAAATGGGCGGAAGGCCTCGGCATCCGGACCTTCGAACAGCGCACCGGCCGGGTTTATCCGGTCGAAATGAAGGCAGCTCCCCTGCTGCGACGCTGGATCGAACGGCTGCGCGGACTCGGCGTGAAGTTTGAAACACGACACCGCTGGAACTCGATGGCTCATAACCAGCGTTACCGCCTCGGCTTTGATCACGCTGGCGGGCAGGTGGAAGTTGAGTGTGATGCCGCCGTCCTCGCACTCGGAGGTGCCTCATGGCCGATCACCGGTTCCGACGGCGGCTGGGTCTCCATTCTTGAAGCGCTCGGGATCTCCGTGAATCCGCTTCAGCCTGCAAACTGTGGCTGGGAACTCGATTGGCCGCGTTCGATCCTCGATGCCGCCGAGGGAAAGCCCTTGAAGAACATCGTCGTCCGCGCGGGTGGGATCGAAGTCGCCGGCGAACTGATGGTGACCTCGTATGGGCTCGAAGGAGGCGCGATCTATCAACTTGGTCCGGTACTCCGGTCCATGGAACAACCGGTCATCAAGGTCGACTTCAAGCCAACCTTCACCGTCGAGGAACTGGTGCGCAAGATGGAGTCCGTGAAGCAGGATGTGATCGCGGCCAGCCGTGATCGCTGGAAGCTCTCCGAGGCCGCCCATGCGATCCTGGGCGGTTTCTCATCGCCGGAAGATGATATCAAATCCCTCGCCATTCGTGCCAAGGCTTGCCCAATCCCCCTCACCGCCCCGCGTCCGATCGAGGAGGCGATCTCCAGCGCCGGGGGCGTCTGCTGGCGCACTCTTGATGAGCGCCTGATGGTCCGAGATTTCCCCGGTCTATTCGTGGCCGGGGAAATGATTGACTGGGAAGCCCCCACCGGTGGCTACCTGATGCAGGGCTGCTTTGCCACCGGCACCCTTGCGGGTGCGGCGGCAGTGGGATGGCTCAAGGAGCGGGGCTGACCACCACCCGGTAGAAGCGGCGCGGTCCGTCGATGGTCGGAGCGAACTGCATCGCAGGAGGATTGAGCGCCCCGCCGGTTCCGGGAATCGGGGCTCCGAGCGGCACCCATGGCCCACTGAGATCAGCCTTGGATTCCAACTGATAGAGGTGGCCTGCGTAGCTTGGCACACTGAGCGAGAATTGACTGGAGCTGGCCTGGGTGGAAGTCACCTTGATCGCGGATCGGTCGAGGATGGTTCCGGAACCTGCGATCCCCGGGGGCAGGGTGCCGGACCAGTTGATGATGTCGATCACTCCGGCGTTGGTGAAGGTACCGGACACCTCGAACACCGCATTTCCAGTCAGACGGAGGACGCCGTTGTTGGTCGCGTTTCCAGTGATTTGCAGACTGCCCGCACCGAAGACCAGAGTGCCGTCATTGAGCAGGCTCTGGTAGGTGGCGGTCGAATCCGGCAGGACCAGCGTCTGGGAGCCCGAAACCTCCAGGCTGTTGGAGATGACAAGCGTGGCCGTGTTGCTGCCAGCATGATTGGGATCCTCGATGGTCGCAACCACCGCATAACTGCCTGCGGCAATCGGCACTTCAGTCGAGCCATTGTAGGTCACCGACACCGCAAGCCCTGATGGGGTCGTGATGGTGGTGACCGGCTTCGACGAACCATCGTAGTTCTGGGCAAGACCGCTGATCCCGACGGTTGCGCTGGCTTTCGCGATGGAGAGTGATCGAACAACATCGGACGCTGCGAGATGATTGCCGCCACCAGCCTGTGAAGCCGTGATGTTGACCGTCCCTGCTCCCAGGATAGTCACGAGGTTTCCTGAGACGCTGGCAACACCCGGATCCGAAGAAGAGTAACTGACAGGCAGGCCGGCATCCGAGCTCGCATTCAGGCTGAAGGCCGCATCGCCGTAGGTCTTCGTTGCAAGCGCGCCGAAGGTGATCACCTGCGAGGCCTTGTCCACCGTTAGAGTCTGCGGCACCGAGGTCGCGGCAAGGTAGTTGGTATCTCCGGCTTGAGAGGCCGTGATGGTTGCCGTGCCCGCGCCAACAATTGTCACCGTGTTTCCAGACACCGTCGC
>JAIXPW010000160.1 GCA_027485995.1 Verrucomicrobiaceae bacterium
GATCAAGGCCGCAGCGAGAGGCTTCAGGAAGTTCTCGAACTATCGCACCCGGATCCTCTTCTACTGCGGTCGCCTGGACCTGCGACCGGAGGCCACCCACTAAATCGCGGGAAGAACCCTTTTTCTTTTTCTCCAGATCTTGACCGTATGCACGATTTGGCATAGATGCATACTCATGAAGACGCGTGTGACCATTACGCTCGACCCGGAGGTTCATCGTCAGGCCAAGAAGACCGCCCGGAAAAAGCATACTACGGTTTCCGGGCTGATCGAATCGTTGCTGCAAGCGGAGTCAGCTCCAGTGAAGAGGAAAGGCATCGTCGCCAGCATGGTCGGCAGCGCCAGCCTCCGCACTCCGGTTCCGGGCACTGACCCGCTTCACGACGCCTTGGCCGCCAAGCATCTCCGCTGATGAGAGTCCTCATTGATTCGGATGTTCTCCTCGATGTCGCCCTGGCCCGTGAAGGTCATGTCACGGCGAGTGCAGCCGTGCTCGAATGGGCGGAGTCGGGAGGTGCCGCCGCCGTGGCCTGGCATTCACTGACGAATTGCTCCTATCTGCTCAAAGGAGGCCGGCCATTTCTGAAGAAGCTACTTGAGATCGTCGAAGTTGCCCCGGTCGCAACAGTCGACGCCCTGAGCGCCCTCCGCTTGCCCATGTCCGACGTGGAGGACTCTTTCCAGGCCGCTTCTGCACTTTCCTGGAAGGCCGACTTCATCATCACCCGGAACTTGCCGGACTATCGGAAATCCCCGGTGCCTGCGATTTCGCCCGTGGATTTTCTGAAACGAATCAACTGAGCTACTTTTGAGAGATCGGCGTCAGCTCGACCTTGCGGAAGTGGATCTCGTCGTTCTCGCTTTGCAGGCAGATCGCGCCCTTGGTGGCGGAAAGCGCCTTGGCGTCGTTCACCAGCACGCCGTTGACCCAGACCTTGAGCGTGTCCTTCTCGCAGCGGATCTTCATGATGTTCCACTCGCCAACCGGATTCTCGGCGGAGTCGCTCTTGTTGATCCAGCGTCGGCCTTCGGGCGTGGAGCCTTCGACCTGAAGCGTTTCCCCGATCACCCAGAAATCCCCGGCATCCCCCGAGCGGAGCTGGACCTCGATCGACTTCGGCCAGACATGCATTTCCCGGGGCTTCGAGGCATGGACGAGCACTCCGCTGTTGGGGGCCTTGCCTTCGGGAGACCATTGCCACTCGATGGTGAGCTCATAGTCGGAATACTCCTCAAGGGTCCGCATCACCGCAGGCGGCCGCCCCTTGCAAATGAGGATGCCGTCCTTCACCGACCAGATTTCTTCGGGCTTCGTCTTTCCATCAATCACATCGAAGGTCCATCCGGCGAGATCCTTGCCATTGAACAGGGCTTTTGTCTCCGGAGAACCCAGTGAGGAAACCACAACCGCCAGATAAGGAATGAGGAATTTCATCGCCTCATCTCACCCTATCTCTTTACCGGTGGCAAGTCATGAAGTGATCAGTCCTCAACTCCATGAATCCGATTGAGCCGGATCTGCAGATCCGCCAGGGCGTTCATGAAGTAGATGTATCCATCATAGGGACTTCCATAGGGGGAAAAGTAGGAGTGGATCCCGCCGTCGGTACCGCCCTTGGTGGACATCCAGTAGAAATGATCGGAGGTCTGCATCTTGCCCCAGACATCGGTGAGATCGGGGTCCTTGGCAGCGAGCACCTCTTCCTCAAGTCGATGGATCTTGGCGATGGCCTCCTGCTGCATCACGTTCCCCATCCAGGCGGAAAGATCGCGCTCGGCATCCGCCCAGGAAGTCGGGCGGTGGCAATCGTATTCGCGGGAAGCACGATGAAGGTCCACGGCTTCCGACGGCGTGATCCATTGACCGCCCGTTTCCTCCACCGCTTCCGGCAGTCGTTTCCAGAACTCGAAGATTCCGCTGTCCGCCCACTGGTGCTCACCGATCGTCTCATAGTCCATGAACAGGTTCACCACATCACCGGGCGACTCCGCCACCCAGCGGGCGAAAACCTCCGGCGTGAGCGGATAGTTGTTCCAACTCTTGTCGGAGAAGCGGAACCCAAGATCATCCGAAAGCCCGGGGTTTCTCAGCAAGGTCTTCAGCCGGGCCACATGAGGGGCCCGATAGAGGAAATTCGGTGACTGTCCATTCAGGATCCACTCCACCCCTTCGCCCAGAATGCCATCGAAGCCCATCGTCTCCGCCTGGGCGGCGATCGCATTGTTGTAGATGAGTTCGGTGTTCCGGAAGACACGTGGACGCACGGAAAACACCTCCTCCAGCTTCTCAAGATGCTTCTCCACCTGACGCTCGAACTCCTTCTTCGAGTGGACGATGGCCAGCGAATGATAATAGGTTTCCGCCAGCAACTCCACGCCACCGGTGGCCACCAGTTTCTGGAACGACTCCAGCACATCCGGGCGATGATGCTGCATCTGCTCGATCACCGTGCCACTGATTGAAAGCGCCATGCGGAAGCGGCCCCGGCTTTCCCGGATCAGCCGGGTGAACATCTCGTTCGCGGGAAGATAACACTTTTCGGAAACCTTCGAGAGCACTTCGGCGTTCAGTCCGTCATCCTCATAGAAGGCATGCTCGCCGATCCTGAAGAAATCGTAGGGGATGAGCCGGTTCGGCTGGTGAACCTGGAAGTAGAGGCAGAGATCAGGCATTGGATATGGGTTTGAGGAGATCGCATCACCGCGAGGTCACCAGACAACTTCGCGATAAACCGCCATCACCTTGTCCGCCGCAGCATCCCAGGTCGAGGCGGCGATGTCGCGTTTCGCCTCCTCCACCACCTTGGCGCGAAGTTCATCGTCGGTGAGCAGGTCGATGATGTGTTTTGACATCAGATCGACGTCCCAGAAATCGGCGGTGAGCGCGCCTTTCAGCACCTCGGCGACTCCGGACTGCTTGGAGATGACGGCCGGGATGCCGAACTGTGCGGCCTCAAGCGCGGAGAGCCCGAAGGGTTCGGACACGGAGGGCATGCAGTAGATGTCGGTCATTGAGAGCAGCTCGTTGACCTTCTCCTTGTTGAGGAATCCGGTGAAATGGAAATGCCCGCCGAGTCCGTGGAAGGCCCCGCTTTCGATCAGCGGGCGTAGCTTTTCTCCCGTTCCGGCCACCACGAAGCGGACATCGCGATGCGCCGCCAGGACCTTGGCCGCGATCTCCAGGAAAAACTCCGGGCCTTTCTGTGCGGTGAGCCGACCGAGGAAGAGCACAAGCTTTTCAGGAAACTTCTTTTTGGTGCTGAAGGCCTCCACCGGATCCGCTCCGTTGTGAACCGGACGGATTTTCGACGGATGAATGCCATAGTGCCCCGCCACGATTTGTCCTGTGTAACTGCTGACCGGAATCACGCGGTCGGCCTCCTCCATGCCATACTTTTCGATGTCATAGATCCAGCCACGGGCATCGGCCCCGGCGCGATCATACTGCGAGGCATGGACATGGACCACGAGGGGCTTGCCGGTCGCCTTCTTGACCTCGACTCCGGCGAGAAACGTCATCCAGTCATGGGCGTGCACGACATCGAAGTCATCCTGCATGGCGAGTTTCGCAGCGATCTTCGAGAACTCGACCACCTTGTTGCCAAGATCCCTGCCGTAAAGTTCCCCCACCTTGAACTGATCGAGCTGCCGTCTGGTCGTCGCGGAGAAGCAGACCTCCCCGCCCGGCAGGGTTTCGAGTGTCTCAAGGGTCGTCACGCCATCCTCATAGGGATCGAGCTGCACCGGGACCTGCTGAACCTTGGAGAAACTCTCGTAGCGATAGCGCTTTTCGACCGTCTCGAGTTCCTCGACGCGAAGGTTGTTGAGGCCGGTCAGGGTGAAGCCATCGAAACTGGCATCAGGTGACGATTTCGGCACCAACACACGAAGATCGACCTGTTTGGCCAATGCTCGGGACAAGCCCAGGCAGGCAACACCCAGGCCTCCGTTGATCAATGGTGGAAATTCCCAACCAAGCTTCAGCACACGAAGACGATTCATGACAAGATGGTCCCCGTTTAAGGGCAGCCTGAGAATTCAATCGCCCGAGTGACCACGAATCAGTTTAGCAAATCGCGGGCCAAAGTCGAGGGGCAGGAAAAATGAATCTGCCAACATCAGTGATCCTTGCGGCGAGGGTGCCCTGACTTTTCCCAAGATGAAGCCATCGCCAGACGATCCCAAAACTCGGCAGTCCATGGGGCGGACCATCATGCGACCCGAGACGAAGCAGGCGGAGAGATCATTCGCCCAATGGGTTGCACCCGGGGAGCTTTTCCTTGGGGTGCGGCGGGAAACGCAACTCCTGGAACCAATCAAGCATGCGCAACTGCGTCATTGGCAGACCGGAAAAGCCCTATCCAGAAACAGACGCGTAGGAAATCCACGCCCCAGAGGGGCAAAATGCAATAGCCCCGGGCATCGCCCGGGGTGCAATCGGCAATGCCATTGAGCCCGGAAGGGGCGCGAGGAGGCGGATTGAATGGGAACGCGGTTTCGACAAATCATCTTCGCCCTTTTGTCCGCCCCAGGGTGCCCGCTCAGGGCACATACCCTGCCCGGCTCGGGACCCGGGGTTTCACCCACGTGCGATCGACTTTTACCCCGTTGGGTCTGGAGTGAGAATTGAATCCCTTATCTTGCATGATGGTTGATCGGTGATGACTAATGCAACATTTCCCTCATCCCGATGGCTCTCTGCAGTCCGTAGTAAATCAGACTGGGGAAATACAAGGACACAGCCAGAGCTGGCAGCACCACCCAGCCAGGGTGCCAGAACAAAAAGACCGGACAGAAGTAGAGCACCAAGACTGCAAGCAGGACCAAGGGTTCAAAAAACCATTTGAGGTAGAATCGGTGTTCGATGAGGTAGAGGCTAATCGAGGCCACTGGGGCAACGATCATCAGGGTCAGAAAGACCGACCAAAGGGCAGACACAAAGAAGGAACCGGCGATCCATGGAATCCTTCCCGAGATCATCATGCTGTAAGAGCCATTCAGAGCGTAAATCGGCGTGGTGATGAGGATGGAAATCACCAGGGCCATCAAGTGCTTCAGGAGGGTCTGCATCGCCTTGAGGTTTTCTCACTTCGGATCCATCGCATCCGCCCGCTTCCTCAGGGCACTCGCGGCATCCGCATTCTTCCCCTGGGACTCCCAGAGGCCGGCGAGGCGGCGGAGGGTGAGGGCGGTTTCCTTTTTGGCGTCGGGCGGGAAGGCCTTGATGGCTTTCCTTAAGCGCTCCTCGGCGGCGGGGAGGCGCTGTTCGTCGATGAGGGCCTCGGCGGACTCGGAGAGGAAGGCGGGGTCGGGTTTGGCGTCGGCCGGGATGAGGGCCTCGGCTTCGCGGAACAGACGGGAAGACTGACCGCGGGTTTCGGGATCGCGACGGCTGGCGATGGCGAGCTTGGCGGCGATGGTGGGATCGGTGGGGTGATCGTAGATCGCTTTTTCTAACAGAATCCGCGCGGGCTTCGCTTGCTCGGCGGCGATCCATTCGTCGGCGAGGGTGATGAACTCCGCCGGATCGCCGCCACGGATTTTCAGGACGGCGTCGGCGTGGGGCCGGGCGAGTTCGGGCTTTTGCTGCTGGCGGTAGAGCTTGGCGAGGGACTCGTGGGCAAGGGCGCGGCGGGAGTCGATGGCGATGACCTCCTTCAGGGTCGCTTCTCCAGCGGCGGTCTGGTCGGCGGAAAGCTGGAGGATGCCAAGGCGGGTGCGGAGTTCCAGATCGGAGGGGGTGGCGGTGGCGTGGGTCTGCAGGATGGCGATGGCCTCGCCGAGCCGCTTGGTTTTCCGGAAGTGCTCGGAGGCAGTGCGGGCGAGTTCCTGATGGCGTGGATGGGCCTCGACGGAGGATTTGAATAAGGCATCGAGCCGATTGCGTGCGGCATTGTCGTCCGCAGGGAAAAGCACGCGGGCCCAGTCGGCGGCCATCAGCATGGCGGCGGGATCGAGCGGCGGGGTTTCGACGAGGGACTCAAAGAGGCTGAGCGAGCGTTTGCGGTCGGAACGGGCCTCGCTGCTGCGGAACAGGCGACTGAGGATGGCAGGACTTCCAGGGAAACGATGGAGCGCGTTCTCGAGGGCTTCACCAGCCATTCTTTCCGCGAGCCCGTCGCCACCGCCTTCGTCACGGAGGAAATCGGCATAGAGGAGCTGGGCGCTGAGCCTCTCAGGCAGGGCGCTGGCGAGGTCGCGATAAAGGGTGACGGCCCCGGCGAGATTGCCATCGGCGAGTTTCGTGCGGGCGGCGCGTTCCACCAACGGCATGGCCGTGGGATCGGCGAGGCGGGCGGCTTCGAAGCGCTGCGCGGCCGAGTCCTTTCTCCCGCGCGACTGGTCGAGCAGGCCCCGAGCAAACTCCAGGCGCGGGCTTTCCTGAGCGAAGGCAGGAAGGGAGAGGAGCAGGAGGGCGAAGGGCCGCATCATGGTGGGCAGCCTAAAGTGCCAAGTTCCAAGGGCCAAGTTCCAACGGGGAGAAAGGACGAAATTCGAAGCCCGAAATTTGAAACTCGAAAGGAAGAGGAAGACTGCGAGCTGGAAGCTCCCCAGACGGACTGGAGCAGAGATGCTCCAGCCACGAGTACACAAAGCAAGGGACCCGGGGGGGCCGGATCCCTTGTTGTGAAAAGCAAAGTGATGGAAGAAGGCAGATCCTAGGACCTGTAGCGGAGACGCTTCTTGTGGCGGTTCTGCTTCATGCGCTTCTTGCGCTTGTGCTTATTGATCTTGGTCTTACGGCGTTTCTTGATGGAGCCCATGGCCTTCTTGGTTGGGGGTTGATATGCGGATGAAAGGGGTCAGGGAACGATCTTGTTGAGTGGATACTCGATGATCCCTTCGGCGCCGAGGCGCTTGAGGGCGGGGATCATGTCCCTCACGATCGTTTCGTCAATGATGGTCTCTACGGCGACCCAACCTTCTTCCGCAAGTTGCGAAACGGTGGGGCGACGGAGGGACGGAAGGAGTTTCAGAAGCTCGTCGAGCTGGGACTGCGGAAGATTCATCTTCAGGCCGACCTTGCCACGCGCGCCAAGGGCGGCTTTGAGAAGAAGGGCGATCTGTTCCATTTTTTCCCGCTTCCAGGGATCGGCCGCAGCGTCCTGACCGGCGTAGAAGTGCGGGAAGGAGGTCAGAAGGGTGTCGACGATGCGGAGGCGGTTGGCCTTGATGGAGGAGCCGGTCTCGGTGATGTCGACGATGGCATCAACCAGATCGGGGACCTTCACCTCGGTGGCTCCCCAGGAAAATTCGACCTCGGCCTTGATGCCGCGTTCGTCGAGGTAACGCTGGGTTATGCCGACGCCTTCGGTGGCGATGCGCTTGCCCTCGAGGTCCTCGGGCTTCTGGATCGGCGAATCTTCGGGCACGACGAGCACCCACTTGGTCGGCCGGGCGGTGGCGCGGGAGTAGGCAAGTTCTCCGAGATCGACGAGATCGACGCCGTTCTCGTAGGCCCAGTCGTAACCAGTGATGCCGCAGTCGATGAAGCCCTGGCCGATGTAGCGACCGACCTCCTGGGCGCGGATCAGGTAAACGTCGAGTTCGGGGTCGTTCGAGGCGGGACGGAGGCCACGTGAGGACACATAGATCTCATAGCCAGCCTTTGAAAGAAGCTCGATGGTCGGACCTTCGAGGCTGCCTTTCGGGATGGCGATTTTGAGAGTGCGTGTGGAATCCGGCATGGCGCGGGGGGGCGCTGATACCGGCAGAGTCCGGGGGAATCAAGGGGAGATTGAGAAAAACGCCTCGCCGACCTGCTGGATTTCCCGCCCGGAAGTGGGCCTTGCGCTAGTTTTCGCTGGGATCGACTCCGATCTTCTTCGGAGTTTCATGGCCGTTCGCAACCTGCCACAAGACGCGATGACCGGCGCGGTAGGCAACCTTCCATTCCCCGTTGCCGCCATTCCAGGAGCAGAGGCAGTCGATGAATTCGAAACCGTGCCGATCCACCATGTCGCTGACATTCATGATTTTCACCTGGGCAAGCTTTTCGCGGCTGATCTTCAAGCTTTGGGGAACGCCAGGAGTGCTTTCGGGATCAGCGGCGGTGAACTTTTTGCCAATCGGAAGGGTGAGCAATGAGCACCCGTTGTGGTGCCCGGCGATCAAGGCCCAGAGGGTGTCTCCGGCGATGGCTACGGTTCGGACTCCCCGGCCTTCGCCGTTGCCGATATCGGTTGCGATCTGTGCCACGGGCGCGGTGCGGTAGCCCCAAAGATAGCCCCACCGCTCTCCGTTGCCCATCGGCGTGAAGCCCCCTTCCCACAGATCGTAATCACCGCCGAGGACCATCCTGCCTGGGGCGAAGGCGGGAGCGGCAGTGACCTGGTGGATGTATCGGGTGTTGATGCTGCGGAATTGTTTTTCCCCAGGCAGCAGGGCATGAAGGGTTTCCGGATGTAGCGGGTCGCCGGATCTGCCGTTGATCAGAATCGCCCCGGCCAACGGGCCCTCCGGCACGCGTCCCAGTCCGCAGTTGTAGAAGCCCGGGGGCAGAGGCGCGAGGGTCTCGGGCGCGGTTCCGCCCGCCAGCGGGTTCCATTTCCATAACTTGTCCACTGCGGTGATCAGCAGGCCGTCGTGATCGGAGATCAGGTCCATGGTCGATTCACCCGCGAGCGCCACGGGCAATGGAAACGACACGGGAGCGGGCGCCTTGCCATCGAAGGCGAGCAAGGCCTTGTGATCGAAGGAAAGCACCCACAGCGTTTTCCCATCCTCGGAAAATGTGGCCTGGGAGGCACGCGCGGCGAAGGGGAATGACATCGAGAGTCCCAGAACCAGCCGGAGAAGGGTGCGCATGAGACTTCATACTTCGAGGCTCAATCGCTTTAGCCAAAAATCGTGCTTTTTCCGCAGGCGGCTTTTTCGTGAAGAGTTTTTCGGGTTCCCTGGCACCTTTTTCGAGCAGCCAGAAGGTCTTGCGATCGGAGTAAAAGGCAATCTTCCACGAGCCATCGGTGCCGTTCCATGCGCATCGTTTCGGAGCGGGAAAAGGTGGCGGAGGATGCGTCTGGGCGAGTCTGGCGAATCGCCCCGCGAGGTCAGAAAAGGAACTTCAATGACCTTGGGATCAAACGGTTGTCAGCTTCCGTGAAAACTGCATGGTTCCCTCCATGTCGTTTGCTCCCGTCCGCATCTGGCTGGCCGCCACAGCGCTGATGGCATCGCTGTGCCCGGCCACTCCGGTGACGCTGACGATCCAGCCTGGCGGGGTGATCAACACGACCTACACCATCGGCTTCTCTTCCAATTTCCCCGCTGCAGCCAGCACGATTGGAGGCAGCATCCAGGCTGATGTGAGGTTGACGGCGGGAACCGACAACAAGGTCGAGAGGTTCAGAATGACTGGCGGGAGGATCACCCAGTCCAATACCGACGCGACGGTCAACGCCGGTTTCAACGGCGCCGCAAGAGTCATCACTACGGGTGTGGCGGGAGTTCCCAGAACAGACACCACCGGCGGAGCGGTGACGGTGGCCAGCGGGATCATTTCCAACGTCGGCCACTTTTACGACATGAACGAGGGCACGATCACCATCCGCTACACTCCTCTCTTCGGCACGATGTCCGAGTCGATCACCAATCTGGCCCTCACTCCCGAGTCAGTGGCGCGCGTTGGGACCTCCACCCTGACGACCTCCACGCCGATCGCTTCCCCGAGTTCCACCACCTGGTGGAAACGCCGGAAGATCACCCTTTCCCACACCCAGGACGTCACGCAAACCACCGTTTCAGGAGCAGTCAGCTACTCCATCCGCCAGCAAGGCAGCTACAGCGCCATCGGCGAGGCGGTGTTTCCCGGGGATGGCTTTGTCAGCTGGTCACAGACCAATCGGGGTGTCAGGCCTCTTGAGCTGACCGACCGCGATCCGCGCACCGGCCAGCCGCTGCTGGTGATGTATGCCTTCCGTGCCGGGACCGGAAACTGGCAGGTGCCGGTCACCTTTCTCCCGGGCACCTCCAAGGTCCGCCTGCAACTGCCTACGAACGGACTCCTCGCCCCGGTGAAATGGGAATATTGGTCGGGAAACACCCCCGTCAGCTGGATGCCGCTCACAGGGACCCCTCAGACGGGAGGCATCACCCCTCTCAACGCCTCCGGCACCCTCACCCTGACCATTCCCGCCGGGCGCAGGGGCTTCATTCGGGCCTCGGTGCCCGCACCCTGAGTGAAAGGGGCGATTTTTCACCCGGACTTTCGCCTTGCCAAGGGGCTTTCGATCCCTAGGGTTGCCGTCCGTTTTTCTTTCTCTGGCAGACGGTTGGCGCCCCGGTGTCTGTCAGATTCCTTCTCGGGGCAATGTCGGAAGGAAAACGAAACCAACTAACCAAACCACCAACCCCGCATCCAAATGAGCAGTGCACTCGCAGCTCCAACCAATCAGGAACTGAGCGATCTGATCGAC
>JAIXPW010000114.1 GCA_027485995.1 Verrucomicrobiaceae bacterium
GCCAAGTGCCAAGTGCCAAGTGCCAAGTGCCAAGTGCCAAGTGCCATGTGCCAAGTGCCATGTGCCAAGTGCCAATCTAGAAAAGGGACCGACGCTTACGTCTCTTCGTTGGAACTTGGCCGTTGGAACTTGGAACTTCTTCATTGGCCGTTGGAACTTGGCACTTCACTCTCCGCGCATGCATCCTTTGAAGCCGACGGAAGTTGCTGCCCTGATTTTGCGGGTGTTGTTAGGGGTGTGGTTTGCGCACTCGGGAGGGGAGAAGCTGTTTGTGAGCGGGCTGGCGAAGTTCACCGAGGATGTGGCGAATTACCGGATGCTTTCGGCTCCGTGGGACGCGGTGGTGGCTTACACGCTGCCGTGGTTTGAAATCGTGGCGGGGCTTTGCCTGACGCTGGATGTGCTTCGTCGGGCGGCGCTGGTGACGATCGCCGGGCTGGTGACTGTGTTTTCCTACGGGGTCGGTCACGCGTGGAGTCAGGGCCTGAACATTTCCTGCGGCTGCCGTGGGGATGGCAAGCCGATGGATTACACGATGAAGGCGCTGGAGTTTGCGCTGTATTTCCTGGTCCTCGCCTATCTGGCGTGGATGGAGCGGCGGCAGGCGGTTGAGGGCAGGAATGAGCCTGCGTGAATCGCGGTCACTGGCTGGCGCTGCTGCCGAGGCCGGTCATGTGGAGGGTTTGGCGCGGGCCCTGGAGAACGAGGGCGTAGGTGGCATTGATGAGGTCGTCCTCGCCCATGTAGGGAGCGCCCATGTGGGGAGTGGTGAAACGCAGGCCGTAGCCCTTTTCCCAGGCAAGTGAGAACCACCAGCCATACTCGCGGATGACCTCGCGATAGGCGGCGGGAGCGGCGAGGTTCAGGCCGAGAAGGCCCCAGGAGCCGCCGGGTTCGCCGTAGGCATGGCTGTTGCGGAACCAGGGGTGATGTCCGAGCATGAACTTCGTCATCGCATCGCGCATGTCGCGTCGATCGCCGCGGAGATGACAGGTCATGGCGAACTGTCCGCTGCGCGACCAGAACTCTTCGGTGTCCTTGTAGGAGCGATTGTAGCCAAGGGCTCCGTGGCCGCCTTCCTTCGGGTCGGACCAGGCCATTTCCATGAAGGGCATGAGTTTTTCCCAGATGCCGGACTTCATGCCGCAGCGGCGGGCGAGGGCTTCGAAGACGAGGAGGTGGCAGGTGGGGGCGACGAGGGCCTTGTTTTCATAAGGCAGCCCGTCGGGTCCGTGGCCGAGCGCGGGCACGCCCCAGGCGGAGGGGTGGGTGCCATTGACGGCCCAGTCACGCAGGGCTTCGAGGTGGGGCAGGACCTGCTTGTCGCCGGTGCGCAGGTGCCACTCGCTGTAGAGGATGCCGGCGTAGGAGCCCGACCAGAAGCCTAGGTTGCCGTAGGCATCGGGCTTCGGGTACTTGGCGAGCGACCACTCCACGGCCTTCTTCACGCGGCTGTGGTATTTCTTTTCCCCGGTGGCGAGCAGGGCGAGGGAGGAAAAGGTGGTGCGGATGATGTCACCGGACCAGGAGCCATCGTCCTTTTGCGAGGACTCGATGAAGCCCAGCAGGTCCTTGAGCAGGGCGGCTGCTTCGGGGTCGGTGGCGGGGTCCATGGTGCCGAAGGCCTTGGTGCGCGGGAGATCGAGGGTGAGTTCGAGCGGCTTTCCCTCGCGCATCACGGTGAGCGGAAGGGTGGTCTTTCCGGCCTTCAGTGCGGCCTCGGTGGCGCGGCCGAGAATGGCCTCGTGGCTGCGGTAGAACCATTCCCAGCCGGGTTGGAGATCATTGACGGGGAGGGGGAGACCACCGATCGAAAGGATGGCGTCGCCTTCCTTGAGCTTGCCCTTGGAGGCCGGGGAGTTTCTCCGGACTTCCATGACCGTGAGGACGGTCTGCTCGTGTTCGGTGAGGGCGTCGAATCCGAGGAGTCCCGCGCCGAGTTTGTCGGGACCGGTGCCGCCATTCGAGCGACCGAAGAGCGCGGCGGTGGGGGCTTCACTGACGCGGCTGAATCGCGGCGTGCCGAGCACGGCGATCGGGCCGCTGGTGGTGCGGACCTTGAGGCCGAAGGTCTTGCCGGTGAGTTTGCTGAGAAGCTCGTTCGGGATCTCCAGCCAGAGTCGTGAGGAGGCCATCACCGGTTGGGACTTGGCGGGAAGTTTCACGCCGAGCGGCTCGATCTCTCCACCGGTGCCGAATCCTCCGCCGCTCCAGTCGCTTTCGATCACGAAGCGGAAGGCCTCGACCTCCACGGCGGCTGGAAATTTCACCTCGATCGGCTTGCGGGCGTCTGCCACCTCCTGGTTGCTTTCGCCACGGGACAGGACCTCCCAGGATCCACCGGGTTTGCGCACCTCGACGCGGTAGCCCTTGGCGACTCCATTGGTGAAACCTCCCTGGCGCGGGGTGTAGCGGACGCCTTCCAGTTTCTGGGGATCGCCGAACTCGAGTCCGGCCCAGTGCGGTGGTTGGGCCTGTTCCTGGCCGTAGGCGCTGTGCCAATCGGTCGAGGGATCGCCGTCAAACAGTTTCGCGGCCGTGCCCTTGCCCTGCTCGGAGGAAACGATCACCGCCCAGGGCGCGCGGGGGGCCTTGCCGATGACCTGGCCTTCGGTGGAGGCAAAGACCTCGCCGGTGAGCGGGTCAAGGGCTTCCAGGGCCAGGGTGCTTTTCTTTCCATCCGCCGTGCCATAGGCGTCCACGGAAAGGATGCCGCGCCACTTGCCGCCGAACTCCTTTTCCTTGTCGGTGAAGGCCGGAACGCTGACCCGAACGGCGGCGAACTTTTCGGCCGCAAGGGAGACCCCTTTTTCGCCACCGGGCAGGACCCAGGCGGAGGCTCCGGAAAATGGCTCCACCTCGATGGGGGCCGACCACGCAGGAATGGAAAGAACGACAGCCGAGGCGAAAGACAGGGATTTCATGGCAACAAAAAGACTGTGTTAAAGCCGCATTTCTGCCACATGGCCACAAAAAAGCCCCGCTGCATGAAGACAGCGGGGCCTTTCGAAATCGGGTGACCTCAGGATTTGTCGCTACCGAAGAAGCCTTTGAGGCCGCCCATCAGTCCGCCGAGCGAACCGAGATCGGGCATGTTTCCGGCCATGACCTGATCGACCATGCCCTGATACTCGGCGGGGACCTTGCCCTTGATGAATTCCACGACCGCCTGGATGGCCTGTTGGGACTGTTCCGGGCTGAGGCCGAGGCTGGTGAGTTTTTGTTCGAGTTCGTTCATGAGGGTAGGATGAAGAAAGTGCCGGAGACAGGACTCGAACCTGCGTCGCGTCCTTTGATTGGTAACGGATTTGTGTTTTGCCGTGCAACGGACCGTGCAATAGATGCTTGCAGTTGCACACGAAATGCGATGAAATGCAACCATGAGCAAGAAGCCGAAGCGCACGAGGATCACCGCACCAAAAGCAGCAGCGGTCAAGCTCACCATCCGGCCGATCACCCGAGAGAAGAACGGTAGCGTGTGGGTGACCTACCTCGTTCAGGGTTGGAAGGAAGGGGACAAATGGCAGCGACGCCAGTTCAAGAGTGAAGCGGAGGCACAGAGTTTCGCTGCTTTGAAACAAGTGGCGATGGAGAACAAGGGCCGAGCGCAACGGATGATTCTTTCGTCCCTCACGCAAGAACAACACGATGCGGCCGTCGCGGCTCTGGACCGCCTTGGTAACGCCTACACGCTGGCTGACGCCGTCGAGTTCTTCCTGAAGCACCATCGTCCTCCTGAATTCACGATTCGCCTCAGGGCTGCGCTGAAGTTTTTTCTCGACGAAAAGGAGCGTGACGGACTCCGCCCCCGCACCATCAAAGCTCTCAAGGCCGGGGTTGAACGATTCATTAAGGCAACTGACGACCCTTGGACACACGAGGTCACGCATCAGCAGGTGGATGGCTACCTGCGCGGCCTGCGCTCGGTGGACGGTCAGAGGAAGGCCAGCAAGAAAACTTGGAACAACACGTTGAACGAGCTGCGTGGATTCTTCGCTTGGTGCGCCACTCCCGACAAGACGACGAATCGTCCGTTCACGTTTGAGAATCCAGCCCTTACCGTTGGAGCCTATGACGCCCGTCAGGTAAGGGAGGAGCAAAACGCACGGCCCATCACGACAAAGATTGAGACGATGCCGAGGCTGTTCTCTGTCCTCTCACGGTGGCGCAAAGGAGCCCTCGTTCGTTACTTCGCGCTCGCTTACTTCGCTGGCATACGTCCCATGGAAATTCAGCGGATGGACGGGAGGGAGGCTGAGTTGATCAACCTCCGCACGCGCACGATCACCATTCCCGCCAACATCTCGAAAACCCGCCATGAACGGCAGATCGTGATTTCCGACAACCTCGCTGCCTGGCTGGAGGCATTCCCCGGGCCGATCACTCCGCCCAATTTCGGGAGAATGCGCGACCTCGTTCGGAAGCATTTCGCGATGACCCACGATGAGGCACGGCACTCGTTCATTTCCTACCACGTCGCGCTCCATCGGTCCCTTGGCGATGCCGCCCTGCAAGCAGGGAACTCTGAAACCATCATCCGCCGCCACTACCTCAATCTTCATCCAAAAGACGAGGGTGCTGAGTTCTTCCGAGTCATGCCCGATCCGAAACGTCGCCTCGCAGTAATTGCCGCCAAGCCGAAAGCCAAACCCGTTCGGCATTTGAGGGTGGTCTAGTTTCGCTGAGAGTCCCCCTTGACAGCTCGCCTCCCGTGTTGCTAATCTGACAACAGCCTTTTGAATGAGGATCATCACGAAACGTCGCCTTCTCGACTATGCCAAGCAGCACCCGAATGCCGCCGCAAGCCTCTCAGCCTGGATCGCCGTGGCAGCAGTCGCTAGGTGGCAATCCATCGCTGACGTTCGAAAAGTCCTGCCGCACGCCGACCTCGCGACTGTCCGCAGTTCCAAGACCGTCACCATCTTCAACATTGCAGGCAACCACCACCGCCTCATCACAGCCATCCATTACAATACCCGCAGCATCTTCATCCTGAAAATCCTTACCCACGCCGACTACAGCAAAGACCGCTGGAAGAACGACCTCTAAGCCGATGAAAGCCATCAAGCCAACCCTCCCCAGCTTCTCCAAATTGCCGAAAACCTACGAGGCACTTTGCCGCCTGCACCTGCCGCGCACGCTGCATGATGAAATCGAACTCGATGCCGTCACTGAGATCATGGACCACATGGCTGGCCACGCGCTCAACAAGGATCAAGCTGACTACCTCGAAACCCTTGCCGAGCTTGCCGAAGCCTACGAGTCCGCAAATTACGAGGCACTGCCGACGCTGCCCCCACATGAGTTCCTTGCGGCCCACCTCGAAAACATCGGAATGACCGCCACCGAGTGGGGCAAGCTCATCGGCATTGATCGCTCCACAGCATCCCGTCTGCTTCGTGGCGAGCGCAGGTTCAACACGGCCCATGTCCGGAAGACCGCCGAGGTACTTGGCTTGGAAGCGTCGCTCTTGATTTAGGCCTGGCCATGAAAAAGCCGAAAAAGGGTGAGGCGGATTCGATTTTTGGCAGCATCAGGCAAACGTCGGCCCCCATCCAGGACCCTTTAGAAGCGAAACCGTTCCGTTCAGCCGATGGCGAGCGAATGACAAAGGTCTCCTACCGCTTGAATCCGATACCAGTGGTAGCGTCGGCAGACAAACTGATGAAGGCTGCTGGTGAAATACCGAGTGTGTTGATCTATCCAAACCTTTGGCACTTTATCCTCCCATGGTTGGATAGCTCGAATGGTAGAATCAGAAAGTTCTGGCAATGTTATAGGTGCGAGGCTGCAGAAGCAGCACGAAAGGTAGCAATTGAGGGATCGAAGTCCTGCAACCGGCAAAATGAGCAAAATCTCCTGAGAATTGTTCACGAGTTCAAAGCGCTGTCCATCAAGAGCTACGGATATGATCTCAGTGCCAATGAACTTCCCTCTGTGCTGGCGGCCGCTGCTTCGTCGGAAGCGGAACGCGACGACATGATGCATGCCCTCAAGGAGAAGATGGTGGATTGGGTTCTGAATGCCATTTGGACTGACCCCGAGGCCCCCAAACGCCTCCACGAACTTTTGACGAACAAGACAGCCGCGCAGTCCGAATATGCTGACCAGCCAGGCTGGGAAGGTCGTTTCTTCAATGCGTTTGTTCAGGAAATCACCGAACACTGGAGGCTTCCAACCAAGAAAGCCGTCCGGACTAGGGCTGGATGGGGAGACAGACCCATTTCTGACGCTGCGGATCTCTATGCGGCGATAGGCTTGAGTGGGCTTCCTCAAAGTTAGGACTTTTCCGGAAGTTTTTCCCCCAATACCCAAAAAACGAACCGTGTGACATTTGCTTGCTCGCAATGAGCAATCAATCCACACCCCCTGCATTTGTCGGCCTCGAAGAGTGCCGAAAAGCCGTATTTGGCACCGGACCCGAGGCACCTTCAAAACGAACCTTCGCCGAATGGAAAGCGCGAGGTTACTTCCCCTTCATCAAAGTGGGAAAAAGAGTTTTCGCGGATCCCTCCGAAGTTCGCCGCGCCCTTGATCGCCGCTTCAAGGTGAATGAAAAGCCTGCTTGATCCTCCCGCCGAATATCCGGTCTGGCGACTGATTCATTGGTAGTGAACATCCCAACCGGAGCTTCAGCGGATCAAATGAAACGATCATGCCCAAAGCACCCGATCACAAAAAGCGCGATTCCTCGAAGGCACCCGGAGTCTGTTCTCCTTCACCAATCACCCTGGATTCCATTCAGGAAGCCGCAGGGTTCACGGAGAACTCCTCTTCAGCTTTTGAGCCATTGAGAATCATCCGCGCCGCGATCAAGCGCGTGGAGCGGACCGACCTTCTCGAACTGGCTCGGAAGTATTTTGATCGCCCGGTAGTTGATCTGAAGAGCCAACCACGACAGCAATCCCAAACGGAACTGATCGTTCTCATCATCAAGCATTTCGGGAAGTGGATGGATGAGATCCGAATGGGGGCACGGGTTTTGAACGGCACCGCGCATCTCTTTGGGGGCACCCACTGGAAGCCGGTCACCGACGAGGAATTTGAAGGGTTGCTGGGCGACTTCGCTCTTCGAATTGGCTGCGATCCGGTTGGCTTCGGAATCTTCACAGCTCGGGAAAAGTTGGTGAAGCAATTCCACTCCATCCATGGCGGACAACCGGAAGAACGCAAACAAGGCCGCACGCTACTGAATTTCCGAAATGGCACCTTGGAGATCTCCGATGCCTCAGAGGTCATGCGCGAATTCGCCAGGAATGATCTGCTCACCTACATGCTTCCATTTGATTATGACGAGAGCGCCGTCTGCCCGATGTTCGACCGCTACCTCGTGCGCGTGCTCCCCGAGGAATCATCACGGATGGTGCTGTCGGAGTTCCTAGGTTGGGTGTTTCTCCGTGAACTGAAGCTAGAAAAGGTCTTAGTGCTCTACGGTGACGGGCAAAACGGCAAATCGGTCTTCTTCGACTTGGTGAATGCCCTGCTTGGAGAGCAGAACGTTAGCACCTACGGCCTGTCCGCCCTCACGAAGATGGAAAATCGATGTGGCCTTGGGTCAGCGTTATTGAACTTCGGTTCAGAGATCAATGAGCGCTGCGATGCCGACCTCTTCAAGAAGATGGCTAGCGGTGAACCTTTGGAAGCACGGCGTCTTTACAAAGACGCCTACATCATGCGCAATTATGCCCGCCTAGCCTTCAATGCCAACGTGCTACCAAGGGACACGGAGCACACCACCGGCTTCTTCCGTCGCTTCCTCATCATACCTTTCACTGAGACGATTTCTGCGTCCGAGAAGGATCCCGAGCTTGCCCGCAAGATCATCGAAACCGAGTTATCCGGAGTCTTCAACTGGGTGATGGACGGCTTGCGCCGGCTCCGCCGACAACGAAAGTTTTCAGCCTGCGCCGCCGCCGATCAGGCATTGGCGACTTACAAGCAGGAATCCGACTCTACGGCTGGGTTCCTCGAAGAGGGGGGCTGGGCTTCCAGCGATGAGAAACGCGTGGGTAAGGGGGAACTTTACAAGGCTTACCAAGACTTCTGTAGAGACTCCGGACACGTCGCTTTGAACAAGCTCAATTTCGGCAAGCGTCTCTTGAAGACCCACAAGATCAATGAGTCCAAGTCCGGTGGTGTGCGGTTCTGGAATCTCACCCAATCCATTGAGCCATGAAGAACTTCTGCTTCAAGCCGTCCCATCCGTCTCACTCGTCCCTTCCCAGCCATTCAGGTGGGACAAGAGGGACTCATGGGACGCCCTCAACAAAAACATTCTCACCCCTGCCGTGAGAGAATCCTACCTCGATCTATCTCTTCTTGAGCACGTGCGTCGTCGAGGCGATGACGTGATCTCCGCTTGCCCCGCATGTCGCGAAGCCGAAAAGGACTCAGACAGGGACAATCTACGCGTCTTCGCTTCCGGTGCGTTCAACTGCATCGCCCATCCTAAGGACCGCGAGCACAACCGACGCATCTTTGAATTGGTTGGCGTGCGCGGTGAGAAGATCCAGGAACCCATTGAGAATCGCAACTGGCGCGAACGCCGTGCCCGAGAGCGCCAAAAGGAACGCGATGTGGAGTCTCTGCAAGAAACCGCGAAACGCCATCGAGCAAAGATCATCTCCCGTTGGGAGTGGGACCGGGCGGACGTGTGGGAATCATCGCCGCAGCGGATCGATTGTGACCTCGTCGAATTCGATCCCCGATGGTTCATCGCCTCATTGTTCCCCGTGAACGCGACGGTATGGGCGGGGGAAGTCCACGAAAGCGGTCAGCAAGGCCTTTACGGCTCCCGTTGGAAGAGCGTGCCGGAATGGCAGAACGAGCAACAGGTTGGCCCCATGATCACACCGGCGATCTGGAAAACCGGAACGCTTTCCCGTGCTGCTGGAAACATCGTCGCCTCACCGTATGTCGTTCTGGATTTCGACGGCCTCGACGGTCGGAAGCCGAAGACGGCGGATGAAATCGAAGCGCATCTTCGGGCCTCCCTCGCACTGATTCGTTGGATTCGAGAAGGCCTCCACTGGGAACTCGCCACAATTCTGTTCACGGGATCGGTCAGCCTCCATGCGTGGTTCCATTCGCCGCCTCCAGACGTTCTGGAGTCGCTGAAAGCCACTGCCACCACTTTGGGCGTGGACGCGGGCTTGATCGGCCACCCGGAGCACCCTTGCCGCCTGCCGGGCCATCGCCACGTGAAGACAGGAAAACTCTCGCGGGTGCTCTGGCTTCAGAGCCCGATTTCGCACCAACCCCAACACCTATGAAATTTTCCAGCTAACCAAATGACGGCAGCTTGCCTGAGTCCATCGCCGAGTTCATCCCGATTCCACTGATTGTGGAATCGCTATCAGCTTGTCTGAACGCCACCACGACATTCGGAAACGGCGCGACTGTTCCGGACTGCCGCACGCGCCTGGAGACCGCGAAATTGCTCCTTGGCTACATGATCGGAACGTCTACTCCTCGCAAGGAGGTGGCACCGGACAACAAGGGTTTCCAGGATGAAAGGAGCCGCGAAGACTTGCTCACGAGTTCTCCTGCAATTGTCACGACTGTGAAAAAAGCACTGGCAAGGGTTGAGGCACGCAAAGCGTCAATCGACGTGTGAAGGGATTATGGGTCGACCTCCCTCTTTCCTTCTTGTCAGCAACGCCCCCCGATTCTTCACTGATCGTGCCCGGAGAGATTTGGGTCGGGGCGTGAGAACCTCGTGGTAAGCGGTCGGCGTTGACCGCAACAGCGCCGCCTCCAGACCGAAGGGTCGGGGAGGCGGTGGCGCATGTCCAGGTCTCCCCCTCGGGGGCGGCTAAAGGCCCCCGCGCTCGTCTTGCCACGGGTTCTCAACTCCCCGGCCACCTTGAGCAATCGAGGTGGCTGGTTTGTTTCGATCCTCTGGAGACGACTCATGAAAAAGGAACTGATCATCTACTTCTCGATTCCGTTCGCCATCGTGGCGGTCATTTCATTGTGGGAGAAGCTCAATCCCCCTCCACCCGCGCCACCGATCCCGAGCTGGGTTACGGAAATGCCGGCTCGTCCGATGACACCGGAAGAGAAAACCGAAGCCCAGGCGGACATGGAAAAGGACGCTGCCGGGGCCAGCGATGATCGGGACTTTGCGCAGGACAACCGAGGGTATTATGAGCAATGAGGGGTTCGACTTCATTCCCCGCCTCGTGAACTCATTGGCCTACCTCTGTATTTGTCCCACCCTCACCGCTGAACTGAATACGCCATGTCCTCCGATTCCGTCTTTTCCGCCCTTTCCAGTGGCCGCATCGCCAAGTTGATCCGGAGCGCGACCTCCCGCGTCGTTTATGCCGCCCCGGGCATTCAGGAGCTGCCTGCTCAGTCGCTGGTGAAACTCAAGGAGCTGTTAATGCCACCTGAAGTGACGATAAGCCTCGATTACGACGAGCGGACGCTTCGGATGGGTTACGGCGACATGAAAGCTTCGGAAATGCTTGAGACTGCGGGATTTGAAATCAAGCAATCCTCCGGTTTTCGGAGCGGTATTCTGATCGTGGATGAGCGAGGGTGGATCTTCACACCGGTCGCCCTCTATCTTGAGGAAGAGCCTCAAAGCGATGAAACGCCGAACGCAATCGAGTTGTCGGCCTCTCAGGTAGAGGCGTTTGCAATGCGGTTTTGTCCGCTCGCCCGGCAGGACGCCATCGCGAAAGCACCCAGCCAAAAGGCCGCGATGGAAATCTCGGAACTCCCGCTGGAATTCGGAGTTACGCCAGTTTCCAGAGAACATTTTGAGGAGGTGAAGAAGGCCATCACGATGGCACCGCCGGTGAAATTTGATGTCGTGCGCCAAGTGCGGGTTTTCGAGCCCTACCTCCAATATGTGGAAATGAAGCTCACCGGTGCCGCCATCCAGAAGCATCGGGTGCAGATTCCACCGGACATCCAGAAACTCGGGGCTGCGGCCGATTTGGAAGGGCGACTTCGGACGACTTTCGATCTTCTGGAAAGAAGCAGCAAACTGTCCTCAGAGAAGCTGGAGGAGGCGATCAATCTGATCCGCAAGGATTTCACTCCCTCCCTTGGAAAAAGCCACGGCAGAGTGGTTCTGAAGAACGCGAAGCCTCACTTGGAGGAATGCCTTGTGGAATTTCGAGCGCAGCTCGCCACCCATCAGGAAACCGTGAAGCTGGATCTTCAAACCAAACTTGATGAGTCCCGCCAGCAAGTGGTCGAATACTATCTACCCCTTGCCAAGGCGAACCCTCCCAAAGCAGTGATCGGAGGCTCAATGATCCAACCTCCGCCGGATGACGTTTTCACCAAGTGGCTGAGCCGGCGATTGGAAGCCGCCTTTCCCAAGGCAGACGCACTGGTCCAAAAGATGGTTCTCGATGTCCAATTCAAGGACGTGACCTTCGAGACGTTGAATCAGCCGGATTTTCTCGAATCGGTGAAAAAGGCATTCCCCGACGTGGACTGGGAGAAGGCCTACAGTGAATTCAGGGCGGCAGGGGAGAAGTTGCGGAGCAAGATCTGATGAATCACGCCAACCTAAGGAGCGGTGGCTCGGGCAACCGCGCGATATCGATGACCTTGTCGGTATTGAATTCATGGATAATCAAACAATTGGATTCGAGTGGGTCTTCGAGGATTCCATCGAATGCCTCTCGGCGGAATCCGTCCCCTTCATTGGGCCTTTTCTGTTGGAATCATTCAGCCACTCCTCCGGGAGTTCGTTCCACAGCTGACAAAATGTAAACTCCCCATGGAGAGCCTATGAATGGGCTGCCGGCGGGTTAGAGAGAATCGGCTCCAGAGATCACGGCGGTGTAGCCAGTGGTGACGGCTTGCAGCAACTCCAGTTCGCCAATATGGAGATCCCATTGTTCCAGAACTGCAAAATTCCCGTGGATAGTGATTCCGGGGAAGCGGTCATGCATGGGCCCGGAATTCGTAAGCTGCATGAGGATCTCGATATGATTCGGACCGTCGCCCCAGAATTGGAGTTTCCATCCGGTCAGCTCCACAACGAGGTCTAGGGCGATCGTGCAACCCTTGATGTCAAAGTGCGTCGCAAGGACGTTCGAGCCATCGAGCCCTCGAACTCTCCGATACTTCGCGAACTCCGGGACATCTTTGACTTGCTCCAAGATGTTTCGCAGCCGGGCAGCAAGACGGTTCCGAAGCTGCTGGTGATCGCTGACAAGCTGTTCGATCAGTTCGTGGTTCTTCATGAAAAAGTCGGTGACTTCCTTTTCTTCAGGTGTTTCGCCAGCAAGTCGGTCGGTCGTCGTCATGAATTCGGTCAGGTATGTGGTCCACTTGGGAGAAGCCGAAACCAAGTGGTGGCCGAGCAGGTTGCGCACTTGATTCCAAAGCTCGCTGTAGGTGTATCGGAGGAAGCCTCCCTTCGGTAGCGGGTCGTTCTGGCGAGTGCGCAGACAAAGGACGGCCTTGATGACGAGCTTGTTCGCTCCAAGCGAATCGATCACACTGCCGTAGTTCTCGAAGTCATTTGCCTCCCAATGAAAAATCTTGTTCTCGATGCCAATCGTGAAGGCGTCTGCATCCACGACGAGATCAATTCGCTTTTGGTCATTCGCCGGATGTTCGCGTGAAATTCTCACAGGACCTTCAATTGAAAGATCGGCGAAATCCTCGGTCCCTGTCGCCTTGATGGCCCGCTCATTCACCATCTTGAAAAACGCGGTCAAAAACAGGTTTCCCATCCCGTGCTCTTCATCCGGATCGAAGTAGAATCCGAGGATGTTAGTGCACACGTTTTCGTAGTGAGGATAGCCCGATACCTCCATGAAGGACTTTTCCCGCCGGATACGCGGCAACGATTGGAAATTCAAAAGCAGGTTCAAGAACTGGTTCATACTTCCTGTGGTGTTTCATTCGATCTCATCAGTTCGCCTCGTAGGATTGCTCGATGAGGTGGCGGGCTTTTTCGACGTCGGATTTGGAGCTGAGGGTCAGTTCGAGGTTGCCGGTGCCGAAGTGGCCGATGTTGGTGACATCGCGTGCGAACTTCACTTCTGCGACTGCGGCCGGGTCGGGGTGCTTTACGAAGACGAGGAGCTTGCGGGACTGCGGGTGGACTTCCACGCAGGCGAAGTTCTTCAGGCGGCGGAAGGCGAAGTAGAGCTTGAGGGTCTTGAACTCCACGTCATCGCCGAACTCCAGGATCATGGACTTGAGGGCGTCGAATCGGTCCTTCAGCTCGGTGTCCGATTGGTCGAGGTATTCGCTGACGGACTTGTAGATGCCGGCTGGCTTGGGGGCGGTTCCAGAGCCGGTGCCGGTGTTGCTGGTTCCACCGCTGTTGGAGGGAGCGGAGATGCGGTTGATGAGATCCAGTGCGAGAAGGTCGTCGCCATACTTGGCGTAGCGGATCAGCTCGATGTTCCGCTGCATCTGGCCGACGGCGTGCAGGTCGTATTTGGAGAAGTCGCCGGCGATGCAGAGGAGGCGCGGGCTGGTCCAGTCGATCATGTTGATTTTGTCCGCCCCCAACTTCTCCATGACCAGAATCTTGAACGAGTCTTTGTGATCCAGCAGCCAATCGAGATAGAAGAGCCCTTGGTTGATGACGTTGGCGTTGGTGGCCTTTTTGTATTCGATGATTACCGGTGCGCCGTTCTCGTCGATGCCGAGGGTGTCCATGCGTCCGCCGGTCTTGGGGCCGGTCGAGAACTCGGAGGCGAGGAAGGTGACGCCGAGAAAGGTGTCGAGATGCTTCTCGATGAGGGTTTGGAGGGATTTCTCCAAGGCCATTGAGGAGACGGTCAACTCAGAGACGTGGTCAGCGGAGAGTTTGAAGAGCTTCAGGTCGGACATTACTGCAAGAATAGAGGTTAAGGCACAGCTGACGTTGCTAGCTCGGGGTTCACGGCGCGCTGTGCTTGTTCCCAGATACGTTCGAATCTTTCGTCGCGAAACTTCTTGTAGGTGGGTTCATCGAATCCGAGCAAGCTGGGATCGTTGGAGAAATCTTGAAGGAGGAGATGCCGTGAAACTTCAATTCCAGCGCTTTTCAAACGACCAAAGTAGCTGGCAGGTAGCTCTGCCCGTTTCCGGATGTTATCGGTCCGTCCAACAAAACGGTAATTTCCAAGATGATTGATGTCTCGACTTGGGAGTCCCAGCTTCGTGCTCAAGGCGTGCCTCGGGTAAATGTGATCGATGTGTGGTTCGTTTCCTTTGAATGCCACATCAAAAGGAGATGCTCCCATCTCGTTCACATAAATTAAGTTGAGAAGGATGAATCTGAGACGATTTTCCACGAGATCGGCGCGGTTCAACTCGGTCCGCACTCCCCGCCGTTGGAAATACTGTTTCATTTCGTCAACCGGAAAGCCAGTGGAGCAAGTTTTGCCGACGATGCCGTGCAACGCGTTGATCACCGAATCTGTGCCACGAGAATACCACCCGAACAGCTGAGCCTTGTAATGATAGGCTCGCATCCTTGCCCGGCTGACCTCGTTCGGTTTTGGATTATGGTACAGGTAATCGAAAAGCGGGATGAAACTTCCGTAGCTGCGAATCAGTTTGTCGGAAGCCACTCGAAGGTCATTCTGAAGAAAGTCGCGCAACTCGCGAAACGCTTGTTCGGCCCGGTCCCAGCCTTCGCTCATATCTTTGAGTAGCTGCTTGCCGGATTCGCCAGCAAACTTCTCCGGTCCGGTTTCAGCACCTCGACCGTGGACGACGAGAAGGCATTTCAATGGGAAGGTTTTATCGAAATGCAGTTTCGTTTCCCGCAAAAGGTCGGCAGTCTGTTCGATGACGACTTCGATTTCATCCCATCCCTCCTTCATAGCCGCAAACATAAGGTCCGAAGAATCAAGCTTCGTTCCCCCTGAATTCACCCGAACAAAAATGTCCAGAATCCGCTCATAAGGAAATTCGTTAGCCACGCCGTCGAGTTCCTGAACCCAAAAGTGCTTTTCTTCGCGCAGGAGCGAAACAAGCTGGCTGAGATTTCGTCTTACCTGTTTTTCGCGAGCCTTGGCGTCTTCCTTCGATGGTTGCTGATGCGCCGGGAACGAGGAATCAATCGCGTCGAGTGCTTCGTTTAACTGATCCGCCAACTCTTCCGCATTCCGTTGGTTGTCCTTTCCCATCAAGTCTGCAACGCGATACCAAGGAAGTCCTGGCGACTGAGCCGCAAATCTCAGAGGATGCAGTATTCCCTCATCATCGGGTGCCGTTCCGCTGGTGATGTCAAACCACGCTTCGGTTCGCGAACCATTGTCACCAGTGACGGCTCCATTGAACATGGCGTAGAGCGATTGGAGTCTCTGCTGCCCATCCAGTACGAATACCTTTTCAATACCGGGCTGGGAGATGTTTTCGTCGTAGAGAACGCTCAGGTCTGTATCCCAAGAAACCGCATCCATGAACTTCCGTGCCTTAATCTCGTCTTTCGTTCGCCAAAAAAGGAGCGTCTGGATGGGATAGTTCCGCATCAGGCTATCAAATAACTTCACCATCTGTTCCTCTTCCCATACAAACGGACGTTGGATGTGCGGAAGATAAAGGCTGTGATTGATCTCGCCGATAAGGCGAAACAAGGTTCGTGCTTTGTAGCTCATGGTGAAATTCGATAATCAGGATTCTCCCGAATGCTCCTTGGTTAACCGTGCCTTGCGTTTCTTTGGCGTTTCAGAATCGTTTCCAGTCGCCCTAAATCGCTCCAGCAACACGCTCGCCGGTTCGTCGTTGGGGTCTTGGGGGACTAGTTCGCCTCGGAAGGCTTTGGCGAGGGTGGCGGGGGTGAGGCGCTCGACGGTCTTTTGCGCGGTGGCGAGGCGGGCTTCGATCCGGTCGGCGAAGGCGAAGAGGGCTTCGACGCGGCGGACGATTTCTTGTTGTTCGGGGAGTGGTGGAACCGGCAAAGGGCATTGGGCGAAATCCGTGATAGAAAGGTGCTGAATCGCCATTCCTTGCGCCTTGTCCCGGATAAATGCTTGGGTGAATTCAGCATTCGCAACGATCTCAAGGTAGGATTTCTCCATTTCCGTCGAACGCAGCCAGCATACGGCGACACTTTGGTTGATACAGAATGGCTCGTCGGTTCTCACGAGAGTTGTTCGCCCGATGGTGCCGTCTTTCGTCAATAGGAGGTCTCCTCTTTTTGGGCGGTCTTTATCTGAGAGCTGATTGAAGGCCGTTTCGGTCGTGAAATATGAGGTCGAAATTGCAAGGTTGAAATTCCGAACATCTTTTGCCGTTACGAGTCTGCGGCCCGACTTGGCCTGAGGCATTGGTCTCGTGAATCCATAGGTGATCCACTCGGAAACCGTTCCCCAGGATGTAAACGCCCATGTCTCGGGAAGCTCAAAAAGATACTCCTCGTTGATTTTGGATTCCAGCGATGACTTCTTTTTCGCGAGCGATGGATCAGCACGCAGCAAACGTTCTTTCCTGATGCGGTCGCTTTTGATCACGTCGGCACCATGCTCGGAACCTGTCCGAACTTCCCTCCATTCCTCCGTCAGCTTGCCTGACGTGGCTGCGGCGAGGACGGATTGGCGGAAGCGTTTGAGGAGGGCGGGGACGCGGTCGAGGCGGGCGCGGCAGGCGTCCACCCGCCCCAGCACCGACTCCAGCTTGTCCGCGATCCGCTTCTGCTCGGCAAGGGGGGCGAGCGGGAAAGGCACTACACGAATGAAATCACCACTGATTGCCTTGAATGTGGTGCCGGTGCCTTGCTCTGAAAGCCATGGCCCAAGATGCTTTAGATACTTGTGAATGTAGGCTTGCTCAACAAACTGCTTGGCTCGTATTGAAGCTAAACCCCTGCCAATACAGCATTTTTCAGTTGCTCGATTGGTTGGTCCAACTGGGGCGCGGACCGACATTAGTATGTCATTGGGCAAGGCAATTTTTGTGGGCACTGAACACCACTTACGCACCGTAGGGGAATAGGCTCCGAACTCTGCCTTACCTTGGAAAAAAGGGAGGCCAAGTCCCTTATCATTGTAGAATTTGGATTCTGGTGATTGCCCCATAGTGACCTCAGCCACGTCTTCAAGCGTCGTTTTCGCCCATCCCTCTGGCAATTCGTCATTTGACCTTCGGATTTCGTCATTCATCCCACCACCTCCTCAACGTCTTCACCAAGTTCCGCAAGGATCCCGCGCAAGTCTTCCATGATCGCTTCCATTTCCTCCATCGCACTTGCGGCGAGGACAGCGGGTTCCGGGAGGTCGGCGCTGGATTCGGCGTTGTCGTCCTTGAGCCAGGAAATGTCGAGGGAGTCGTCGCGCTCGGCAATCCACTCACGGGTGAACTTGCGGAAGCGGCCGGTCTCGCCGGTGTCCTTCCGCTTTTTCAGGGCGGCGGGATTGCCTTGGGGGTCATCCCCGAAGGCCCTTTCGAAGTCGGCGAAGTGATCGCGGTTGAGCGGGGTGCGCTTGCCAAACTGCGGCATGTTGGCGCGGAGGTCATAGACCCAGACTTCCTTGGTGTTGCCCTTGTCGGTCGCGCCCCGGGTGAAGAAGAGGACGTTGGTCTTCACGCCCTGGGCGTAGAAGATGCCGGTGGGCAGGCGGAGGATGGTGTGGAGGTTGCACTTGTCCATCAGGTCGCGACGGATGTCCTTTCCGACGCCGGACTCGAACAAGACGTTGTCCGGCAGCACGACGGCGGCGCGTCCGCCGGGGAGGAGGTAGCGGTAGATGTGCTGGAGGAAGCAGAACTGCTTGTTGCTGGTGGGGAAGCTGAAGTCGGTCCGAGTGGGGAGTCCGCCGCCCTTCTTGGTGCCGAAGGGAGGATTGGTCAGCATCAGAGTGGCCTTCGGCAGGGCCGCGCCATCTTCCGAGAGAGTGTCGCCATAGCGGACGCCGCCGTCGATGCCGTGGAGCATGAGGTTCATCAGCGCCAGTCGATGTGTGTCCTGCACGTGTTCCATGCCGAAGAAGGTGCCGCTTCGGTACTTCTTCTGCTGCTTCTCGGTGAGGGAGTCGAAGTCGTTGTGCTCGCGAAGGTAGTGGTTCGCCGCGATGGGGAAGCCGCAGGTGCCGGCGGCGGGGTCCTGGATGATGTCGTCGAGGGTGGGCTTCATCACCTCGACCATGGAGTCGATCAGCGGGCGGGTGGTGAAGTACTGGCCTGCGCCGGATTTCACCTCGCTGGCGTTCTTTTCGAGCAGGCCTTCATAGAGGTCGCCGAGGCCTTCCTGTCGGGCGGAGTACCAGTCCAGCTTGTCGATCTCCGAGACAAGGGTGGAGAGGGTGGAGGGCTTCTTGATGAAGGAGGAGGCATTGGCAAAGATCTCCTTCACCAGTGGGGAGCCATGGGAGCCGAGGTAGATGAGGGTGACCTTGTAGAACTCCAGGCGCTCCGGAGCGGTCCTGGCCTCAAGGTCCGACCAGCGGTTCCCTTCCGGGATCTGGTCCTCGGTGCCGGTTTCCTGAGTCATCTTCAGGAACAGGAGGTAGGTGAGCTCGGTGACGTACTGGTGGTAGGTCACGCCGTCGTCCTTGAGGACGTTGCAGAGGTTCCAGAGCTTTTGGACGATGTCGTGGGTGGACATGGGTGGGAGAGAATGACGAATGTCGAATTTTTGAATGACGAAAGGGGGAGCGGGATGCTCTGGGATGAGTTTGCTGGGTGGCAGTTTTCAGGAGGTGGCAGGATCCGATCAAGCCTGCTGCTGCCAGAGGCTGTCATTGAACTGGGAGAGGACTTGGGCGAGTTGTCCTTCGAAGAGTTTGTTGAGGCGAGTAAATCCACCGCCTTCGCGTTTGAAGATGAGGTGGTCTTCGTCGAAGGAAGCGCGGTCGACGAGGTGGTTGGCCTTGGTCTGGGCGGCGATCTTTTTCAGCCACTCGCGCTGGGGAGTGGACCAGGCGCGGGCGGCGAGCATGGCTTGAAGGGCGGCATCGACGCGCAGGGAGAAGGGGATGAGCGGATCGCCGAGAGCGGCCTGGCGGATGTAGCCGATGATGCTGGCGGCGATTTCCTGATTGGTGGAGGCCTTCCAGGCGGAGGCGAGACCGGTTTCCGTAAAGCCGGCGTCGTCGAGCTGCTTTCGGAGATCCCAGAGCTGCTGGCGGGTCAGCTCGCGGGGCCGGGTGACGACCGTGATCAGGGCCGGGATCTTGTTGCCCTGGGAATTGACGAAGGCCTTGAAGGCATCGAGGTAGTCCTCGGGCTTCTCCTTGTCACCGTAGCTTTGGACGGCCTCGCGGAAGGAGTCCTCGTGATGGGAGATGAAGACCGGCTGCGAGGGGCCATCGTTCTTGCGGTCGAGGATTTCGCCAAGGCCCGGGTGGCTGGTGAACCAGGCCGCGACCTGATCGAGCGGCATGGCGCGGAGCTGGGCGATGAAGGCATCCGGTGGCATTCCGGCGGTGATCTCGAAGTCGCGTCGGGCGGTTTCGCTGAGGTGGCGTTTCTTCCGCTGGAGCTTCGCCACGAGCTGATCGCGAACGAGGGTCCGGCTTTCCTCGGTGGTGGCCTCGATGATTTCGCGGGTGAGCTGGGTGAAGCCGATGGAGGGATCGACGACGACCGGCTTCATGGCGGTCATGCCCTGGATGGATTCGTAGATCCCGACGGCATCGAAGATCCGGAAGGACTCCTTTCCGATGTCCTCGCAGAGCCGGGTGGCGCGGCCCATCATCTGATCGAAGAGGATGCGGCTGTTGACGCGGCGGAGGAAGACGAGGTTGCAGATCCTCGGCACGTCGACGCCCGTGGTTAGGAGGTCCACGGTGACGGCGACGTTCGGATTGAGCTCGTTCTTGTAGAGCCGGATCAGCTTGAGCGGCTTGTCGGCGGTGCCGGTGATCTTGATGACGGCATCGTCCTCGACCGTGCCGTAGGTGTCCTTGAAGGCGGTCTTCAGGAGTTTCACCACGAGGTCGGCGTGGGCGTCGTTGGCGCAGAAGATCAGCGTTTTCGCCGGAGCAGCGGGGTCGATTTCCCGGGCGAGGTATTCGCAGACGACGCGGTTGAAGGGCTCGGTGATGACCTTGCGGTTGAACTGCTCGATCTCGACCTTGATCTCGTCGGGCGCGGTGTGGAGTTCGACCTCGGAGGAGTCGCTCTTGTAGATCTCCACGTCCTCGCCCTTTTTCCAGATGATGCCTTCCTCGGAGAGCTGGGTCTTGATCCTGAAGGGCGGCTCGTGGTCGACGAGAAAGCCATCAATCACGGCCGCGCGATAGCTGTAGGAATAGACCGGAGCGCCGAAGATCTCGGTGGTGTGCAGGGCCGGCGTGGCGGTGAGGCCGATCTTCACGGCATCGAAGTAGTCCAGGACACGGCGATACTTCGAGACGTAGTCCTCGTAGCTGCGGAAGCTCAGTTCGGTCTCGGAAAGCTCGCGGTCGAGCAGGTAGCCGCGATGGCATTCATCGACGATGATGCAGTCGTATTGATCGACCTGGGGCGCGGGATTTCCCTCGGAAGGATAGAGGACGCGCTGGACCATGCCCTGCACGGTGGCGATGTGGACGGCCGTGTCTGAATCCGGGGTCTGCTCGTCGATTTCCTTGATGCCGAAGACGTCTGCAAAGGTGTTCAGGTTTTCCATCCGCGTGTCCTTGAAGGAGTTCGCGGCTTGCTCACCGAGGGCGGAGCGATCGACGAGGAAGAGGATGCGGCGGAAGCGCTTCGTCTTCAGCAAGCGGTAGATGAGGGCGATGCAGGTCTTGGTTTTCCCGGTGCCCGTCGCCATGGCGATCAGGATTTCGCGGATGCCTTTCGCGATAGCGGACTCGGTGGCGAGGATGGCGTCCTGCTGGTAGTAGCGGACGGTGAAGCCGTAGTCGAATGACTCGGACAGGAGTTGATGGTGGGCGGCGGATTCGTCGCGCTTGAGAAGGGCGATGAGTCCTTCTGGGGTGTACCAACCCTGAAGCGCGTTGCTGAGGTTGTCCGGGCGGCGGAGGTCGCAGAACCAGATGCCGCTGTGGGTTTCCAACTGACGCAGGTAGGGGCGTCCATTTGAGGAGAAGACGAAGGGCAGGCGGTATTCGTGGGCCGCGCCCCAGTTCTGCTCGTGGACGAGGGTTTCCGGCGAGGGTTCGAAGCCGCGGCTGTAGCGCTTTGCCTGAACAAGCGAGGAGGAGACGTTGACGTTTTTCCGCTTCGCCTCGACGGCACCCATGGGAACGAGCCCGCAGAAGAGGACGTAGTCGGCGGGGCCAGTGGCGGTGGGCCACTCGGCGATGGCGAGATTCTTGCCCTTTTGGGGACGGGTTCCTTTCGAGTAACGGAGGTTTTCCGTGTCGGCGAGCCAGCCCGCTTGGCGGAGTTGCTCGTCGATCAGGCGACGGGTCTCGGATTCATCGAGATGGAGGTGGGTGGCGGCCTTGCTGGAGGCGCTGACAAGGTTGGCGACCTTCTTCGCGGGCTGGGTGGCGGCGGCGTCCTGCTTTGCGGTCAGGCGCTGCTGAAGGGCCACCTTTTCGGCCTCGGCCTCGGAGGCCATGCCTTCCCAGAAAGATTGCTCGTCCTTGGCGGCACGGAGTTCCTCTTCGAGCGAATCAAGCTTCTGGGACTTCTCGTCGTGGGCGGCCTGATAGTCGGCAAGGGCCTTTGAAAGCGAGTCGAGTTCCGTGCGGAGTTCCTCGGATTCGTTCGTGGGCGGCTTTGGCGGGATGAATGGGCCGGATTTGAAAGTGGGAGCGGCAAAGGTCCGGTGGAACCAGATGCCGAGCTGCCACGCGATTTTCAAGGTAGCGAGGGCTGTGCGCTGGTCGCCGGCGAGGGAGTGATTGGCGGCGTTTCCGGTGCGGCGGACTTCGTTGAAGAGCTGATGGATCTCGTAGGGCAGGATGCCATGATCTCGGAGACGACCGAGAAGCTCGAACTGACCTTCTTCCGGTCGGTCGAGCAGCCCCACGCTGGAGGCCACGAGTTGGGCGAGGAGTTCCGCGAGTTGGCGGAGCTTTAGAAGGCAGGTGTTCGGGTCGTCGGAGAAATAACGCTCGGCCAGCATCCCCAGACGGAGAAGTTGCTCATCGTGCGATTGCAGATGGGCAAAGTTGCTGGTGAGAGAGTTCATCGAGGCGGAGATACGCTAACAGTCTGATCGAGGAGAGGAAGGACGAACCGCATCTCCTTGCATCGACCGCTTAAATCCTTTGGTGATCTTTACAATTTCCTCGCCTCACGTTATGACTCGTTGTGTGCCAGCGATAGACAAACCAGCAGACAAGGTCGCCAAGCGAGGTCGTGGCCGCCCTAGTAGACTCACCTCGGCTCTTGCCTCTGAGATTTGCGGGCGGCTAAGCGAGGGCGAAAGTTTGGTGAAGATCTGTGAGGACAAGACGATGCCGGCACGGCGGACGGTGCTCAGCTGGATGGCAACAGACTCGAATTTCTGCACAAGTATCGTGCGTGCGCGCGAGGAGCAGGCGGAGCACCTGGCTGAAGAGATCGTGAACATCGCGGATACCTGCACCGATCCTCACAAAGCCAGGTTGCAGATCGAGGCCCGGAAATGGTACGCCTCGAAGCTCGCGCCAAAGAAATACGGGGACAAGCTGGATTTGAATGCCAGCCATTCCGGTGAGGTCAGGATTGTCATCGGTGGAGAGATCGACTGACGCAGGACCGGGTTCAAGAAATCACCTTCGCCCGCAGGCGAACCTAGGCTTTCAGCTGCGCCCTTTTGCCGGAGAAGGTCGCTATCCCCGGAAAGGATGCCGGAGCCACAGGCGGAGCGTGCGCTCGACCGCTCCCTCCGTCAGTGCCTCTGCCACAAGCTTCGAGAACTCGGGATCATTCCATCGCCACCGCAGGAGGGTTTGTCGGTGAATTCCCGCCAACCTCGCTGCCTCGCTAAGGGAGCCCCCCGGTAATGAAGCTGAGGAGGGATTTCCGATTCCAATCCGGTGACATGGCTATGGAGCGCCCCCGGAGGTCGCTCGCTTCCATCGCGCACGCAGCCGGGCACGGGGAGACTGCAACACTCCTTTGGTCTCTGCCGTGCAACAGCCTGTTGCGCGGTGGGTGTAATTGGGTCGAGTTCCTTCGGATTCCCAAACCGATTCGGAAGGAAGTTTGCGGGGATCTTGAAGAATTCACCGTGCAACGAACCGTGCAATAGGACGGGTTAAAACTCGCATTTCGGTGCATTTGATTGCTTCTGATGTCGCCTTGGAGTTGCTTAAATCGGCCTGTAAAAGGCTCAATATCAGCAACTTAAACACCAAGGTTGAAGATCCTTTAAAAGTGCCGGAGACAGGACTCGAACCTGCACACCTTGCGGCTCCTGATCCTAAGTCAGGCGCGTCTACCAATTTCGCCACTCCGGCTTTCAGGGAGGAGGCTAGCGGTCCGGGCGTTGGGATCAAGGATGGATCTCAGGGGCCAGCGCGAGGCGATGGCAGGCGCGGGAAACCTCGATGGGATCAGCGTTTCCACCGACTGTCAGTTCGATCACATGGAAGCGTGCCCCCAGATGCGAGGGGTGGACGAGGGTCTGAAACTGGCGGATGGCGGCGGGATCCGGTTGGTTTTCCATGCCCCGCAGCCAGTCGGCGGCGAGCCGGGTGAGCCACGAGCCCTGGTCGCTGAAACACGAGGGTGTCATCCCGAGCGAGATTGCCGTTTCCGCGAGATGGGTGAAATCGACGTGGGCCGTGATGTCGCGAAGTCCGGGGTCCGCGAGGGGATCCTCGCCGGCTTGATGGCGGTGAAAGGTCCGCAGGGTGCCGTTGGTGCGCGACTCGGAGTAGTAGTCGGGTCTTGCGAATCCGTAGTCGATCCAGAGCAGCAGTCCTTCGCCCAGAGCCCTCGCCAGCGACTCCAGCAAGCTTCCGTAACCGCTCCTGACCTCGCTCCGATAGCCTTCGGCAAAGGGTCCGGGCAGATCCTTCAAGGCGGCTGCCAACCCGGCGGAAAGGGCGACACCCGGCACCCAGCCGAAGCCGCCATCCGACAGGCCGACGTGACACTCCGTCCACTGGCCTTGGCGCCACTCGATCACGTGAAAGGGCAGGGCATCGAGCAGTTCATTTCCGAAGGCGATGCCCGGACGGGGGGGCAGTGTCGCGGCATCATCGTGGATCAACACGTGTCCGGCAAAGGCCGAGAGGTTTCCGTGCTGGGCCTCCGCGAGCCTCGGCAGCGGTTCGAGGACCACATACTCCAGGCGGTCGAAGGCCTCGCTGTCGATCGCACGCAGGGTGGAGAGCACATCCCCGGCCAGGGTGCCATCGTGTGCGCCGAGTTCGATGATGCGCCATTCCGACGGCTTCCCGGCGGCACGCCACCATTGCAGGAAACGTCGGGCGAGCAGTCCGCCGAAGACCGGGCCCACGCTGACGCTGGTGAAGAAATCGCCACCACGCCCGACCTGGCGGGTTTCCCTGGCATAGTAGCCCAGCTTCGGATCGTAGAGCGCGGTGGCCATGAAATCCGGAAAGGGGATCGGCCCGGCATCGACAATCCTGGCGGCGAGGGCGGAGGTCAACGCGGGTATTGCCGAGCCCGATTCGGGGGGGTATGTGTTTGGAACTGTCACGTGACAGAAAGACTCTCTTATTCCACCACCGGCATGGCAACACGAGACAAGAATGTCCGAAGCAACCTTCGCAGGCGCCGGTTTTACCGACGCAAGGGTTTCTGGATCGGCCTGTTCCTGACCGGGATCGTCGTTGGCTGCGCCGGCTGGTTCGGCTTGATGGAATACTGCAAGCCGTTCCGCGCCAGAGCGGAGGCCTACAATCTCGAGCGCATCAACGAGCTCGAGGTGCCGAGCCTCATTGTGGACCGCAACAACAAGGAGATCGGCCGCATTTTCGTCCAGAACCGGAGTGTGATCCCGTTCGAGAAGATCCCAGCCAGGCTGATCAAGGCCCTGGAGGCCGGAGAGGATTCACGCTTCCGCAGCCACGATGGAGTTGACTACATCGGGGTTCTCCGCGCGGTGAAATCCAACCTTTCCGCCGGCGAACGAAACCAGGGTGCCAGCACCATCACCCAGCAGCTCGCCAGGAATGCCTACCCGCTCAAGGAAGAGTCCAGGCAACTTGGCGAAAGCGATTACAAGCGCAAGATCGTCGAAGCCTTCCTCGCCCTGCGGATCGAGAAGCGCTACAACAAGGACCAGATCCTGGAGTTCTATTTGAACCGCATCTATTTCGGCAGCGGTTTCCACGGCATCCGCTCCGCTTCGCTTGGCTACTTCGGCAAGGAGCCCGAAGACCTCAGCATCGAGGAGTGTGCCTCGATCGTCGGGCTCATCAAGAATCCCACCGGGCTCTCGCCCCTCAACAATCCCGACGGCAACCGCAAGTCGCGCGACCATGTGCTCGACCGCATGCGGGAGGAAGGTTCGATCACCGTCGACGAACTCGTCAAATGCAGGTCGATGCCGCTCAAGCTCGATCCGAGGCCGTTGCAGCGTGGCACCTCGCACCTTTATGAGCGGGTGGCCGATGAGATCCGCCAGGTTCTCGGGGAGGATGCCCTCGCGGCGGGGGGATTCAAGGTCCACACCACCATCATGAGCGAGGCCCAGACGGCGGCCCAGGAGTCGCTCCAGAAATCGCTCGCTGCCGCCGAGGCCAGGCCCGACTACGCCAACCCCAAATACGCCGACTATCGTAGGAACTCCGGAAAGCCCGCCGAGTATCTTCAGGGGGCCGTGTTGCTGGTCGATCACCAGACGGGAGATGTCCTGGCCCATGTGGGCGGTCGCGACTACGCCCAGGTGCCCTTCGACTTCATTGAAATGGGGCGTCGTCCGCTTGGGACAGCCTTTTTCCCCTTTCTCTATGCCGCCGGGCTTTCTGGAGGCATGACTCCGGCCACGCTCGTGGCGGATGAGCAGATGGACAACCGCGCGGTCATGATCGGCGGGCGCGAGGGAGTCCTCGGGGAGTGGGGGATGGAAATCGGTTCGCCGAAGTATGAAGGACAGATCCCGGTGCGGCGCGCGCTGGAGACCTCCAAGATCGCGGCCTCGGTGCGCTTTGGCCAGCAGGCCGGTCTTGGCAGGATCGCGGAGACTGCGGTAGCGATGGGGCTGCCGATGAAGAACGTGGAGCTGCTGCCCCGCATGTGCCTCGGCTGGGAAAGCGTATCGATGAAGGAGGCCGTGCGTGCTATTTCCACCTTTGGTCGCGCTGGAGATCCCGGCCCGACTCCGAGCGAGCTGCATTACTGTGAATGGATCGAAAGCTCCTCCGGTGCCTCGATCTGGCAGAGGCCCCGCGTCACAAAATCCGCAGCTCCGGCGATCGACTCCGCGACTTCCTTCCAGATCCACTCGATGCTGGCCGGCTCATTGGCCCGCGGCAGCTCGGCAGGCGCTCTCCAAGGCCTGATCGAACGACCTTTCCTCGGAGGCGGGAAAGGCGGCACCACTTCCGATTTCGCCGACACGTGGTTTCTCGGCTACAACACCCGCATCGCCTGCGGGGTTTGGACTGGATTCCTCCAGAACAGTGGTCGTTCGATCTATCCCGGAGCCTTTTCCCGGGATCTTTCGATGCCCGTCTGGCAAGCCGTGATGAACGCCGCCGCACCCTCGTTCGGGGGCGAGGAAATCAAGCCACCCGCAGAGGTGATCGATGTTCCGGTTTGTCGTGTCTCAGGCCAGCGGGCGACCCAGTTCTGCTACGAAATGGTCGAGGATCCGGCCACTGGACGGATGCGCTCCCGGTCCGCGTCGATCCAGGAGTATTTCCGCAAGGGGACCGAGAACCTGCCGTTCTGCCCCATCCATTCGGGAGCCGATGCCGGAAGCGGCAGCGGGCTCGTCAATGTCCCGACCATGGATGCCATCCCGGTTCGGCCCAAGGCTCCTGTCCTCCTCGGGGAGGACCCCTATCATTCCGAGCAGCCCGAGATGATCCAGGTCAGCGGGGATGGTGGCTTCTTCCGCCGCAGGACCAATGTGCTCGACAGCCTTGATCTTGGCGAAAGTGAGGAGCAGATCCGCATTCCCTCGCCCCAACGTCTGAAGATTGGGGACGATTGAGCGGCGGCGGTGCTTGCACCTTTGTGTTCCTCCCGCCATCCTCCACCCGTGGTCGGAACGACGGAACTCACAAGGAGGTGGAGCGGATACATTTGTCCGGATTGCCGGTTCGTGTTCCGCGTCCCCCGGGATCATGATGGCGTTGGACTGGTGTGTCCGTCGTGCCGTCGTCTTCTGAGGATCCCAGCAGCAGGAGAAACGCTGCCGCCCTTGGTCACGCATGCATCGAAACTTCCTGTCATGGAGCCGGTCGAACACGTCGTCGAAACGGAAGCTTCCGTTCCCGGCGTCCGCAAACGCCGCAGACGCTCTTCCAGCGAAAAGAAGTCCTCCACTCCTTCCTGGGAACACGACGCGCGGACCCGTTCCAGAAGTTCAGAGAAAAGGGTCATGGCCTCGATGGTGGGTGGGGCTGTCCTGCTGGTTCTTGTGGCCATCCTCTTCGCCAGCCGCCCGAAGTCTTCCACCGGTCTCCCCCCAGTCACGACTGATTCCTTCACTCCGAGCGAGTATCAGCCCCTGGAGGGAAGCGAAAGTCCCACTGAAGCGCTGCCTGACGTCCCCACCTTCCTGCATTCAGCACAGCCTTTGGCGAAAGCCTTCCTGGAGGCGACGACTGTCCCGGAGCTGCTCGCCACCGTGAGGAGTCCTGAAATTTCCTCGAAACGCATGGCCCTGAGTTATCCCGATGGCAAGGTGCAGCCTTCGGGGCTCCAGTCGTTCGCTGAGGATGGGGCAGTGAAAATCGAGGCCTCCACCGCCGCCGTGAAGGTCCGGATTGGAAATTTCGAGGAGCGCGACCTGTATTTCTTCCGCACCCGTGATGGCTGGAAGGTTGACTGGGAAAGCTGGGTCGGCTGGTCCGATCTGTCCTGGGATACCTTTGCGGAAAAGGCTCCGAGAGAACCAAACCGCTTCCGTGTCCGCGTCAAACCGATCATCTACTACAACTTTGGTTTTTCCGATGAACGCAAGTGGCGCTCCTACCTGATCGAGTCTCCCGATGGCAGCCACCGCTTTTTCGGCTACGTCGAACGCGGCTCACGGGTCGATGGCCTCATCAACCTCGCCGACAATCCGACCGGCGGTGATTTCATTCTCGAACTCGCCTTTCCGGTCGAAAACACCGGCCGCAACCAGGTGCTGATCAACGATCGCATCGCGGTGGGTTGGGTCGAGCCGGAGAAAGTCGAATCCCCATGAAGCCTGTCCAGCCCCCAGCGACCCTCGACAAGGTCCAGGAACTCAATCTCGATCCCGCCGTCTATGGCACCTTCGCCGAGATCGGCGCAGGCCAGGAAACGGCGAACTGGTTCTTCCGTGCCTCCGGCTCCGCCGGCATGGTGGCCAAGTCGATCTCCGCCTACGACATGACGATGAGCGATGCCATTTACGGGCACACGGATCGGTATGTCTCCAGCCAGCGGCTCACTGCCATGCTCGATCATGAGTTCGGCATCCTCGTCGAGAGACTGGGCCCGAAGCGCGGTGACTCCACCAATTTCTTTTCCTTCTGCAACACGGTCCGTGCCCGTGGCTGGAAGGACACCGCCGAGTGCCACGGATGGCTCGGCATCCGCTTTCAGAGAAAGCCGGGCGATCCACCTTCCGAAATCGTCCTCCACGTCCGTCTCCTCGACACCCGCAACGTCGATCAGATGGAGGCACTCGGGGTTCTGGGAGTGAACCTCATCCATGCCACGTTCCGCACCCGTGGGCACCTCAGGCATTTCGTCGAGGCACTCACCGACAACATCGGACCCGGCCGGATCGAGGTGGATCTCCTCCGCTTCGGGGGGCATGGCTACGAGCAATTCGACAACCGTCTCTGCGCGCTTCAACTGGTCGAGAGCGCCCTCACCGACGCCACACTGTTCCTGCCCGATGGCCAGGTGGTCCAGCCCGCGGAGACCCTTTACAAGCGCCCCGTCCTTCTCCTCCGCGGCAGCTTCGATCCGGTGACGAACCTCCATCTGGAAATGCTCGAGCAGTCCTCCGATGTGTTCCAGAAGGCCCTGCTGCCCGAGGATCAGGGCAAGGAACTGGAGCTCTGCGAGATCACCATGCAGAATCTCCTGCGCGGAAGTGAACTCGATCCCGTGGACTTCCTCGATCGTGCGGACGCCCTCCAGGCCCTCGGAAAAACCGTCCTGGTTTCGCGTTTCGCCGAGTTCCACCGGCTCGCGGCCTTCCTCAACCGCTGCACCAACAAGCCGGTCGGCATCGTGCTCAGCATCGGACTGCTCAACGAACTTTTCAAAGCCAAGTGGTCCGAGAATCTCGCCGGTGGACTGCTCGAATCCTTCGGCCGACTCTTCAAGAGCGGTCTCTCGCTCTACGTCTTCCCCTGGGCGAACCGCCGCAATCACGAACTCGTCACGGCGGAGACTTTCATCGCGCCCATCGAGCAGCGGCACCTCTATCAGCACTTCCTCGAAAACGGCATGATCCGCAGCGTGCCCTGCCCGCACCCGGATCTGCTGGCCTACACCAGTCGCGATGTGCAACACCTCATTTCAGAAGGTGATCCAGCCTGGCGTGACCTAGTCCCTGAAGCGGCCCAGGAGATCGCCCTTCGGCACGGTCGGCCGCGCTCCGACGGGTGAGAGGTCTGTTAGATCGGCCGTTCCTCGGCATCCATGAGTTCGAAGAAGGTGACGATGTCCGCGCGATCGCCGAGACCAGCGAGTTCCTTCTGTTGCTGAAGGCCGCTGCTGGCTTCGTCGTTCCAGCCGCGCTTGCTCATGAAGCCGTTCCAGATGGCAATGTGCTCCTCGTCCGGACGGCTGCCATTTTCGAAACACCAGGCGAGGATTTCCTCATCGCTTCCACCCTGAAGCGTGCGGGCTTCGAGGGCTTCGAAGGAAACGCCTAACAGACGGCAGACGCGGTCGTCGAAGGTGCGCTTTCCCTCGATGATTCCGAGATGGTATCCGTCGGGCAGTTCGCCTTTGGCGTTGAGGCGGATCTTGTCGAGGATGCGACCGAAGACAAAAATGCCGCCGACAGTTGCTCGCGGGCTGCGGATGGGAAAGGACATGGCTTGAAGATCCCGTTAGGCTGTCAGACTGTCAATTCCGCGACTCGAGGAACCCAAGCACCGCCTCCCGGCAAGCTTCGGGTCGGGTGGCGAGCAGCAGGTGGGGGGAGTCGATCCAGACCACAGTCGGTTCGATGAAATGGCGCTCCAGTCTGGATTGGGTTTCCCAGGGGATCATCGCGTCCTGTCGGGCTTGTAGCACGAGGGTCGGAATTTCCTCAGGAGCCGGGCAGTCCTTTTCCTGAAGGGCGAGGACGACGCGGATCCGTTCGGCTAGAACGCCGGAGGAAACACTGCGGATGGCCTGACTGACGCGATGGATGAGGGACTTGGGAGCGCTGGACCCGACGAGGAATTTCCGGAGGATGGTCGCGGGTGGACGGATTAGGAAAAGCGGTCGCACCGGAATGAGGGACAGGGCGGGGGAGACCGGCGAGGAGCAGAACCCGCCTGCGAGGATGAGGGCTTTCACCCGCTGGCGCTCCTGGTCGGCGAGTTGCATGACAAGGGGGCTGGAAAATGATTCGCCAACAAGAACCAGCGGACCTTCGGGGAGTTCCGGGGTGATGCGCCTGACCAACGATGGGTAGTCCTGCGGGCAGTCAGAGGGGATCGGCATTACGGTGACCGGGCGTCCCTGCCAGTCCCCGGCGGCGAAATCCTCGCTGAGCAAGCCCGTGCCATCCAGGCCTGGAAAGATCACGACAGTGGCGGATGTTGCGGTCACTGTTGGAGATTACGTCAAGAAGCTGGACGTGTCTGCGAACAAAATGGATGCTTTCTCCGAAACAAAAGGTTTGCACGATCAAGCCTCGTCGCCCAATTTTCCGGCGAAAGTTACAATCTAAGGCAACTAACTAAGGATTATGCTCCCCGAGCACGCCCCATTCACCCCGGAACAGCGCAAGGCGATTGATTCGCTGGTCTCCGGCCTCGACCCCGTCCAGCGTGGCTGGCTCAGCGGATTTCTCGCTGCGTCCGGCACGGTCGCCCCGGTTTCAGCGCCCGCTGCCGCCACCAAGCTCACCGTGCTTTACGGAACTGAATCGGGTAACTCCGAGGTTCTGGCCGACCGCACCGCCAAGGAGGCCAAGAAGCGCGGCTTTCAGGCGGTCGTGAAAAGCATGGCCGACACCAAGCCCGCCGATCTGGCCAAGGCCACCAATCTGCTGGTGATCGTCAGCACCTGGGGTGACGGCGAGCCGCCGGAAGGAGCCACCACCTTCTACAAGGAACTGATGAGCGGTGAGCTCGCGCTTTCCGGCGTGTCCTACTCGGTCTGCGCGCTGGGCGACACCAGCTACGAGAAGTTCTGCCAGACCGGAAAGGATATCGACGCCCGGCTTGAAAAGTTCGGAGCCAAGCGGATCAGCGATCGCAAGGACTGCGATGTGGACTACGAGGAATCGTGGAGCAGTTGGCTCGACGCCACCCTTTCCTCCATCGCCCCGCAAAGCACGGCCTCCGTCGTCGCGGCTCCGGTCGCGGGTGCCGTGGTCGAGTATGGAAAGAAGAATCCGTTCCCGTCCGAGGTCCTGGAAAACTCCCTGCTCAATGGCGAGGGCTCTGCGAAGGAAACCATTCATCTCGGGCTTTCACTCGAAGGTTCCGGTTTGTCCTATGAGCCCGGCGATGCCTTGGCGGTGATTCCGGTCAACGCGCCTGACGTGATTCAGGCCGTGCTGAATGCCGCGAAACTCAAGGGCACCGAAACGGTCGAAGTGAAGGGTGAGGGGAGCAAGCTGCTCGCCGACGCCCTCCGCGAGGACTACGACATCACCGCCCTCTCTCGTGCCGTGCTGACGAAGCTTCAGGCGATCACCGGTTCGACCGAACTCGCCGCCCTCCTGGCCGAGGATGCGAAGGAGCAGCTCAAGGCCTGGAACTACGGCCGCGAGATCGTCGACGCCATCGAGGCCTTCGCGCCGAATGGCCTGACTGCCGAGCAACTCGCCGGGATTTTCCGCAAGCTGCCGCCGCGCCTGTATTCGATCGCGTCGAGTCCGCTCGCGCACCCCGGAGAGGTTCATCTCACGGTGGCTGCCGTTCGTTACGACGCCCATGGTCGCCAGCGCAAGGGTGTCTGCTCGACCTATCTGGCCGATCTCGTGAAGACCGGGGATTTCACCTCGATCTTCGTTCAGCCGAACAAGAACTTCCGTTTGCCGACTTCCGGCGAGACGCCAGTCATCATGGTCGGCCCCGGCACCGGTGTGGCTCCTTTCCGCGCGTTTGTCGAACATCGCGCCGCACTCGGTCATCCGGGCAAGAACTGGTTGTTCTTCGGCGACCAGCGCTACACCTACGACTTCCTCTATCAGCTCGAATGGCAGGACCATCTCAAGTCCGGTGTCCTATCGAAGCTCGACGTCGCCTTCTCCCGCGACCAGCCCGAGAAGATCTACGTCCAGCACAAGATGCTGGAGCGCGCCAAGGAGCTCTATGCCTGGCTCGAGGAAGGTGCCCACTTCTACGTCTGCGGCGATGCCAACCGCATGGCGCATGATGTCCACGAAGCCCTCGTTTCCATCGTCGAATCCCAGGGCCACAAGTCCCGTGCCGATGCCGAGGCCTATGTCGAGGAACTCAAGAAGGCGAAGCGCTATCAGCGTGATGTCTACTGAAGAGTTGTGCCGGGTGATCGGTGAGCGGTGATCGGAGAAGATCACCTTCGCCGTTCACCTCTTCAAAACACCGATCACTGATCACCGTCCACCGATCACTTTCACCCATGAGCGAAAAGAAACTCTCCGCCAACGAAGGCATCAAGACCCGCAGCAACTACCTGCGTGGCACCATCGCTGAAGGACTCGCCGACCTTTCCACCGGGTCGCTCAGCGAGGACGACCAGCAGTTGCTCAAGTTCCACGGTTCCTACCAGCAGGACGATCGCGACCTGCGCGCCAATCGCCGCAAGCATCGTCTTGAAAAGGCCTACTCCTTCATGATCCGCATCCGGGTTCCCGGCGGTGTGGCGACTCCCGCGCAGTGGCTTGCCACCGACGAAATGGCGGAAACCTACGCCAATGGGACGATCAAGCTGACCACCCGTCAGGCCTTCCAGCTTCACGGGATCATCAAGACCAACCTGAAGCGCACGGTAAAGGCGATCAACGCCGCCGCCATGGATTCCATTGCGGCCTGCGGCGACGTGAACCGCAACGTGATGTGCAATCCGAACCCGCACCTTTCGTCGGTCCACGCCGAGGCCCTGAAGCTTTCCCAGGACATCTCCGATCACCTCACTCCCGCCACCCGTGCCTACCACGAGATCTGGCTGGATGGGGAAAAGATCGAGTCGTCCGAGGAAGAGGTCGAGCCGATCTACGGCAAGACCTACCTGCCTCGTAAGTTCAAGATCACCGTCGCGGTGCCTCCCTCAAACGACGTCGACATTTACGCCAACGATCTTTCCTTCGTCGCCATCGTCGAGCACGGCAAGGTCGTCGGTTACAACGTCGCCGTCGGTGGTGGCATGGGCATGACCCACGGCAACGAGGCCACCTTCCCGCGCCTGGCCGACATCATCGGCTTCTGCACGCCGGAGCAGGCGGTCGATGTGGCCGAGAAGGTCGTGCTGGTGCAGCGCGATTACGGCGACCGCACGGATCGCAAGCATTCCCGTCTCAAGTACACGATCGAGGATCGTGGCATCGCCTGGTTCAAGACCGAGCTCGACAA